>NZ_VFPU01000001.1:1275975-1594969 GCF_006716885.1 Ornithinimicrobium humiphilum
CGCCGACCACGAGGAGGCTGTCGTGGCCCTCGAGGCCTCGGCCGGTGCGCCGGAGGAGCGGGTGTCGGCGGCCGACGAGGTGGTGACCGCCGGTGTCGTGCTGCTGGCGCTGCTCGACGAGCCGGACGCGGGCACGCTGTCTGCCGCCGGGCTGACCGCGGCGGAGCTGGACGCACTGCGCGACCGCGTGACCGTGCTGCAGGAGCGGGCGCAGGCCGTGGCCGCCTCGGCGAAGGACGAGATCCAGCAGGCGAAGGAAGATGCCGAGCGGAAGAAGAAGGAAGAGGCCGAGCGGAAGAAGAAGGAAGAGGCGGAGCGCAAGGCGAAGGAGGAGGCCGAGCGGAAGGCTGCCGAGGAGGCGGCCGCCGCTGCGGAGGCTCAGCGCCGCGCCCAGCAGCCGGCGCCCCAGCCGGCGCCAGCTCCCCAGCCTGCCCCTGCTCCGGCTCCCCAGCCGGGGGCCGGATATACGGGATGCCGTGCTTATGTGGGCGGACCGTACGTGGACGACAAGGGTCGCCGCTACACGCCGATCGACTGCCAGACCAAGCAGCCGATCATCCCCTGACGACACGCCGGGGTGCGGCGACACGCCGCGTTCTCGGCGGCGTCGTCGGGCGCGATCCCAGTGGTGGCGCGGGAGAGGCGCGACACGGGCACAACTGGGCCCTCGGAGGTGTTGCATCTAGTAGCGGGATGCGCCTACGATTCCCACATCTAGTAGTTACAACGCTGTGGTTCGTCCACATGTTGTGCACAACCGGAGGGCGTGTTCCCACACGTCCTCCACAGGCCGTCCCCAGATGTTCCCACAGGACGCCTCTCGTCGGGGGGTGTTCGCTTCGCGCTGCCGAGGAGGCGAGAGATGCACTGCCCGTTCTGCCGTCACACCGACTCCCGGGTCGTCGACAGCCGCGTGCAGGAGGACGGCACGGTCATTCGGCGCCGCCGGCAGTGCCCCGAGTGCGGGCGTCGCTTCGGGACGGTCGAGACCGCGACGCTCGCGGTCATCAAGCGGTCGGGGGCCACCGAGCCGTTCAGCCGCGACAAGGTCATGAGCGGGGTGCGCAAGGCGTGCCAGGGGCGCCCCGTCTCGGAGGCGCAGCTGCAGGTCCTCGCCCAGCAGGTCGAGGAGTCGATCCGCTCGCTCGGTCAGGCGGAGGTCGACGCCCACGAGGTCGGCCTGGCGATCCTGGAGCCGCTGCGCTGCCTCGACGAGGTCGCCTACCTGCGTTTCGCCTCGGTCTACCAGGCCTTCGACTCCCTCGAGGACTTCGAGGCCGCGATCACCCTGCTGCGGGCCGAGCAGGACGCCCAGCGGGAGCCGGCGAGCAGCCCGGAACGCACCTAGCGGCCGGGCCGCGGTGCACGGCCGGGTCTGTCGGACCTCGGTGCTGGACTGCATACCGGACCGCCCCACGAGCACGTTGAACCACGCAAACCCACACCCACGAGGAGAGTTCTCATGACGGAGACGACCGGGGCCAAGACGCGCACGCGACGCGGCGGCAAGGGCCTGAAGATCGAGCGCATCTTCACGACCCCTGGCGTCCACCCCTACGACCAGGTCACCTGGGAGAAGCGGGACATCGTCCAGACCAACTGGAAGACCGGCGAGACGATCTTCGAGCAGCGTGGTGTGGAGTTCCCCGACTTCTGGTCGGCGAACGCCTCGACGATCGTCACGACGAAGTACTTCCGTGGTGCCGTGGGGACCCCCGAGCGCGAGACCGGTCTGAAGCAGCTCGTCGACCGCGTCGTGCTCACCTACGTCAAGGCCGGCAAGGACAACGGCTACTTCGCCTCCGAGGAGGACGCCGAGATCTTCGAGCACGAGCTGACCTACGCGCTCGTGCACCAGATCTTCTCGTTCAACTCCCCGGTGTGGTTCAACGTGGGCACCAAGAGCCCGCAGCAGGTCTCCGCGTGCTTCATCCTCTCCGTCGACGACTCGATGGACTCGATCCTCAACTGGTACCGCGAGGAGGGCAAGATCTTCCAGGGCGGCTCCGGCGCCGGCCTCAACCTCTCGCGCATCCGCTCCTCCAAGGAGCTGCTGTCCTCCGGCGGCACCGCCTCCGGCCCGGTCTCCTTCATGCGTGGCGCCGACGCGTCCGCGGGCACCATCAAGTCCGGTGGCGCGACCCGTCGTGCGGCCAAGATGGTCGTGCTCGACGTCGACCACCCCGACATCGAGGAGTTCATCGAGACCAAGGCGCGCGAGGAGGACAAGATCCGCGCGCTGCGCGACGCCGGCTTCGACATGGACCTGGGCGGCAAGGACATCGTGTCGGTCCAGTACCAGAACGCCAACAACTCCGTGCGCGTCTCCGACGAGTTCATGCGCGCCGTGGAGGAGGGCACCGAGTTCGGCCTGACCTCCCGCCTCGACGGCTCGGTCATCGACACCGTCGACGCCCGCGAGCTGTTCGAGAAGATGGCCAAGGCCGCCTGGGAGTGCGCCGACCCCGGCATCCAGTACGACGGCACGATCAACGACTGGCACACCAACCCCGAGACCGGCCGCATCACCGCGTCCAACCCGTGCTCGGAGTACATGTCGCTCGACAACTCCTCGTGCAACCTGGCCTCGATCAACCTGCTCAAGTTCCTGCGCGAGGACGACACCTTCGACGTGGAGACCTTCGAGAAGGTCACCGAGCTGATCTTCACGGCGATGGACATCTCCATCTGCTTCGCTGACTTCCCGACCGAGGCGATCGGCCAGACCACCCGTGACTACCGCCAGCTGGGCATCGGCTACGCCAACCTCGGCGCGCTGCTCATGGCGACCGGCCACGGCTACGACTCCGAGGGCGGCCGTGCGGTCGCCGCGGCGATCACCTCGCTCATGACGGGCGCCGCCTACAAGCGCTCCGCCGAGCTCGCCGAGGTCGTCGGCCCCTACAACGGCTACGCCCGCAACGCCGACGCCCACAAGCGCGTCATGCGCAAGCACCAGGCCGCCAACGACGAGCTGCGCACGCTCGGCTCGATGGACCGCCAGATCCACAAGGCCGCCACCAAGGCCTGGGACGACGTCATCAAGCTGGGCGAGAAGAACGGCTTCCGCAACGCACAGGCCTCGCTGCTGGCCCCGACCGGCACCATCGGCTTCATGATGGACTGCGACACCACCGGCATCGAGCCCGACTTCTCCCTGGTGAAGTTCAAGAAGCTCGTCGGCGGCGGCTCGATGCACATCGTCAACCAGACGATCCCGCGGGCGCTCAAGCGCATGGGCTACACCGAGGAGACCATCGAGGCGATCGTCGAGTACATCGCCGAGAACGGTCACGTCATCGACGCCCCGGGCCTGAAGACCGAGCACTACGAGGTCTTCGACACCGCGATGGGCGCCCGGGCCATCAGCCCGATGGGTCACGTCCGGATGATGGCGGCCGTCCAGCCGTTCCTCTCCGGCGCGATCTCCAAGACGGTCAACCTGCCCGAGTCGGCCACCGTCGAGGAGATCGAGGAGGTCTACCTCCAGGGCTGGAAGATGGGCCTGAAGGCGCTCGCGGTCTACCGCGACAACTGCAAGGTCGGGCAGCCGCTGTCCGACGGCAAGGCCGCCAAGGACGACAAGAAGGCCGAGAACGAGGCCGAGCCCAAGGTCGAGAAGGTCATCGAGTACCGCCCTGTCCGCAAGCGTCTGCCCAAGCGCCGCACCAGCCAGACCACGAGCTTCGCGGTCGGTGGCGCCGAGGGCTACCTCACGGCCGGCACCTACGACTCCGGCGAGCTGGGGGAGATCTTCCTCAAGTTCGGCAAGCAGGGCTCGACCCTGGCCGGTGTCATGGACGCCTTCTCGATCGCCGTCTCGATCGGCCTGCAGTACGGCGTGCCGCTGGAGACCTTCGTCGAAAAGTTCACCAACCTGCGCTTCGAGCCGGCCGGTCTGACCGACGACCCGGACGTGCGCATGGCGCAGTCGATCATGGACTACGTCTTCCGTCGCCTGGCGCTGGACTACCTGGACTTCGAGTCCCGGTCGTTCATGGGCATCCACTCCGCCGAGGAGCGGGCCCGCCAGCTCGAGACCGGCTCCTACGCCCCCGTCACGTCCGACAGCGGTGACGAGGACTACGAGGACGAGCTCGAGACGCTGAGCCAGAGCGCCGCCGTCAAGCCTGAGCCCAAGGCCAAGAAGGCGGAGAAGGTCGAGGACAACTCCGGCGCCGGTGCGGCCGACGCCCGTGCGGTCAGCGGCGAGATCCACTCCTCCGCCGAGCTCATGGAGCAGTTCGCCGGCAAGGTGAACGACGCCCCGATCTGCATGACCTGCGGCACGAAGATGCGGCCGGCCGGTTCGTGCTACGTCTGCGAGGGTTGCGGCAGCACCAGCGGCTGCAGCTGATCGAGGAGGACTCGGAGGGCCCGACACCGCATGGTGTCGGGCCCTCCGGCATTCTCGTAAATCGACTCACTGCTCGGCTGCGGTGGTTTGTGAGACAGACCTGGCAAGCTGACGGCGTGCAGCCAGGGATCTACGAATCGCTAGTGACATCGGGGCTCTTGTCGCGCCTTCCTGGGGATGACGGCGTGATGGCTCGGATTGAGCGCGTCGATAGCGCGGACCTTCCTGAAGTGCTCGCGCGCCACGTGCGAGACGTCGTGCATCAGCGCCTCAGGGCGGTGAAGGACCCAGCTCAACAGTTGAGCTTGGTGAACTCTCTAGTGAATTCCCTCGAGGCTGTTCCTGACATTGTGGCGGAGCCGGCCCGGCAGCTCCTTGCTCTCACGCCGCCAGATGGGACCAAGGCGCGAAAAGTGCAGCGCCCGGCCACGCCCTTGAGCGATGCGGCCTTGCTGACCAACGCTCCAGGCGAACCGAACTTGGGGTTCGAGCTGATGGCGGAGCTGGAAACGGCGGACCGTGTTGACCTGCTGATTGCCTTCGTGAAGTGGTACGGGCTGCGTCTGCTTGCCCCTCACCTCACGCGCCTTTGCGAGCGCGGCGTGCCCCTGCGGGTGATCACGACGACGTACATGGGAGCAACCGAACGAAAGGCGATCGACCGCCTCGTCCGTGAGTTTGGGGCCGAGGTGCGCATTCAGTACGACGCTCAACGGACACGACTCCACGCCAAGGCGTGGTTGTTTGAGCGGCATACCGGATTCGACACCGCATACGTCGGTTCGTCAAACCTGTCGCGTGCCGCGCTTCTCGACGGTGTCGAGTGGAACGTCCGATTGTCACGCATTGCCACGCCCAGCCTGCTCGATAAGTTCCAGGCGACGTTTGAGACGTACTGGAACGATCGCTCGTACGAGCTGTACGACCCTGACCGCGACGGGGACCGTCTGGACGACGCGCTCGCAGAGGCTGGTGGAAAGAGGCAGCACTCAGGTGTCACCTTGACCTTGTCTGGGTTGGCGGTGCGACCGTTCCCTTATCAGCAGGAGATGTTGGAGGCGCTCACAGCCGAGCGAACGCAGCATGATCGACATGCCAATCTCGTGGTTGCCGCCACGGGCACAGGCAAGACGGTCGTTGCAGCCCTGGACTACCAGCAGCTCTTTTCAGCGTTGGGGCACCGGCCCTCGCTGCTCTTCGTCGCACACCGGCGCGAGATCCTCGAGCAGTCGCTACGGACGTATCGAGAGGTGCTCGCCGACGGGGACTTCGGAGAGCTCTACGTCGGTGGAGCCAGGCCAGAGCGATGGCGGCACGTCTTCGCCAGCATCCAGTCGTTGAGCTCGTACGGAGTCGACAACATCGCGCCAGACGCGTTCGACGTGGTGGTCATCGACGAGTTCCACCACTCCCAGGCATCAACCTACCGACGGCTGATCCGTCACCTCGAGCCGAAGGAGCTGCTCGGTCTCACCGCCACCCCCGAGCGCGCCGACGGACTGGACGTGCGGCAGTTCTTCGATGGCCGAACGGCCGTGGAGTTGCGATTGTGGGACGCCTTGGGAGCGGACCTGCTCTGCCCCTTTCACTACTTCGCCGTAGCAGACAACACGGACCTGCGGAGCATCTCCTGGAAGCGCGGCCGTTACGACGAGGGGGAGCTCACCAACCTCTACACGGGTAATGACGCAAGGGCCGCAATCGTCCTGCAGCAGGTGCGCGACAAGGTCCCAGACCCCCATGCGATGAGGGCGTTGGGCTTCTGTGTTGGTGTGGAACATGCCCGATTCATGGCGCAGGCGTTTGCACGCGCTGGTATCCCAGCTCGCGCGGTGAGTGGAGACACCCCTCCCCACGAGCGCGACCAAGCCTTGCGCGACCTTCGGGATCGCAGGGTCAATGTGCTCTTCGCTGCCGACCTCTTCAATGAGGGACTGGATCTGCCAGATGTGGATACCGTCCTGTTTCTTCGCCCAACGGAGAGCGCCACGATCTTCCTGCAGCAGCTCGGACGCGGGTTGCGCCGCACCTCCGAGAAGGCTGTCCTGACGGTATTGGACTTCATCGGGTACCACCGCAAGGAGTTCAGTTTCGAGGGCAAGTTCAAAGCTTTGACGGGTAGTTCCCGCAGGGCGCTCGTGGACGGCCTCGAACGGGGCTTCCCCTTCCTGCCCGCTGGATGCCAGATCGTCATGGATAAGCAGTCCCAGACGATCGTCTTGGAGAACATCCGGTCGCAGGTCACGACGAGGTGGAACAAGATCGTGGCCGAACTGCGCTCGCGAGGAGATGCTGAGCTGGGTATCTTCCTGGACGAGACCGGACTGGAACTGGCCGACATCGTGCGGCAAGGGAGGACCTCGTGGACCCAGTTGCGTCGTGACGCGGGCTTGCCCACCCGCGAGGGGAGCGTCCTTGAAGACAGACTCCTCGCGCGAGTTCGAGCCTTTGCTCATGTCAATGACCGTGAGCGCGCGCAAGGGTACACCCGCCTGCTGGCTGATGACGCCCCGCCCTATGACGAGTTGACAAGTGTTGAGCAACGCCTGGCGCAGATGCTGTTCTTCTCGCTCTGGCCGGATGGGGGTGGCCATGAGAGCTACCAGGCCGGGCTCGAAGCCCTTCGGCGAGAGGCGTGTCTCCGGGACGAGCTCCGCAGCGTTATCGATGTCTCGTTCGATGGAGCGCGGCTGTCCACCGTGGCTCTGAGCGGACCGCTAGCGGGCATTCCGCTGCAAGTCCACGGGCGCTACCAACGGGAGGAGGTCCTAGCGGCGCTGGGATATGTGGCACCTGATGGCCGCAAGCCCAACTCGTTCCGGGAGGGTGTCCTCTACGTGCCAGAGGTCAACGTGGACGCGTTCTTTGTCACTCTGAAGAAGTCAGAAGTGAACTACTCGCCGACGACGATGTACCGGGACTACCCGATCAGTCCGACGCTCTTCCACTGGGAGTCGCAGTCAACGACCTCTATCGAGTCGAAGACCGGGCAGCGATACATCAATGGGTTCAGCCACGTGCTGCTGTTTGCCCGCCAGGAGCAGAAGGATGCCTTCGGGACGAGCTCCTACCTTTTTCTCGGCCCAGCGCGGTACGTCAGCCATTCGGGGAGTCGGCCCATCGCCCTGACGTGGCAGCTCGACCATCCGATGCCTACCGAGTTCTTCGCGGCGGCCAGCGTCGTTGCGAGCTAAGCCGGGTAGAACGGAACTTGCTCGAGCAATAGACCGGCCGCGGTGTCAGCGTCTGCTTTCACCGCGGCCGGTCCGCGTCACAGGGCGATCGTCACTTCACGGTCGTCTTGTTGTAGTTCTTCCCCTTGCCGTCGGGACGGTAGTTCTTCTCGACGTTGCCGGCTGCGTCCACCGAGAAGAAGTTGATCGTGGTGCCCTTGGGAACCGTGATCGTCTCCGCTCCCTCTCGGACGCCGGAGGCGGCGTACAGGGTGGAGTCGAAGGTGGGCGCGGACCCGTCCAGCGTGTAGAAGACCGAGGCGGGCTCGGACACGTCGAACGTGACGTCGATCATGCCGGGCGTGGCGCTGGGCTTGGAGACGACCGAGCTGCTCGGCTTCTGGTGATCCTTGTCGAGGTCGTACGCGACGCGCATGAGCTCGATCAGACCGTTCGCGTACTCCTGCGACTCCGCGTGCGCCGAGGCGCCGGCAGGGTTGGCGTTCTCGAACGGCGGCTGGAACTGGGTGCCGACCTCGAAGTTCCAGCCGTAGATGCCGTACTTGTACCAGAGCATGTCACCGGAGTTTCCGGCCGCCGAGTACAGGACGTCGGAGATCGGGCCGGTGCGGGCCGGCGTGACCGACATGCCGCGGTAGCGCTTGATCTCGGTGAGGATGCGCGACGAGGCGCCCCAGAAGAAGGCCTCGTCCGCCAGGCTCGGACGCGGCGCCGAGATCCGACCCGGGGTGATGTACGCACCCGGCGACCACATGAAGTAGTTGCCCGAGCTGTGCAGGTTCATCGAGAACTTGATGTTCCTGTTGGTGGCCGCGATCCAGTCGATGTTGCGGCTCTCCGGCTCGCTGAACTCGGCGGGACCCGCGTAGGTGTCGCTGGTGCAACTGGAGCTGGCGCCGTTGTAGCCGTCGAACCGGCTGTAGGTGTCGTAGTTGCGGTTGATGTCCACGCCCCACGAGTTCCGGGCGCTGAAGTCGGCGTTGCCCGTCAGCGCGCAGTGCCGCGTCATGTTGCGGCGCTGCGAGGCGTAGTCGTAGAACGAGTAGTGACCACCGTCGGGGTTGACCGAGGGCACGATCCAGATGTCGAGGTTGTTGACCAGCTGCTTGGTCTTGCCGTCGTGCGCGTAGTTGCGCAGCAGGCGCTCGGCGGCCTCGATCGTCACGAGCGGCGGGACCCACTCGCGCGCGTGCTCCTGGGCGTAGGCCAGGACACCCATCTTGGAGCCGTCGCGGACCTTGCCGATCCGCAGCGCGTAGACCGTCTGCGGCTCGCGCGAGACCGAAGCGGGCGCCTGCAGGCCGTCGGTGAGGGTGGCCGTGCCGGCCGCCACGACACCGGTGCCGGCGTTGCCGCGGTAGGTGTAGGCCGTCACCAGGTCGCTCGCCTCGGGCGAGGCGTTGATGGCCGCCGCCACCTGCGCCGCCGTGCTCGTCACGGCACCGCTCGCGTTGGTCGCCAGGCTGACGGTGATGTTCTTGCCGCTGACGGAGACGTTCAGCGGGCTGTTCGCGGTGCCGGGGTTGACCGTCGAGACGACGATGCCGTTGCCCCCCTCGTGACCCCATGCCTTGGAGTCGATGCCCACCCGGTTCGCGTTCGCGGTGCCGAGCAGGCCCTGCGCCAGGCGGCGGTAGCCGTTGGTCTTGTAGGGGAGCTCGACGATCTCCGAGATCTGCGGGAACTCGGCCTGCAGGTCGTGGATGCGCTGGTAGAGCTCGGTCGGGGTGAGGTAGGAGTTGATGAAGTCGGTCTGGTAGTTGGGGCCGAAGATGCTGTCGCCCTCGATCGGCAGCCAGTCCGTGACCTCGACGACGACGCTGTCACCGCTCGGGCTGGTGACCCGGATCTTGTCCGGGCGGGTCGAGACGGTCGATGCGCCGCGGTGGTACATGTAGACGCTCGCGTCCACGAAGCGGGTGATGTTCTGGGTGCCGCCGGAGCCGATCTCCGTACCGGGGCCGCTGTCGCGCTCGACGAGCAGCGTCGACGTGGAGTTCTGACCGTTGGTCCACTTCGCCTCGACCGAGAGGTAGCCCTGGCCGAAGTTGGTGTAGTAGTCGGCGCGGATGACCTTGACGTCGGCCACCTCGGCCGACGCAGCAACCTCCGCGGCGAACGCAGCGTTCTCGGCGCGGGCGGCCGAGATGGTCGCCTCGCGCTCGGCGAGCGCAGCCTCGGTGTCGTCCTCGTCGTGCACGACGTCACCGATGTTGAAGCCGTAGGCAGCGAGGGCAGCGACCTCGCCCGGGGTGGCGACGACGTGGGCGGTGTAGGTGCCGTCCGGGTTGTCGTGGACCGCGTGGTCCAGGTCGGCGCCGGTGTCGACGAGGCGGTCGAGCTCGGTGGCGTCAGCGACGACGACTTCGACCACGCTGGCCTCTTCGTCGGCCTCCCGCATGAGCTCCGGGAGGGCCTCGGTGCCGACCGCGGCGGGCACCGTGAAGGTGGATGCGATGAGAGCGGCGCCGCAGGTGAGCGACATGGCCCCGCCGAAGGCGCGGGCCCGTAAGGATCTGGACATACTGCCTTGTATCTCCTTGGGTGGGTGGGGAGCGCCGCTCCCCAGCACTGGGATGGATGCCGGCACGCCGGCGGGCGGACCCCCGCGCCATGTATAGCGTCGCTTTACAAGTGCGTCAACATTCCCTTACGGAAAGTCGGCCAGTACGCCGGTACGCGTGTTAATGGCTGTGGTGCCAAGTTGGGGTTGGAACTCCGCTGTCTGTCGCACGGGACGCGCGTGGGTGATGGTGGCCTAGGTCGGCCCGGTCCGACCTGGATGCTCTTGCGGTCTGCGGTTCCCCCCCAGATCGTGGAGGGCTTGCGGCTACGCGGCGTCCGGGATGGGCGTCGCGGTGGTCTGCTCGTAGTTGACCGGGGACATCATGCCAGCGGCGCTGTGCCGGCGTTGGTGGTTGTAGAACCCGTAGGCCCAGTCGATGACGACGGCCCGGGCCTGGGCCCGGGTGTCGAACTCGTGCCGGGACAGGACTTCCCACTCCAGGGAGGAGAAGAACGCCTCGGCGGCGGCGTTGTCGAAGCACGAGCCGACCCGGCCCATCGACTGGCGGATCCCGAGGTCGGCGCAGAGCCGGGTGAACGAGGTCGCCGTGTAGGTCGAGCCCCTGTCGGTGTGGAAGATGACGCGGTTGGCCTCGTCCTCGCGCCAGATCGCCTCCTTGCCGCCGCGAGCGGTGACGGCCATCCGGATCGCCGCGCACGCCAGGTCAGCGTCGGGGTGGGCGCTGGTCGCGGCGCCGAGCAGCCGGCGCGAGTCAGGTCGATCACGGTGGCCAGGTACAGCTTGCCCTCGGCCGTGGGGATCTCGGTGATGTCGCCGACCCACTTGTCGTTGGGCGCCGGCGCGGTGAAGTCGCGACGCACCAGGTCCGGGAACTTGGGTGCGGTCCTGTCCTGCCTGGTCAGGCCGCTGCGGCGCTTGATCACGCGGGCCACCAGGCCCTGACGGCGCATCGACTCGGCGACCGTCTTCTCGCTGACCCGCCATCCGGCCTCGCGCAGGTCCTCGCGCAGGCGGGGCGATCCGTGCAGGCCCTCCGCCTTGCGAAACGCGACGGCCACGGCCCGGTCGACGGTGTCGCGCCGCCGGTCGGTGTCGGTGAACAGCCCGCTCGCGGCGCCCGGGCCGTCCGCGCGCTTGATCCACTTGTAGAACCACGCCTCGGAGACTCCGAGCAGCGCGCAGACGGTCGTGTGGCACGGCGTAGTTGGTCCTCTGGTCGGCGATGAAGCGTGCCACGCTCACTTCGTCGCCTCCTTCACCCACAGGACCACGGATCGCTTGAGGACATCGCGCTCCATCCGCAGCTCGGCGACCTCGGCGCGGAGCCGTTTCAGCTCCTCGTAGTCGTCCTTGGACAGCTCGCCATGACCTTCGCGTGCGGCACGAGCGCGTTGGACCCAGTTGCCCAGCGTGCCCTCGTTCACGCCCAGATCTCGAGCGACCTGCGCGATCGGCTTGTTCGTCTCCTCGACGATCCGGACCGCTCCCTCACGGAACTCCCGGTCGTACTTCTTGCGCTTCTGTGGCATCTCGATCCTCATTGTGGATGCCTCTACGCTCCGGGGGGGGGGGGGGGGGGGGGAACCTCAGTCCGTCGCCAGCGCTGGATGCTCGTGGGAGACGGCCGCGGGCGCGGAACCGGAGGTGGCCCGGCTTGTCGGTCGAACCGCAGCGTCCATCGGCGGTGGCCTAGGGGCTTAAGTTGATATAGCGCACGTTTAGTAGAGGTAAAGAGCCACGATGGCGGACTTTGTGGCCGGTCAAGCCTGTGGGTATCCTCCGCGGTGGGGGCAAGTATCGCGCCCAACTCTGGGCGAGTTGGTCCAACTCGCCTGCCCTTTGTGTGGACGTAGTCCATCAGTCAGTCACAGGAGAACAGTCGATGTCGACCATTCCGCCTCCTGCGCCGGGGAGCAGCCCGATGCAGGACCAGCAGTTCACCTCCGCGAAGGACGCCAAGGCTCAGGCCAAGGCTGCCAAGGCTTACCGCAAAGCCAGCCGACCGTGGTTTAAGAAGAAGCGGTTCTGGCTCCTGGGCCTGATCGCCCTGTTCGTCATCATCGGTATTGCGACGTCTGGTGGCGACGACCCTGCCGCGGACAGCACAACCTCGGCGGGCCAGACGGCCCAGCAGCCCGCGGCTTCGAATGACGCTGCGGCTGAAGATGACGCTGCCGCCGAGGAGGAGGCCCCCGCCGAGGAGGAGGCCCCCGCCGAGGAGCCTGCCATGGAGGTGACGGCTCAGGAGATGATCGCGGACCTCGAGAACAACGCTCTCGCTGCGGCGAACAAGTACGAGGGTAAGAAGATCATCGTCACCGGCTACCTCGACAACATCGATGCCTCTGGTGACTACTTCAGCATCCGCGGTGATGATGAGTTCACCTTTACCGGTGTGCAGCTCTACATCGATGACAGCCACCTTGACGCTGTGAGCGGCTTCTCCATCGGACAGGAGGTGACCGTCACGGGAACGGTCACCGACGTTGGCGAGATCCTGGGCTACTCGGTCGACGTGGAGTCCATCAACTGACTCAGGTCACCACGCCAGTAAGGGCGCCCAGGCAAAGCCTGGGCGCCCTTACTCTTGTCGTCGCTGCGTCGCCAGGCGAGAGCGAGAAGGCGGTGCTGAGGCTCAGGCCTCGGTGACCGGGGTCGCCTCCGGCTCCTCGACCACCTCGTCGCCCTTGCGACCCAGCGGGATGGTCGTGAGCAGACCGATGATCAGGGCCACGGTGCCGGTCCAGGCCGCCACGGAGACACCCTGGGTCAACGCCTCGCGGGCCGCGTCGGCGATGTAGGCCGTCGCCGGGTTGCTGGAGAGCTGGCCGATGAGCGCGCCGGCGGAGTCCGAGACGCCCTTGACGATGGCGCCCACGCTCGGGTCGGCGGCGATCTCCTCGCTCAGGCGCGACTCGGTGCCGGAGCGCAGCGTCGTGAAGAGCGCCGTGCCGAGGATCGCGATGCCGAGCGCCGAGCCCACCTGGCGCGAGGTCGACTGGGTCGAGGACGCCTGGCCGGACTTGTCGACCGGCACGTCCACGAGGATCAGCTGGGTCAGCTGGGCGGTCGCGAAGCCCACGCCCATGCCGTAGAAGAACAGCGGCACGCCGGTCACCCAGAGCGAGGAGTCGGGCTTGAGCAGCAGCGCGAGGGCCGCGAGGGAGAGGATCTCCAGGACGATGCCGAGCCGCACGAGCTGGACCGGCTGGAAGCGCTTGGAGAGCCCGGAGATGGCGCCGCTGGCCAGGAACGAGCCGACGGCGAGCGGCAGCAGGGCCAGGCCGGCCTGCAGGGCGTCCATGTCACGGACGTACTGGAACCACAGCGGCAGGGACAGGATCAGGCCGAACTCGCCGAGCGAGACGGTCAGCGCGGTGATGTTGCCGTTGCTGAAGGACTTGATGCCGAAGAGCGTGACGTCGACCAGGACCGACTTGCCGGCGCGCACCCGGGCGCGCTCCCACATGGTCAGGCCGGCGAGCACGATGATCGCGCCCACGAAGAGCACCGGGATGATGCTGAAGTCGCCCAGGCTGACCTCGGCCGACTCGGTCGCCTTCCACCAGCCGTGGGCGCGGCCCTCGATGAGGGCGAAGACGAGCATGCCGAAGCCGAGGATCGAGGCGGCGGCGCCCACCCAGTCGGTGAAGCGCGGGGCGTCGTGCTGACGCGACTCCGGCACGCAGGTCAGCAGCAGGGCGATGACGACGACACCGAACGGCAGGTTGATCCAGAAGGCCCAGTGCCAGGAGAAGGCGGAGGTCAGCCAGCCGCCCAGGACCGGCCCGACCGCGGCCATCGACCCGATGGTCGAGCCCCAGACGGCGAACGCGATGGCCCGCTCGCGGCCCTGGAAGGTGGCGTTGAGCAGCGCGAGCGTGGTCGGGAGGATCATCGAGCCACCGACGCCCTGCAGGGCGCGGGCCGCGATGAGGAAGGTGCCCGTCGGGGAGAACGCGCACAGGATGCTCGCCACGACGAAGATGACGAGACCGGTGACAAGGACGCGTCGCCGGCCGAGCCGGTCGCTCATCGTGCCCCACACCATCAGGAGGGCGGCGAAGACGAGCGTGTACATCTCCTGGACCCACTGCACCTGGGTCGTGGAGAGATCCAGCGACTCGATGATGTTGGGCATCGCGACCGAGACGATGGTCGCGTCCATGATGATCAGTGCCACGCCCACCGAGATCGCGGCGAGCCCCCACCACCGAAGCCGGTGGAACCGTTCAGTATCTGTACTCACGTAGAACCAGGATACTCCGGTTTTCGACACGTAGTCGACAAAAAAAGTCGGGTCAGTTCCGAGCCCTCACGGCATACCTCACGTGGGTCGCGTAGCGGGAGCTCCAGACCCGCAGGATCTCGAGGTCGAGGTCCTGCTCGAAGCCCTCGAAGAGCCGCTTCCCACCACCGAGGACCACCGGCGCCGTGGAGATCGCGAGCTCGGTCGACCACCCCCGCCCGCAGCCCCTGGCGTATGACGTCCGCGCCACCGCCGAGCGACACGGTGCCGCCGCCGGAGAGCTCGCGCGCCCGCGCCAGCGCCGCCTCGAAGTCGTCGACGAAGACGAATCCCGCGGCCGGGTCGGGCTGGTCCTCGACGCGATGGGTGAGCACGACCAGGGGACCGCCGAAGGGGTTGGTCCCGCCCCAGCCGCCGGCCGCGTCGTACATGCCCCGCCCCACCACGCCGACGCCGAGCCCCTGGCCCGCGTGGTCGTCCGGACCGACGACAGCCGTCCACCGAGGTGGAGATCGAGGCGACGACCTTGCTGCTCATGACGTGCTCCTTCGGGTGGGGTCACCTGGTCCGACCCGCCCATCTCGGCAAAGTCATCGCCCGTCGGCGGTGTCCTCTGGCAGGGTTGGTGCACCGGAGCAGGAGGACGACAGTGGCAGCACGGGGGCAGCGGCGAGGCCGACGGGTATGGCGCTGGGTGCGCCGGCTGGTGCTCTACCCGCTGCTGGCGCTCATCCTGGTCGTCGCCGGCACGGTCGCCTGGGTCCAGGCCACGATCTACCGCGCGCCCGACCCCGAGACCCGTCCGCTCGCGCTGACCGGCGCGACGGTGCTCGTCGGACCTGACCTCGAGCCCCTGACCGGCGCGACGGTGCTCGTTCGCGGCGGTCGCGTCGCGCAGGTCGGACCGGCGGGCGAGGTGACGGTCCCCGAGGACGCCCGCGTGATCGACCTCGCCGGCGCCACCGTGCTGCCCGGGCTCGTCGACTCCCACGCCCACCTCCTCGCGCCGAGCGGGACGAACGCCGTGACCAGCATCGCGTCGTGGGCCAACCACTACTTCAGGTATGCCGCAGCGCGCCGGGAGGCGTACCTGCAGCACGGCATCACCTCGGTGCGGAGCATGGGCGACGACCCGCAGTGGGTCCTGGAGCTGAGGCGGCGGGTCGACGCCGGTGAGCTCGCGGGGCCCCGTGTCTTCGCCGCCGGGCCGGTCTTCACCACGCCCAACGGCCACCCCGTCGTCACGCTCGGCGGCAGCACCGAGGACCCCGGCGTCCGTGTGCCATCCACCCCGGAGGAGGCCCGGGCCCAGGTGCGCGAGCTGGCCACCGGGGAGCACCCCGTCGACCTGGTCAAGGTGATCCAGGAGCGGGGCGACCCGGCCCGTCTGGTCATGGACCCGATCCCGCTGCCCGTGCTGGAGGCGATCGTCGACGAGGCGCACGCGCACGACATACCCGTCTTCGCGCACTGGGGCACGCAGGAGGACCTGACCGACGTGCTCGAGGCGGGCGTCGACGGGCTCGACCACCTCGAGCCGCGGGGCACCGCCGACGGCTGGGACCCCGACCTCCTCGCGCGCGTCGTCGCCGACGGCGTCACCCTCGCGCCGACCTTCGCCGTCATGGAGCCCAAGATGCGCGACACGCTGCTGCCCACCCAGCAGGAGCGCTTCGCCGAGTTCCTCGACGCGGGCGGGCGACCGGTCGCGGGCAGCGACGCCCCGATGAACGGCCTGGAGTTCGGGGCCTCGTTGCTCCACGAGCTCGAGCTGATGGTCGAGGCCGGCGCGAGCCCGCGGCAGGCACTGCGGGCCGCGACCTCGACCGCCGCGGAGGTGCTGCGGTCCGACGAGATCGGGGTGATCGAGGAGGGTCGCCCGGCTGACCTGCTCGTCGTCGACGGCGACCCGCTGACCGACATCACGGCGGTGAAGCAGGTCCTCCTCGTGCTGCGCGACGGCACACAGGTCGTCGACCACCTGCCCTGACCAGCGCCGCCCCTCACCCTCCGAGCAGGTCGCCCAACCCTCCGCTGCGGCCGGTCCGCTCGCCGCTGCCGCTGGTCTGGGCGTTCTCCGCCGGCTGGACCAGGACGTGCCCGTTCCCCCTGAAGGCCATCTGGATCGTCTCGCCCGTCCCGCCGCGGATCAGCGAGCCGAGCCCGCCGGTGTCGACCCGCACGTCCATCCGCACGCCGGCGGTCCACAGCACGACCGCGTGCGCGTCGGCGAACGTCGGCGCCTGCCCCACGTCCAGGGCGACGGGCTCACCCTTGCTGGTCACCGCGACATACCCCGAGCCCTTGAGCACGACGTTGAACAGGCCGCCGGCCATCATCCCGCCCCGCACGGCGACCCGGTGGATGTCCCAGTCGATCGAGGAGCTGAAGGCGAGCACGTTGGCACCGTTGACCGAGATCATGTCGTTGTCGAGGTAGAGGATCTGGACGTCGGCGGCGCTGTCGGCGAGGAAGAGCTCGCCCTGGCCGGTGCACTCCATGATCGGCACCCCCTCGCCGGTCATCGCCTTCTTCAGCATGCGGTCCAGCCCGCCCGAGCCGCGGTTGGCGAAGCGGATGTCACCCTGGTAGGCCACCATCGAGCCGATCCGGGCGCTCACCGGCCCGTAGTCCATCCGCACCTTGAGCAGCTTGGAGTTCTGCCGGACGAACTGGTCGCGGGACTCGGTTTCCTTGAACTCCTCGAAGAGGGAGCCGTGGATCGCCATGGGTGCTTCTCCTTGCCTGGGCGGGTCGTCGACGCGGTATGCGGCCGGGCCGGCGGGCGAGGAGGCCCCCGGACCGTCCATGACCGAGTGTGGTCGGTGGTGAAGGCACTTGTCAGCAAGGGAGCAGGCAACGACGGGACTTCTCGGCACGGCGATGAAGCCCTCGAACGAGCTCGCCGGGCAGGCACCTCACCCCGCACCTGGCCCTTGCCGCATCCCCTGGAGAGCCGCTTTACTGTTCCCACGCTCACCGTCGAGAGAGGTCGCCCCCATGCGCCCAGCCCCAGCAGCTCCCCGGCGGTTCCTGGCCATCACGGCCCCTCTCCTCGCCGTGCTCCTCCTCACGGCCTGCGGTGGAGGCGATGACGCGACCAGGGAGGAGCCGGTGGCTGCGGCCGAGGATCCCGCCGCCGAGGACCCCGACGACGGGGGAGCGGGGGACACCGGTGAGGGCGACTCCGGCCAGGAGGGCGCCGCGATGGACGAGACCGAGGACGTGGTCGCCGAGGAGGCGGCCGGGTCCGACGAGGCCACCCGGGTCTGCGACGCGCTGACCGCGGCGGACCCCGACACCGCCTTCGCGGACCTGACCTTCGACACCCCGCAGCCCGGCACCGACGTCGCCGCCTGCCGCATGGCGCTGACCAACGCCGAGGGCGAGGGCCTGTCCGCCGCCCTGGACCAGAACGACCTGTTCTCGGTCTACCAGGAGCAGTACGCCGATGACGAGGACGTCTACCGCGAGATCCCCGGGCTGGGCGAGGAGGCCTTCATCCTCAACGACGCCCAGCTGCACGTCCGGCAGGGGGACGAGCGGTGGATGATCACCCTCCAGGCGTTCGTCTTCGGCGACGACCCGGCCATGCCGGAGCCGTCGGCCACCGAGGCCGGGCTGACGGAGATCGCGCGCACCCTCCTCGACCGGTAGCCGTCCCGGGCTGGTTTCATGCACCCGTGACTCACCCCGAGCCCGGGCACGCCCGCGGCACCTCCGCATACCGCCGCCTCCTGGCCGCGCTGCTGTGCGCGGGCATCGCGACCTTCGCCCAGCTCTACTCCCCGCAGGGCGTGCTGCCGCAGATCGCCACGGACCTCGGGACGAGCGCCGACCGAGCCGCCCTGACCGTCTCGGCCGCGACGCTGGGGCTGGCGCTCGCCGTCGTGCCGTGGTCCTTCGTCGGCGACCGGTTCGGGCGGCTGCGGTCGATGATCGTCGCCGTCGTGGGCGCCACGGTGCTCGGTCTGCTCTCGGCCTGGGCCCCCACCTTCGAGCTGGTGCTCGCCCTGCGGCTGCTCGAGGGCGCGGCGCTCGGCGGCGTCCCCGCCCTGGCGATGGCCTACCTCAACGAGGAGGTCGACGCCCGCGCCGCCTCGGTCGCCGCGGGCTGGTTCGTGGGCGGCACCACCGTCGGTGGGCTGCTCGGGCGGGTGGTCGCCACGCCGGTCGCGGACGTCAGCTCCTGGCGGGTGGGTATGACGACCGTCTCGGCGATGGCGGCGCTCGCCGCCGTCGCCTTCGTCGCCCTCGCACCCCGGGAGCGGCGCTTCGTGGCCGTGCGCGTCGGGACCGTCCTGGACCAGACCCGCCGGGTGCTCGTCAACCTGCAGGACCGGTCGCTCGTGGGGCTCTACCTGTCGGCCTTCCTGCTCATGGGCGGCTTCGTCGCCGTCTACAACTACCTCGGCTTCCGGCTGACGGCAGAGCCCTACCTGCTGCCCGGCTGGGTGGTCGGGCTCGTCTTCCTCGCCTACCTCGCGGGCACCGTCTCCGCGCCGCGGGCGGGGGAGCTGGCCGCCCGGCACGGGAGGTATGCCGTGCTCGTCGGCAGCGTCCTCGTCATGCTCGCCGGCCTCCTGCTCACCCTCACCGGTCCGCTGTGGCTGGTGCTGACGGGCCTGGTCGTGCTCACCGCCGGCTTCTTCGGCGCGCACTCCGTGGCGTCCGGGTGGGCCGGAGCCCGGGCGGTGACGGCCCGTGGCCAGTCGACCGGCCTCTACAACCTGGCCTACTACGCCGGCTCCAGCGTGCTCGGCTGGGCCGGTGGCCTGGCCTTCGAGGCGGTGGGCTGGCCCGGCGTCGTCGCCTGCGTCGCCACGGCTGCGCTCGCGACACTGGCGGTTCAGCGGGTGCTGGTGCGCGCCGACTCGGTAGCGTAAGGGCGCCGTCCCCGACGTCGAGGAGTCCCGCCATGGCCGACCGCGATCCCGTCCAGGGAGACTACCTGCGCGACTACGGAATCGACCCGGACCGTGGGGCCGAGATCGAGCAGCAGTCGCCCGGGGAGCGCGACCCCGGTCTGGAGGAGCGTCCCAACCGCATCCGGTGGATCGGCCTGGCGGCCGGCCTCCTGGCTGCGCTGCTCGTCTACTTCGTGATGCCCGGGGACGTGGCGCACGCGGCACGGCTGACCGCGGCCGTCGCCGTTCTCATGGGTGTCTGGTGGATGACCGAGGCGCTGCCGATCCCCGTCACCGCCCTCGTCCCGCTCGTCGTCTTCCCCGTCCTCGGTGACGCCAGCGTCAACGATGTGGGGGCGTCATACGGCAACAACATCATCTTCCTCTTCATGGGCGGCTTCATGCTGGCGCTGGCCATGCAGCGGTGGAACCTGCACCGGCGCATCGCGCTGGTCACCGTGCGCGCCATGGGGACCAACCCCGCCATGGTCGTCGCCGGCTTCATGATCGCCACCGGCTTCCTGTCGATGTGGGTGTCCAACACCGCCACGGCCGTGATGATGCTCCCCATAGGGGTGTCCGTCCTGCTGCTCGTCGCCCGCCTGGGCACCGCGACCGCTGCGGCGGGTGAGGACGGCGCCCTGGACCGGGTCGACGCGGACGCCGACCCGACCTCCCAGGAGGTCAAGGACGCGGTCATCGAGTCCAACTTCGGCACCGCCCTCATGCTCGGGATCGCCTACGCCGCGTCGATCGGCTCGCTCGGCACCATCATCGGCACCCCGCCCAACACCCTGCTGGTCGGCTACCTCGCGGAGAACCACGACATCACCATCGGCTTCGGCCAGTGGATGATGGTCGGCGTCCCGCTCGCGGTGATCTTCCTGGCGATCTGCTGGTTCCTGCTGACCAAGGTCTTCTTCAAGCCCGAGATCGACGAGATCCCCGGGGGTCGCGAGATGATGACCAAGGAGATCGACAAGCTGGGCCGGATGTCCCAGGGGGAGATCCGGGTGCTGGCCATCTTCGTGCTCGCGGCCGCCTCTTGGGTCAGCATCCCGCTCCTCTTCGACGAGCCGCCGATCGACGACGCCGGCATCGCCATGACCATCGCCATCCTCCTCTTCCTCCTGCCGGCCGGTGCCGCCCGTGGCGTGCGCCTGCTGGACTGGAACAGTGCGGTCGCGCTGCCCTGGGGCGTCCTGCTCCTCTTCGGTGGCGGGCTCGCGCTCTCCGCGCAGTTCGGCTCCTCGGGGCTGACCGAGTGGATCGGCACCCAGGCCGAGGGCCTCGGCGGGCTGCCGATGGTGCTCCTCGTGGTGATCTTCACCGCCGGCATCATCTTCCTCACCGAGCTGACGTCCAACACCGCGACGGCCGCGACCTTCCTGCCGGTCGCCGGCGGTGTCGCGCTCGGCCTCGGCGTCGACCCGATGCTGCTCGCCATCCCGGTCGCGCTCGCCGCCACCTGCGCGTTCATGCTGCCGGTGGCGACGCCGCCCAACGCCATCGCCTTCGGCTCCGGCTACGTGACCATCCCGCAGATGGTCAAGGCCGGCCTCTGGCTCAACCTCATCGGCATCGTGCTCGTCACGGCCACGGTGATGACGCTGGCTGTCTGGGTCTTCAGCATCGTCTACTGACGGCGGCGGTTAGCCTGCTCGGATGGGACTCTTCGGCAACGACGACCAGATCCGCTCGCTGACCAGGCAGGTCACCGACCTCAAGGCCCAGGTCCAGCGCCTGACAGCCGTGGTGGAGCTGCTCGCCCGTGAGCAGGGCGTGAGCACCGCCGCCCTGGCCGCGGTCGCGCCCGCCGAGGAGCCCTGGGTCGACGAGGCACGCCGGATGAAGGCCGAGACCGGGCCCATCGCCGCCATCAAGCTCGTCCGCGAGCGGACCGGCATGGGGCTGCGCGAGGCCAAGGAGGCCGTCGACCGCCTCTGAGGGTCGCCGCGCCTCAGAAGCGCGAGGAGCTGCCCGACCCGCTGAAGCTGCCGCCGCTGCTGCTGAAGCCGGACGACGACCCGCTGGACGAGGACTGCCGCGAGGACTCCACCTTCGACATGCCCTCGCGGTAGCCGCGCGAGAATCCGTCGACGGGATACCAGACCCAGCTCGGGTGGGTGGTGGTGATGATGGTGGTCTCGCGGCGCCGGGCCCTCCGCTCGCGCCGCAGGGCCTCCTCGAGCATCTCGCGCTCGGACTCGTCGTCCATCTCCTCGGCGACGACGGGGGTGAGCTTGTCGAGCAGCGTGGTCAGCTCGTCACGGATGGAGCGCAGCGCGTCGAGCGCGTCGTCGGGGGAGATGGTGCTGTCCTCGAGCTGGCCACGGAGCATGTCGAGTCGCGTCAGGGCCTCCGAGGCGAAGCTGCGCAGCGCCAGCGCCTCCGGCCGGCCGCGCACCCCCTGGGGGAGCTCCGACTCGAGCATCGGCCGGACCTTCTCCAGGTCGTCCCGCACCGGGCGCACCTGCCGCTGCCAGGCCTCGGGCCAGGCCCGGTCCCGGTTGAGCAGCGCCGCGGTGTCGGCGATGACGTCGTCGAGGTCGTCCAGCTCCCGCGCCCGGTCCCGGTATGCCGTGAGCCGCGCGAGCGTCTCCTTGCGGTCGTAGTCCCGCTCGCCGAGGGACCGCACCTCGTTGCCGAGGTCGGTGAGCTCGCGGAAGCCCTGCTTGTACTCGTCGTAGCGGCGGAGCATGAGCCCGCCGTAGCGCGACTCCTCGGGGATGAGGCGCGCGTGCAGCTCGGTCACCTCGTAGTCGGCGACGACCGCGGCCAGGCGGCGGTCGCCCTCGGCCCGGGCCTCCTGGCTGCGACGGGCCCGCCGGCGGCCGACCCCGTAGTAGATGCCGGACGCGCCCAGCGTGAGCAGCGAGGCGGCACCGCCGACGACCGCCCCGCCGGCGGTGCGGGCGAACGGCGCGTTCATCCGCGCCGCGGCCGCCTCGACACCGGTGATGGCGCCCTCGGTCCACTGGGCGGCCCGCAGGTCGTCCTTCGTCGCGTCCTGGACCGCGAGCTGCGCGTCCTGGCCGATCTTGCGGTTCTCGCCGAAGTAGGTGCCGACGAGCCGGGCCTCCGGGTCGACGCCGAAGATGTAGAGGTCGTCGGCCCACTTCTGCTGGTCGGGGCTGAGCCACTCCGGCCGCTCCGAGCGGGCGTGCGCGAGCACGGCGTCGTTGAGGGCGAGGTCGTCGGAGCGTCCGGTGCGGACGGTGAAGACCGCCACGTCGGTCGGCTCGAAGAAGCGCACGTCCTCGAGCCCGGCGAGCAGCGTGGGCTCGTGGATGATCCCTGCCTCGTCGTCGAGCACGACCTGCGACACCGGGTGCTCGGGGCCCGAGGTGGCCCACAGCCCCACGCTGCCCCCGATCACGCCCAACGACGCGACGCCCCCGACCAGTGCCCTTCTCGCCACCGACATCCGTGCCCGCTCCCGTTCCTGGGTGTCCGACCTGCGCTGCCGCCACAGTAGCGACCCGCCTCGGACGGGCGACAGACCGCTCCGGTTCCGCCTACGGCCGTCGGGACCGCTTGGCGACGACGGCTGCGAGGACACCCACCGGGAAGACCCACCACCACCCGTGCGACGTCGGCGAGCGTGCGGCGGCCGTTCCCAGAAGCAGTCACGGCAGGAGCCTAGGCCGGAACGGGTGGCTCGGCGCGGGGGTATGCCGTGCGGCCGCTCCACGTGCAGGCGCAGCGGGAGCCGACATCCTGACAGCCTCCGCCCCGTCGCGGCCTCCGACTCCTATGCTTCCCGCGGAGGGCAGCGCTGCCCGGTCAGGGGTAGGTAGGACATGGGTGCACGAACGATCCCGGCGGACCCGGTGTTCGCCAGCGACGCCGAGCGCGAGGTCTGGCGGCGGCTCGTCGGCCAGCTCGGCGAGGACGACGTGGTGCTCGCCAACCGACGGCTCACCGACGACGAGCAGGACCACGAGGCCGACCTGGTGGTCCTGATGCCCGGTGCCGGCATCGTCGTGCTCGAGGTCAAGGGCGGCAGCGTCACGGTGGACGAGCAGGGCCGGTGGCACCAGTACGGCGGGGGAGCGGACCGCGAGATCGACCCCGTGGGCCAGGCGAGGCGGACCAAGCACGCGCTACGGAAGTACGTCCAGGACGACCCGCGCTGGAAGGACTCCTCCGCGACCCGGGTGCGGTGGGCCCACGCGGTTGTGACCCCCTACTCGAGCGTCCCGGACGACTTCTCGCTGCCGGAGTGCAGCCGCGACATGGTGCACGGCAAGGACGACCAGAAGCACCTGGCGAAGCGGCTGCGGGCTCTGACCGGCACCCAGGACGTCCACCACCGGGTCCCGACGCTGGACGACGTCGCGGAGATCGTGGACATCCTGTCCGGGCGCAACCGCATGGAGCGCGAGGTGACGGCCGAGGCCGACGACCGCGAGGCGCGCGCCCAGCGCCTGACGCAGGAGCAGGCGATGATCCTCTCGGTCACCCGGCTGCTCGACCGCGTGGAGGTGCGGGGCGGTGCGGGCAGCGGCAAGACCGTGCTCGCGATGACCCAGGCCAAGCAGCTGACCAAGGGTTTCGGCGGGAAGAAGGCGCAGCGGGTCGCGCTGCTGTGCTACTCGATCGGCCTCGGCGAGTGGTTCAAGCGGTCCTTCGACCACGAGCCGCGCAAGTCCCGACCGGCGTTCTACGGGCGGTTCGAGGAGCTCGGGAGGACGTGGGGCGCCGAGATCACCGCAGACCGTCACGACTCCGACTTCTGGGAGAAGGAGCTGCCGGCCAGGATGGCGCAGCTCGCCGCCGACCTGCCCGAGGGCAAGAAGTTCGACGCGATCATCGTCGACGAGGCGCAGGACTTCGCCGAGGACTGGTGGGCCCCGTTGCTGGCCGCGCTCAGGGACCCGGAGGAGGGCGGCCTCTACGTCTACTCCGACGAGAACCAGAAGGTCTTCGCGCGCTTCGGTCGCCCGCCCGTCGCGCTCGTGCCGCTCGTGCTCGACCACAACCTGCGCAACACCAGGCAGATCGCCGAGAGCTTCGGGCCGCTGGCCCCGATGCGCATGCGGGCGCTCGGCGGCGACGGGCACGAGGTGAGGTTCGTGCAGGCCTCGCCCGAGGAGGCCCTCGGCGTCGCGGACGACGAGGTGCTGCGCCTGCTGGACGAGGGGTGGCCCACCGAGCACGTCGCGCTGATCACGACCGGCGCTCGCCACCCCGTGCAGAACGAGCTGCAGGCATCCCTCGACCAGGAGGGTTACTGGCGCACCTTCTGGGACAGCGACGACGTCTTCTACGGCCACGTGCTCGGCTGCAAGGGTCTCGAGCGGCGCGCGGTCGTGCTGTGCGTCAACGAGGACGGCACCCGGGACCGGTCCAAGGAACGGCTCTACGTCGGCCTCTCCCGGGCGACGGACAGGCTCGTCGTGGTGGGTGACGGTGAGGTGATCCGCCGCACCGGCGGGGAGGAGATCGCCCGCCGGCTGGGGGTGTCCCGCGCCTGACGGGTATGCCGTCCGCACCGGTCCGCGGGTGCGTCCGAGGGGGTCTGTCAGACCCTGCTGCCAGTGTCTGTCGTGGCGGGGAGATCGATCCCGCCGCCCGGGTGCGTGAGCCCGGGACAGGGAGTCCTCGCGACGGAGCGGGGACGCAGCAGAGGGGAAGACGTGCGATGACGCATGCAGGCCAGGAGCCGTGGGCTCCGACCGACGGGGCGACCGCCCCGGCAGGGGAGAAGAAGAAGCGCCGGCGGGGGCCGGTGCTGGTGGCGATCGCCGCGCTGCTGGCGGTCGTCGCCATCAACGCCGCGACGTCCGACGACGAGGACCCGACGGGTCCCGCGCAGGCGGCAGCGGCGACGACAGAGACGAAGGACGCCGCTGCGGACGAGGCGGCCGACAAGGCCGCTGCGGAGACGGCTGCCGCGGAGAAGGCGGCCGCCGACGAGGCGGCGAAGACGGCCGACAAGGCAGCTGCGGAGGAGGACGCCGCCGCCGAGAAGGAGGCCGAGGAGAAGGCTGCTGCTGACAAGGCCGCTGCCGACAAGGCTGCCGCCGACAAGGCTGCGGCAGAGGAGGCGGCCAAGAAGGAGGCGGCAGAGAAGGCCGCCGCCGAGCCGGAGATGACCCGGTCGCAGGCCAACGCCCTCGGCTCGGCCCAGGACTACCTGCGCTTCACCGCCTTCTCCCGCTCGGGCCTGATCGACCAGCTCGAGTTCGAGGGCTACTCCACGGCCGACGCCACCTTCGCCGTCGACCAGCTCGACGTCGACTACCGGGAGCAGGCCCGGCGCTCGGCCGAGAACTACCTGGACTTCACGGCGTTCTCCCGGTCCGGGCTGATCGACCAGCTCGAGTTCGAGGGCTACTCGACCGAGGAGGCGACCTGGGGCGTGGACCAGCTCGACGTCGACTACCGCGAGCAGGCGGCCAAGGCCGCCGCGAACTACCTCGACTTCACCTCCTTCTCCCGGTCGGGCCTCATCGACCAGCTGGTGTTCGAGGGCTACACGCAGGAGCAGGCGGTCTACGGGGTGGACCAGGCAGGACTCTGAGCCCGGCCGGGGCGGCCGACGGCGGCCGCCCCGTGCCCGCTCCGTCGACCGACCACAGCGACCGACCGAGCCCGACCGACCACGAAGGCGACAGATGGACGACCTCACGCCCGACGACCCGATCGACGACGAGCCCGACCCGCGGACGGCCGGGCAGCTGCTGTGCCGCCACCGGTTCGTGCAGTGCGCGCCCGGCCGCGAGGAGCCGCACTGCCCGCTCTGCGACCTGGCCTACGCCGACTACATCTACGGGGAGGTGCGCGGGGCGCTGAGCCGGATGGATGCCTGGCCGTGACGTGCGGCAAGATGCGGCCGTGACCACCAGCCCTGCCGCCGACCTGCTCGCCGCCGCCTCCGTCGACGAGGCCGTCCTCGCGCTGCGCCCCGACTACCGGGCGCTGCTCGTCGTGGTCGAAGGACTGCACCCGGCCGCGGGCGACGCCGTCAGCGAGGAGCTGCTCGTGCGGGCCGAGGAGCACGCGCGCGAGCTGCTGGCAGCCGACCCGGTCGAGGAGCTCCCGCACATCGCGGCCTGGCGTGAGGCCTACCGGTCCTTCGGCGCCAAGCCGCAGCGCACCCGCAACAGCCTCGAGGCGCTGACGCGACGGGCTCCCCAGGGGCTGCCCCGGGTCAACCGGCTCACCGACGTCTACAACGCCGTCTCGGTGCTGCACCAGATGCCGCTCGGCGGGGAGGACCTCGACCGCTACACCGGCCCGCCGCGGCTGGTCCGGGCGGTCGGCGACGAGCCGTTCGACACCAGCGCGGGCGGCGAGCCGGTCGTCGAGCACCCCGAGGCCGGCGAGGTGGTCTGGCGCGACGACGCGGGCGTCACGTGCCGCCGGTGGAACTGGCGCCAGGGCCGACGCACCCAGCTCACCGGCGCCACGACGACGGCGATCTTCATCCTCGACGCCCTGGACCCGATGGCGGACGACGCGCTGCACGCCGCCGCCGACGACCTCGTCGGTCACCTCGGCACCGCGGGCCCGCCGTTGACCAGCGCCCGCCGCCTGCTCGCGGTCTGATGCCGCCCGCCTGACGGCGCCCGCCTGACGCACCGCCAGGACCTCCCCGGCCGGCAGCACCGTCGCCGCTAGGGTGCCGCTCATGGCAGGGGCCGCGACGCAGCGCGTCCCGGGCCGGGCGCTCGCGGGCTACGCCGCGGGCAGCGTCGGCACGGGCGGTTTCGGCACGCTGCCCGGGCTGGTCCTGGCCTACTACCTGACCGACACGCTCGCCGTCCCGGCCTTGCTGGCCACGCTCGTGGTGATCGTGCCCAAGGTCTGGGACGTCGTCATCGACCCGGTCGTCGGCGCGGTCAGCGACCGCGAGGCCCGCACCCACGGTCGGCGCTCGCTGCTCATGCTCGTGGGGGCCGTGACCCTGCCGCTCGGCTTCGTGGGCATGTTCGCCGTGCCCGGTGGACTCTCCCCGGCGCTCGCCGCCCTCTGGGTCACGGTCTGCTTCGTGCTGGCGACCACGTCCTTCAGCCTCTTCCAGGTGCCCTACATCGCGCTGCCGGCCGACCTCACCGCCAGCTACTCCGAGCGCACCCGCCTCATGGGCTGGCGCATCGCCGTGCTGGCCCTCGCGATCCTGCTCGTCGGGGCCGGCGGCCCGGCGCTGCGCGACGCGGGCGGCGGGGGAGCGGCCGGCTACCTGCTCATGGGGGTGATCGTCGCGGTCGTCCTCGCCGCCGGCATGCTCGCCACCGTCCTGGGCATCCGCGGCCATCGTGCCGTCCCGGAGGCCGACGAGGAGCAGGACCTGCGACGCAGCGCCCTGCAGGGCTACCGAGCCGGCCTCGCCGCGCTCCGCGAGGTCCGTCCCTACCGCATCCTCCTCGTGGTCTTCGTGCTCCAAGCCGTCGCCACCGGCGTCATGCTCGCCGCCGCCCAGTACGTCGCCACCTACACCCTCGGCAGCGAGTCGGCCCTCACCTTCCTCTTCGTCGCGCTCGTCGCGCCCGCGCTGCTCGTCATGCCGCTGTGGACCCGCCACGCCGCCCGCGTCGGCAAGCCCCGCGCCCTCGCGCTCGCCTCGGTCCTCTTCGCCGTGGCCGCGCTCAGCCTGCTCGTCCTGGTCCGGGCCCCGGGTGCCTGGCTCTACCTGCCGGTGTGCGTCGCCGGCATCGCCTACGCCGGGATGCAGCTCTTCCCGCTCGCGATGCTGCCCGACGTCATCACCGCGGCCGGTCGCGCCCGCGGCGGCACGATGAGCGGGCTGTGGACCGCGGCCGAGACCGCAGGCCTCGCGGCCGGACCCGGCGTCGTCCTGCTCCTGCTCGGCGCCACCGGCTTCGCGTCCTCGACGGGGGACGCGGTCGTCGAGCAGCCCGCCGCCGCCCTCGCCGCGATCGTCGTCGCCTTCTCGCTCCTGCCCGCCGCCCTGGTCGCCGCCAGCCTGCTCGTGCTGCGCCGCTACCAGGAGCCCGACCCCTCGCCCACCGCCGCCGCACCCCTGGAGGACCCCCTATGACACCAGAGCCTCCGCTGCAGGTCGACGCCGAGAGCGTGCTGGGGAGGCTGTCGGCCTACCGCGGCTCCGACGCACCGACCCACGGCGGCCGGGTGCTCTCCTACGTCTACGACAGCGGCCTCGCGGGGCTGGACGAGCTGGCCGCCCGCGCCGCCCGGGAGGTGCAGTCCGTCAACGGCCTCGACCCCACGACCTTCCCCTCGGTCGCGCTCCTCGAGGGCGACCTCGTCAGCTTCGGCCGGGCGATCCTGCACGGCCCGGACGCCGTCGGCTCGGTCACCTCGGGCGGCACCGAGAGCTGCCTCCTCGCCGTCAAGGCCGCCCGCGACAGCTGGCGCGCCCGGGGCGGCCACGGGCGACCCCGGATCCTGCTGGCGCGCACCGCGCACGCCGCCTTCGTCAAGGCCGCGGCCTACCTCGACCTCGACGTCGACGTCGTCCCGGTCGACCCCGCCGCCGGCACGTTCGCCGCCGGGGACCTGACCCGACGCCTCGACGAGGCGACGGCACTCGTGGTGGTGAGTGCACCGGCATACCCGCACGGGGTGGTGGACCCGGTCGCCGAGGTGGCCGCGACCGCCCTCGACGCGGGCGTGCCGTGCCACGTCGACGCGTGCATCGGCGGCCTGGTGCTGCCGTTCTGGGAGGAGGCCGGGGGAGGGCCGGTGCCGGCGTGGGACTTCCGCGTGCCCGGCGTGACGAGCATCTCGGCCGACCTGCACAAGTACGGCTACGCCCCCAAGGGCAGCTCGCTGCTCCTCTTCGCCGACCGTGATCTCGACCGCGCACGCTACTTCGCGCTCACCGACTGGCCCGGCTACCCGGTGGTCAACCCGACCGCGCTCGGCTCGCGCTCGGCCGGGGCGCTCGCCGCCGCCTGGGCCGTCACCTCCGCCCTCGGCGCGCAGGGGTATGTCGCACTCACCCGTCGTGTGGTTGCCGCCACCGCGGCGGTCCGCGCCTGCGTCGGCGGCATCCCCGGCCTGGCGGTGCTGGGCGACCCGACGGGTCCGCTGCTGGCCGTCGTCACCGATCCGGGCGCGCCCGAGGAGGACCGCGTCGACCCGCACGCCTGGGCGGGCGCGGTGGCGCAGCGGGGCTTCGTCCTGCAGGGGCAGCCGGGACTGGTGCAGGCCGACGGGAGCCGCATACCCCGCTCGACCCACCTGACCGTGACGCCCGTCACCGCGCAGGTGCTCGACGACCTGTGCACCGCCCTGGTCGCCGGCGCCGACGAGGTGCGGGGGCGGGCACCGGGGTTGGAGAGCGTGCCCGAGGCCCTGCCGGACCCGGCCCTCCTCGCCCGCGCCGCCCGCGACACCGGCGAGCTCGACCTGGCGGCGGTGCTCGGCCTGATCGAGGCGCTGCCGCGCGAGGCCAGCGCCCGGATGCTCGTGGACTTCCTGGCGACCTTCACCGAGCCGCGACCCGGCTGATCGGGCCCTCCCCGGTGGGCCCGGCCGGCAGGTAGGGTGGCGGCAGCCCGCCGGGGGGAGCGATTGCCGGCGGGCAGGGGGCAGCGCCACGACGGGTTGCCGCCGTGTCGTCAGCCCGCCCTGCCGAAGGAGCCTTCATGGACCTTGCCGGTCCCATCCTCATCGTCGTCCTCGTCCTCCTCGTCCTCGCCGCGGTCGCGGTGGTGGGCCTGGTCTACGCCAAGGCCCGCTTCAAGATCGCCACGCCCGACGAGGCGCTGATCATCACCGGCCGCAAGAGCGGCGAGGCGGTCATCAACCCCGAGACCGGCGAGGAGAGCGCCGACCTGTCGGGGCAGCGCGTCGTCATCGGCGGCGGCACGTTCGTCAAGCCGATCTTCGAGCAGGTCGCGCGGCTGTCGCTGGCGTCCCAGAGCTTCCCGGTCACCGCCGAGGACGCCACCACCAAGAGCGGTGTCGGCGTCACCCTGCGCAGCATCGCGGTCGTCAAGGTGGGCGGCACCGAGCAGATGGTGCGGGCCGCGGCCCAGCGCTTCGCCGGTCGCAACCAGGAGGGCGTCATCGAGCAGCAGACCAGCGAGGTCCTCGTCGGTGTGCTGCGCACCATCGCGGGCACGCTGACGGTGGAGTCGATCCTCTACGAACGCCAGGACTTTTCCAAGGAGGTCAAGGACATCGCGGTGCCGATGCTCGCCGAGCGCGGCCTCGTGCTGGAGAACTTCGAGATCCAGACCGTCGAGGACTCCGGCGACTACATCCGCAACCTCGGTCGTCCCCGCGCCGCCGCCGTGGCCCGCGACGCCGAGATCGCCGAGGCCCAGGCCCGGCAGGAGAGCACCGAGCGCTCCAACGAGGCCGCCGTCCAGATCGCCGAGTCCGACAAGGCCCTGGCGCTGCGCAACGCCCAGATCGCCCAGGAGACCGCGACCGCCAAGGCCGAGGCCGAGGCCGCCAAGGAGCGTGCCGAGGCGGAGGCCCAGCAGGAGGTGCTGGTCCAGCAGGAGCAGGTCGCGCTCCGTCGTGCGGCCCTGCGCGAGCAGGAGCTGCAGACCGAGATCCGCAAGCCCGCCGAGGCCCGCAAGTACGAAGCGGCCCAGGAGGCCGACGCCCGCAAGTACGCCGCCGAGCAGGAGGCCGAGGCCGCCAAGACCGCCGCGATCCGGCGCGCCGAGGCCGAGGCCCAGCGCACCACCGCGCAGGCCGAGGCGGAGGCGGCCGCGCTGCGCGCCCGCGCCGAGGCCAACCTGGTCGAGCAGCAGCGTCAGGCCGAGGGCGCGCTGGCCCTGGCCCGTGCCGAGGCCGACGGTGTCCGCGCGCGTGGTGAGGCCGAGGCCGTCGCCGAGCGCGCCAAGGGTGAGGCACGCGGTGCCGCGATCAAGGCCGAGGCGGACGCCTACCAGGCCTTCCCCGAGTCGGCCCGCCTGCAGATGGTGCTCGACGCGCTGCCCCGCATGGCGCAGCCCTACGCCGACGCGCTGGGCAGCATCGACGACATCACGATCATCGACAAGGACGGCGCCGGGCGCATGCCGGGCCAGGTGGCGCTCGGGGTCCAGGAGCTCGCCACGCTGCTCAAGTCGCAGACCGGCATCGACCTGCTGAACCTCCTCCAGGGGAGCGGCGCCAACGGCTCCTCCGAGGGTGTCACCGAGGCGGTGCCGCCGGCGACCGTCGGTGCCGAGGCCGGCGACGGCTCCGAGGGCGCCGGCGAGCGGTCCCCGGAGGGCGAGCACGCCTGACCCTCGGCGGGCTTCGGCCCACCGCGGACAAGGTTGTGCCGCTTGGGCGACCTCACCGCACCCGCAGGCAAGAATGTGCCGCCGGGACGACGTCGGCGACGTCGTCCCGGCGGCACAGCCTTGTCCGGCCGAGGTCGGTCGGTGCGCCTCGACGCGCGGACCTGTCAGTGCGCCTCGGCGCCCGGCCCCGGGAAGAGCCGCCACGTGCCCTCGGAGACCACCTCGACGGCGCCGTCGACGACCGAGATGGCCGTCTGCTCGTCGATCGCGTAGGCCGGACCGTCCAGGCCCGCGGCCCACTCCTCGGCGGCCTCCATCGTGTTGGTCGGGAAGAGGTCGAGGTGGGGGAAGAGCGCGAAGTCGACCAGCCCGAGGGTCCGGTCGTCCGCAGCGCCCTCCCACTCCACGAACCACGGTCCGATCCGCGGCGCCATGACCATGCTGCCGGCGCTGACGCCGACCCAGACCTGCGACTCCAGCGACGGGAGCAGCTCGGCCAGCCCCGACTCGCGCACCCAGTGGGCGAGGTAGGTCGCGTCCCCGCCGTCGACGAGCAGGACGTCGGCCTCCCGGACCCATTGCACCCAGCGCTCGACCCCGATCGAGGGCAGCGCCGTCAGCTCGAGCACGCCGAGCGAGCCCCAGCCCTGGCCGGTCAGCGCCTCCCAGCGGTCCCCGGCCGCGATCAGCCCGCGCACGGACTCCGGCCCGCACATCGGGTGGCCCCACTGCGCGGTCGGGACCACGAGCGCCCGGCACTCGCCCGGGGGCCTGCCGAGCATGTCCTCCAGCGCGCTCCGGATGCTGGCGTTGGTCACGCCGCCGGAGGTGAGGAGCAGCTTCACGCGACGCCCTCGACGGTGCGGGCACCCCGCTCGGCCTGCCAGCGGGCCACGCTCTCCGCCTGGCCGGCGGCGAGGTCGGCGACCCACTCCCAGCCCGGCTGGGCGCCTGCGCCGGCGCGCGGGTCGTCGAAGGGGCGTCCGTCGCGCAGCGCCAGCACGTGCTGGCGGTCCAGCTCGAGCCGGGTGCGCGCGTCGGCCGCGGTGCAGGGGGTGCCGTGCCCGGGGACCACGACGTCGACCTCGGGCAGCAGCGCCTCGAGCACGTCGAGGCCGGCCAGGTAGCCCTTGAGCGGGTCGGCCGGACCGGTGAGGTCGTCGAGCATCGGGACGAGCACGTCGGAGAGCATGTCGCCGGCGACGAGCACGCGTGCCTCCTCGACCACGAGTGCCGCGTGCCCGGGGGAGTGGGCCGGGTGGTGCACGACCCGCACCGTCGGACCGCCCCATGGAATGGTCTGCGTCCCCTCCGGCAGCCCGGTGAGCAGTCCGACGAGGTCGAGCGGCACGTCGTCGGCGATCTCCTCCGGCAGGGCGGCGGCGACGTGGGCCCGCCAGCCCGGCTGGGCGCGGATCCCGAGCGTGCGCTCGGCGCACTGCTCGGTGCCGTAGCGGGGCACGGCCCCGAGGGCGCCGTGCCAGAGCACGTGGTCCCAGTCGGGATGGGTGGAGAAGCCGGCGACGACCTGGGTGCCGCGCAGGACGACGTCGGTCGCCAGGCAGGTGAGCTCGGCCTCGGTCACGCCGGCGTCGACGACGAGCACCCCCGGCGGACCCTCGACCATCCCCGAGCCGCCCTCCACCACGATCGTGTTGTTGGCGAGCAGCGCACTGGTGTGGACCAGCACGCCGTCGGCGACCTCGGTCAGCACGGCGTGCCCCGGCGGGGCGGTGGGAGCGGTGTCATGGTCGGGGTCCTCTCGGGAACGGGCGCGTAGGGAGAGACCCGCCGCGGGCGGCGGACTCATCGGCCGCCCGGCACGGCACCCCGGATCGCGACAGGACGGGCGTCGTCGCCCTTCCCGCCGGGGAGCCGGAGACCGCTCCAGCGGTCGGCCTACCTCCAGTGAACACCGCGATCCGCCGGGGCGCGAGGCGACGGCGACCAGCCTGTGGACGACCGTCGACCGTCCCCTTCCCGCCGTCGACCCGGCGGTGGCAGGGTGGGCCCATGGGCGACGTCCCAGGACACCTCTTCGTGGTCCACGGCGACCTGACCACGCTCTCGTGCGACGCGCTGCTCGTCCCGTGCGGGCCGGACGGGTCCGTCGGCAGCACGTCGAGCTGGTCGACACCGTCTCCACGGGCGACGACGTCGGGGCTATGCTCACGGGCCTGCGCGAGCACCTGGAGCGACTCGCCGGGCAGGTGCGCGAACCTCGTGCGGGACGCGTGGTGCCGCTGCTGGCGATGCCGGTCCCCGGCACCGGGCAGGGCAATTTCCACCACCGCCGCGGCGCGGTCGTCAAGGCCCTCGTGCCCTTCCTCCAGCAGGCCGCGGCCGAGCTGGGCGTCGACGTCGCCCTCGTGACCCCGGACCGCCGCGACCACGCCGCCGCGCAGGCGTCGCGGGACTCCACGCTCGACCTCACGCCGCAGGAGAAGGCCGAGGCCGACCGGCTCGGCGTGCTCGCCGGCCGGGGCGAGCTGTCGGTCTTCGTCGGGGCCGGTGCGAGCGTGCCGCTGGGCCTCCCGGGCTGGGGCCAGCTGGTCGACCTCCTCCTGCACGAGGCCGGTCTGGGCGCGCTGCCGCCGGGGGCCGACGACAGCACCTTCAAGGCGGGGGCCGAGCTGGCGCACGCCGTGCTGGGGGAGCGTATGGGGCAGGTGCTCGCCCGCGAGCTCGAAGTGCGCCACCACGCCCTGGGCCACGCCCTGCTGGCCGCCCTCCGGATGCGGCAGAGCGTCACCACCAACTTCGACACCGCCCTGGAGCTGGCGATGCGGCCGGTGCACGGCGAGGACCTGCGCGTGATGACCCGGCAGTGGGCCCGCTCGTGCTCGCCCTGGCTGCTCAAGCTGCACGGCAGCGTCGACCGCCCGGAGGGGATCGTGCTGACGCGCTCGCAGTACGAGCGCCACGAGCGGGAGGGGCGACCGCTCTACGGGCTGGTGCAGGGCCTGCTGATGACCAGCCACCTGCTCTTCGTCGGTTTCAGCCTCACCGACAGCGCCTACCTGCGGCTGGCGGAGGAGGTCGACCACATCTACCGCTCCGCCGCCCGCCCCGGTGACACCGTCGCCACCGCGCTCGGCCTGGACTCGCTGGCGGAGGAGGGCAAGGCGCTCGACGACGCCTTTCACCACGTCGCCTTCCGCGAGCCCGGACGGTCGGTGCAGGAGGCCGCCCGGACGTTGGAGATCTTCCTGGACCGGATGGCCTGGAGAGCGACCCGGACGGCGCGGACGGCGCACGAGTACCTGCTCGACGACCGTTATCTCGACCTCGTCGCCGACGACGCCCACGGCCTGCGCCACGGACTGGCTGCCCTCGTGCCGCTGGCGCGGTCGGCGACGTGCGAGGTGGCGCGCGACGTGCGCGACGCGCTGGAGCGGTTCGGGGCGGAGCGGACGACCCCGGGCCCGTGACGGGGCCCGGGGTCGTCGGGAGGTGGGTCAGCCGGTGCTCAGACCTTCGCCTTGCGGTAGCCCGCGGCGACCGCGGCGGCCTCGGTGCGGAAGCAGTCCTCCGGCTTGGTGGCGTCGTAGTAACGCTGGTAGGGCATGTGGTAGATCCCCGAGTTCGCGTTGCCCTTGATCGGGGCCCACGACGGGCAGTTCCAGCTGCTGATCGGCGCCGTGCGGGTCGGGTAGGTCACCGCGGCGGTCGCGCGCGAGGTGCGCGAGACCGTCGGGTAGCCCGACTTCTTGCCCGTGACCTTGACCGTGATGGTCTGGCCGGCGCGGCTGGCGGAGAGCTTCAGCGACGACGACGTGGCGCCGCTGATGGCCTTGCCGTTGGCGTACCACTGGTAGGTGAACGCCGTGCCCGAGGACCAGCCGGAGCCGCGGTTGGCCTTGAGGGTGTAGGTCACCTTCGGGGTGCCGGAGATCGTCGGCGTCGGCGCGACCTGCACGCGCGCGGTGGCGGCCGAGGTCTTGGTGACGTTGGCGTAGCCGGTCTTCTTGCCGGTCACCTTCACGGTGATGCGCTTGTCGCGCATCGTGGTGGGGACCTTGTAGGTCTTGCCGGTGGCCCCGGAGATGGCGGCGCCGTCGGCGTACCAGCGGTAGGAGAGCGTGGTGCCGGAGGTCCAGGTGCCGGGCTTCGCCGTGAGGGTGCTGCCCGCGACTGCCGTCCCCGAGACGGTGGGGACCGGGGCGGTCGGGACCGGCGGCAGCGTCACGGCCGCGGTGGCCGCGGAGGCCCGCGTCACCGTGGGGTGGCCGGTCTTCTTGCCGGTGACCTTGACGACGAGCTTCTTGCCCTTCATCGAGGTCGGGACCGTGTAGGTCTTGCCGGTGGCGCCGGAGATCGCGGTGCCGTCGGCGTACCAGCGGTAGGTCAGCGTGGTGCCGGTGGTCCAGGTGCCCGGCGCCGCCGTGAGCGTGCGCCCGGCGACCGGGGTGCCGGAGATCTTCGGCGTCGGGGCGAGCATCACCTTCAGCGTCGCCGCGGAGACCTTGGCGACCGAGGTGTGACCGTCCTTGCGGCCGGTGACCTTGACGGTGATCTTCTTGCCGGACTGACCGTTACCGGGCTTGAAGGTGGAGGAGGTGGCCCCGGAGATCGCGGCGCCGTCGGCGAACCACTGGTAGCCCAGCGTGGCGCCGGTGGTCCAGGCCCCGGGTGCGGCGGTCAGGGTGGAGCCGGAGACGGCGGTGCCGGTGATGGTGGGCGTGGCCCACTTCATCACACGCAGGCTCGGGGCGGAGGTGCGCACGACCGTCTGGTGGCCCGCCTTGGTGCCGGTGACCCGCACGGTGATGGCCTTGCCGGCCTGGGTCGCCGTGGGCGCGTAGATGGCCGAGGTCGCCCCGGAGATCGCGGCGCCGTCGGCGAACCACTGGTAGGTGTAGGCGGTGCCCGCGGTCCAGGCGCCCGGCTGCGCGGTCAGGGTGGCCCCGACCGACGCGGTGCCCTTGACGACCGGGGTGCCGGCGAGGGCCACACGGACGGGGGCGGCGGCGGTGACGACGACCGGCTCGGTCTCGTCCGGTGCCGGTCCCGTGACCTCGACCGAGAGCAGCGCGCCCTCGAGCGTGGCGTCGATGGTCAGCGAGGAGCCGGTGGCCCCGTCGAGCACGGCCTGGTCCGCCGCCCACTGGTAGGACAGCTCGGTGCCCTCCGGCCACCCGTCCGTGAGGACGGAGACGGTCTCGCCCACGGCGAGAAGGCCGTCGATCGAGGCGGTGGACACGGCAGCGGTGGAGGCCGAGGTCACCCCGGCCGAGGCCCTGGGCGTGGCCAGGGCGGGCGCCACGGCCAGCGGGCCGAGCGCGACGGCCGCCACGAGGGCGGCCGCGAGGGAGGCACGACGACGTGCAGGAAGCATGCAGGTGTTCCGTTCTTCGCAAAGATGGCCGGGACGAACCGGTGCGCCGTCGTCGATCCCCCATGGACACGACCAGGCCCCCGTCTGCGGGCCGGTCACGACGACGTCGCAGCACCTGAATGATGCGGTGCGGGAAGGGTGTCGTCAAGCATGCGTGAGCGACCTCACGCCCCCCGCTCCGGGCGGGCGGCGGACCCCCGTGCGCCGCCCGCCCCGGAAGCAGGTTGTTGCGGCGCCGTTGCCGCAACGAGAGGGAAATCTAGCGGGCGACCGGACCCCGTGGAAGGGGTGAGCCACGCCCTGTCCCACCGGGGCCGTTCAACTTCCTGAACGGGCGTGCCGGCCGTTCACGCGGGCCGCCCCGTGGTCGCGCACCCGGCGCACCGCCGTCGGGGTCAGCCCGCCGCCGAGCGGAGCCGCTCCAGCAGCGGCTCCGCGCACTCCTCCAGGAAGCGGTCCTGCGTCTCGCCACCGATCTGGACGAGGGCGATGTCGGTGAAGCCGGCCTCCCAGTAGGGGCGCACCGCCTCGACGATCGCGTCGAGGTCGGGGCCGCAGGGGATCTGCTCCGCGACGTCCTCGGGGCGGACGAACTGCGTGGCACCGGCGAAGCCGGCCGTCGTCGGCAGGTCGGCGTTGACCGCCCAGCCGCCGGCGAACCAGCGGAACTGGTCGTGGGCGCGCGCCACGGCGGCCTTCTCGTCGGGGTCCCAGGAGATCGGGATCTGGCCCACCGCGCGGGCCTTCCGCCCGACCTGCGGCGCGCCCTTCGTGCCGTTCCACGTCTGGATCAGGTCGGCGGAGGGCTCGGTCGCGATCATGTGGTCGGCGAGCGGCGCCAGCGTGCTGATCGCCTCCTCCCCGCCGACGGCCACCGCGAGGTCGACGCCCTCGTCGGGCAGGTCCCAGATGCGGGCGGAGGGCACGTCGTAGTACTCGCCCTGGTGCTCCACGAGCTCCCCGGTGTGCAGCTGGCGGATGATGTCGATCGCCTCGGCGAGCATCGCCTGCCGGGTCTGCACGGTGGGCCAGCCCCGGCCGACGACGTGCTCGTTGAGGTTCTCGCCGCTGCCCACGCCCAGGGTGAAGCGGCCGTCGGCGAGCAGCTGCAGCGTCGCGGCCTTCTGCGCGACCACGGCCGGGTGGTAGCGCATGGTCGGGCAGGTCACGTAGGTCATCAGGCCCACGCGCTCGGTGGCGTGCGCGACCGCGCCGAGCACGCTCCAGGCGTAGGGGGAGTGTCCCTGCGCCGCCAGCCAGGGGAAGTAGTGGTCGCTGCTGACCTCGAAGTCGAAGCCGCGCTCCTCGGCGGCCACCGCATACCGGACCAGGTCCTTGGGACCGGCCTGCTCTGTCATCAACGTGTAGCCGAACCGGATGTCGCTCATCGCCCCATGGTGTGCGGCGGGGCAGCGTCGCGCTCCCCGAAGCGGCGGCGGCGTTGACACCGCGGCCCCGGTGCTGCCAGCGTCAGCGCGTGAGGTTCTCGATCGACCCCCTGTCGGGGGAGCCGCCCTTCGCCCAGCTGCGCCAGCAGGTGCTGGACCGGGTCGGCGACGGCACGCTGGCCCCCGGCGACCGGCTGCCGCCGGTGCGCAACCTCGCCACCGAGCTCGGCATCGCCGCCAACACCGTCGCCCGGGCCTACCGCGAGCTCGAGGCCGACGGGGTGCTCGAGGGCCGCGGCCGCACCGGCACCTTCGTGCGCGCCACCGTGACCGACGGCCGGATCGCGCTCGCGGCCGCCTCCGCCCGTGCGGCGGCGGAGCGCTACGCCGAGACGACCCGGTCCCTCGGGCTCAGCCCGGAGCAGGCGCTCGCCGTGGTCCGGCAGGCGCTGGAGGCCTGAGCCAGGGCTGACGGACGACCCTCGAGGGGGTGCGCGGCGGGGCGACGTGTGGAAGGTTGGTGCCGACCCCGACGCGAGAAGGAGACCTGCGTGGACATCAGTGACAACGGACCGAACCCCAACGCCTTCGACATCGAGACGGCGACCCGCGAGAACAGCACCTACCGCACCGTCGCCTGGACCGGGAAGTACCTCCAGGTGACCCTCATGTCGATCCCGCCGGGGGAGTCGATCGGTCTCGAGGTGCACCCCGAGACCGACCAGTTCCTGCGCCTGGACGCCGGCCGGGGCCGCTGCGTCATGGGGCCGTCCAAGGACGAGCTGACCTTCCAGCAGGAGGTCGAGGACGGCTGGGCGATCCAGGTCCCGGCGGGCACCTGGCACGACGTGATCAACACCGGCGACGAGCCGGTGCGGCTGTATGCCGTCTACGCCCCGGTGCACCACGCGCCCGGCATCGTGCAGCCCACGGCCGAGGACGCCGAGCGCGACGAGGAGTCGGGCAAGGACGTGCCGCCGGAGTGGTCGGTCCAGCCGGACGGGTCGGCGGAGGACCAGCACGGCTGACGGGTCGCCCCGCTACGGCCGGACGATCGTCACGCCGGGCGGGGTGGGTCCGCCCATGGCGACGAGGGCCTCGGGGGCCTCGTCGAGGGTGATCGTGCGGCCGAGGAAGAGCTCGGGACGCAGGCGGCCGCTCGCCACGTCCTCGAGCATGCGCGGGTAGTCGATCGCGGGCATGCCGTGGCTGCCCAGGACCTGCAGCTCGCGGCCGATGACCGTGTGCATCGGCACCGTGGCGCGGTCGCCCACGACCGCCGGCGGCAGCAGCCCGACCTGGACGTGCCGGCCGCGGACGGCCAGGGACCGGGCACCGGCAGCGGCGGTCGCGATGCTGCCGAGGGCGTCCACGGCCACCTGGACCCCGGCGGGGAAGAGCGCCCGGACCTGGTCTGCGCTGTCGCCCGCCGACGCGTCGACCACGTGCGCGGCGCCGACGGTGCGCGCCAGCGCGAGCGCCTCGGCGCTGACGTCGACCGCGACCACCGTGGCGCCCAGCGACGCCGCGACCATCACGGCCGCGAGCCCCACGCCGCCGCAGCCGAGGACCGCGACCGTCTCGCCGTCGACCACCCGGCCGACGTCGGCCACGGCGCGGTAGGCGGTCGCGAAGCGGCAGCCCAGGCCGGCGGCGACGTCGAGGCCGATCTGCTCCGGCAGCGGCACGACGTTGGCGTCGGCCCACGGGACGGCGACCAGCTCGGCGAAGGACCCCGGCCCGCTGAAGCCCGGCTGCCACTGGGACGGGCAGACGTGGGCGAGGCCGGCACGGCATACCTCGCAGGTGCCGCACCCGCAGACGAAGGGGACGACGACGCGGTCGCCGACCGCCACGCGCGTGACGTCCTCGCCGACCTCGTGCACGGTGCCGGCGAACTCGTGCCCGGGGGTGTGCGGCAGCGTGCGGATGTCGTCGTCGTGGCCCTGCCAGCCGTGCCAGTCGGAGCGGCAGACGCCGGTGGCCCCGACGCGGATCACGACCCCGCCCGGCTCGGCGCGGGGCACCGGCACCTCGGTCACGTAGGGCTGCGCGCCGAAGGCGTCGTAGCGCACGGCCCGCATCAGCTCACTCGAAGAGGGCACCGAGGCCGCCCTTCCCGGTCTTCTCGCCCGCGCCGGTGTCCCGGCTCTCGGCCGGCTGCACGAGCACGTGGCCGTTGCCGGTGAAGGCCATCTGCACCGTCTCGCCGGTGCCGCCGCGCAGCAGCGAGCCCAGGCCGCCGGTGTCGACGCGCACGTCCATCCGGACGCCGGCGGTCCACAGCACGACCGCGTGGGCGTCGGCGTAGGTCGGCGCCTCGGCGACGTCGAGCGCGACCGGCTCGCCGCGGGTCGTGACGGCGACGTAGCCGGACCCGCGCAGCGACACGTTGAACATGCCCCCGGCCAGGGCCCCGCCGCGCGCGGAGACGCGGTGGATGTCCCACTCGATCGAGGAGCTGAAGGCCAGCACGTTGGCGCCGTTGACGGAGACCATGTCGTGGTCGAGGTAGATCACCTGGACGTCGGCGGCGTCGTCGGCCAGGAAGAGCTCGCCCTGACCGGTCGCCTCCATGAGCGGCACGCCCTCGCCCGTGAAGGCGGACTTGAGCATGCGCTCCATGCTGCCCGAGCCGCGGTTGGCGAAGCGCACGTCGCCCTGGTAGGCCACCATCGAGCCCAGCCGCGCCCAGACCGGGCCGTAGTCCATGCGGACCTTGAGCAGCTTGGAGTTCTGCCGGGTGAACTGGTCGCGGGACTCCGCCTCGCGGAAGTCCTCGAACAGCGAGCCGTGGATCGCCATCGTGCCTCCTCGTGTCGCACCGTCGCGGCGGGTCTGCCCCGCTTCGGGCACACCCTACGACGGGCCCCTGCGCACCGACTGACCTGGGGTGATGGACCAGCGACGCGTCAGGCGGGCAGGGCCGCGCCGAGCCACTCGACGAGCGGCCGCAGCCGCCGCCAGTCCTCCCGCACGCGGTCCACGAGGGCCGGCGTGGTCACGACGTCGGCGTCCTCGATCCAGCGCATCGCCGACACCGAGGTATGACGCAGCAGCTCGGCGCGCACGTGGTCGCGCGGCATCCCGCGCGGGGCGGTGCGGAGGGTCGAGCCCCCGATCTCCCAGCCCTCCTCGCCCAGCCCGTCGACGATCCGCTGCAGCGCCGCGCCGCGCGGTCCGGCGACAGCCTGCCGGTAGGCCGCCAGCCCGTCCGGCTCCAGGTGGTAGGTCCCGCCCCCGACGCGGAAGCCGTCGGCGGAGACCTCGGCGTACCAGCCCGTCCGCGGCCCCGCCCCGACGAAGGCGCCCTGGTGCGTCTTGTAGGGGGTCTTGTCCCGGGAGAAGCGCAGGTTGCGCTGCGGCCGGAAGACCTTGGGGGTGCCGAACTCCTCCTCGAGCTCGGCCACCAGCGCGGCCATCGGCTCCCTCACGTCGCGCTCGTAGCGCTCGCGGGAGGCGGCCCAGAACTCGGTGGTGTTGTCCTGCTCCAGCTCGGCGTAGAAGTCGGCGGCGGCGTGCGGGATCCCGGAGAAGCTCACGACGCGAGGGTAGAACGTGGCCCCGGGTCAGTCCTGCCCGCCGATGTCCACGGCGAACGCCTCGTAGATGAGGTCGTCGCCGCGGCGCCGGTGCTCGACGAGGCGATCGAGCAGGCGCGCGACCTCGTCGCGGAACGCCGGGACGTCGGCGATGCCGTCGCTGCCCTCCAGCAGACCGATGTAGTCCTGCAGGTCGGTGAGCAGCGTCGGGTGCTCGGCGGTGAGCTGGTCGACGGCGGAGGCCAGGCGCGGCACCGCCCGCACCCCCTGGAAGAGCCCGTCCGGACGCTCGGCGAGGTCGACGTGCTCGGCGAGGTCGCGCGCGAGCTCGACGAGCGCGGCGTGGACCCGCTGCCGCGACAGGCCGCCGGCCGAGGTGTTCGAGAGGGCGGTGCGCACGGCGGCCATCGACTCCCGCAGTTCCGCCCGGTAGGCACGGACCTGCTCCAGGTGCTGCTCGAGTCCTTCGGGGACGGCGGCCATGGTCCATGGTCGCCCGGTGACGCGTCGTCGTCCACCCTGCCCGGCGCGTCGCGACCGGTCAGTCCTCGCGGACCGCGGAGACGTCGAGCGTCAGCCGGATCGTCTCGCCCACGAGCACGCCACCGGTCTCGAGGGCGGCGTTCCAGGTCAGCCCCCAGTCCTTGCGGTCGATGCTCGTCGACCCCGAGAAGGCGGCCCGCGGGCGCCCGTCGGGGTCGAGCTCGAGGCCGGTGAGCACGAAGTCCACCGTGACCGGCCGGGTGACCTCACGCACCGACAGGTCGCCGGTCACCCGCCAGATCGCCGGCGGCACCCGCTCGACGAGGGTCGAGGTGAAGGACAGCCGCGGGTGGCGCCGGACTCCGAAGAAGTCGCTGGAGCGCAGGTGGGCGTCGCGGTCGGCGACCCCGGTGTCGACGCTGGCGGCGTCGATGACGACCTCGGCCGAGGACACCTCGGGCCGGCCCGGGTCGAGGACGCCACCGCCCTCGAAGGAGGTGAAGCGGCCGTTCACCGTGATGACCATCGCGTAGCGGGCGCTGAAGCCGAGGGTGCTCCGGTCGGGGTCGATGCGCCAGCGGCCGGCGAGCCGGTCGTCGTCGACCTCGGCCGCGGGTGCAGCGGCCCGGGCACTCTCGTCCAGGGGCCTCCGGATGAAGTCCAGGAGGCCCATGGCGGTCACGGCCCGTCGTGCACGAGCGCGGTGGCCCGGCTCTCGAAGTCGGGGTCGTCGACCTGCTCCTGGCTCAGCCCGTGGACCTCCTGGGCGTGCTGCGCGGCCTGGCCGAGCACGTCATACACCGTCTCGCCGGTGACGACCGCGTCGCAGTCGAAACCGACGTCGCTGCACCTCAGCTCCTTCACGGCGCACACCCTCCCGTCCCGACGGGACCCGCGGCCGTCGCGCCCCGTGCACCAACGGTACTGCCGACGCGCGCCGCTGACCAGCACCTACTGGTAGGAGATGAAGTCCGGCACCGGGTCCACGAGCGTCATCGTCTCCTCTGGGGAGAGGGGCCCGGGCACGTCCTCGTCGTAGAAGTTCTTCCAGCCCCAGTGCTCGACGTCCGGCGCGTTGGCGTGCAGCGCGCGCCAGGTCGCCTGCTTGTCCGGCTGCGCACCCTGGCCGTCGGCGTGGATGAGCACGGCGACCTCCGAGCGCGACCGGTCGACGGCGTTGGCCTCGGGGATCATCCGGTTCTGGAACTGGTGCAGCACGAGCACCTTCTGCGGCAGCGCGTTGTCGCGGGTCAGGTCGGCCAGCCAGGTGACGACCTGGTTGACCTCCTCCAGGCCCACGGAGCCGATCTGCTGCAGGTGCACCTGGTCGGGGCGCAGCCGCCACTCGGGGTCGAGCGCGAGGCCGACGTGGGGCAGCTCGAGCAGCTCCTGGTAGTGCTTGGCCTGCGTCAGGAAGTCGGTCCGTCCCGGCTGCAGGTCGAGCACGACGTACATCCCGTGCTCGCCGGCCAGGTCGACCAGCGGGCGCAGCTCCTCGACGGGCAGCTCGGCGGAGTAGTTGCCGTCACCGCCGGCGCTGGAGCTGGCGATCGTGGCGATGATCTCGAGCGTCGGGACCACGGGCTGGTCGGTGAGACCCTCGTAGGACGCGGCCAGCTCCTCGGCGCGCGTCACCGTCTCCTCGATCGGCTGCTCGCCGAGCACGCCCAGCGCGCCCGTGCTGGGGGTGCCGTAGAGGGCGACGTAGGTCTTGCCGGGCAGCACCAGCTGGCCGCCGCCGGGGAGCTCGACGCCGGTCGCCGCGGTGGCGGCACGCCAGGTCAGGGTCTCGGCGTCGCCGAAGGCCTCACCGAGACCGAGGAGCACCTGCGGCGCCGCGCCGGCGACCGCCTGCACGCTCTCGGCGGAGGAGCGGGGATCGCCGTCGGGGGCGCGCACGACGGTCGCGCCCGCGGCGAGGGCGGTGCCGAGCGCGGCCAGGTCGTCCTCCTCGCCGGAGGTGAGCACCGCGGTGCCGGCCACCGGCTCCGGGCGTGCGGTCGCGGGCAGGGTGTCGAGGTCGGCCTCGAGCGGGGCCGGGGGAGCCTCGGTGGCGGCTGCTCCGTCGGGCCCGGCGGTGGCCGCGTCGGTGTCGTCCGGGTCGTCGGGGTCAGCCGTGCCGTCTGGCTCCGCGGTCGAGGAGGAGGCGTCCCCGCCGTCGGCAGGGACGAGCAGCTGCGGGGCGGAGGGGTCGAAGGCGGAGAGCCCGGCAACGGCCTGGTCGGCGTCGACGGTCGTCGTGGGCACGCCCAGCAGCTCGGCCAGCTCGGCGTCGTCGCCGGGCACGACCACGTCGATCCCCGGGTCGGCGACCGCACCGAGGGCGAGGACCGCCTGCGCGCCGAGACGCTCGAGCTCCGCCGCGACCCCCTCGCCGTCGACGAGCACCGGCACGCCGAGCGCGGCCCCGGCGGAGGCGGCCTGCAGCTGCTGCTCCGGTGCGGCGAGCACGACGACCGGGGCGCTGGCGAAGAGCGCCCGCGACAGCTCGACCGAGCGCTCCGAGGCGCCGGGGCCGACGAGGACCGCGGTCTCCGCGGGGGCCGAGGTCGTCGCGACGAGCGCCTCCGGCTCCTGCGGCGCGTCGGGCTCGTCGTCACCGCCTCCGACCTCGTCCACCGGTCCGGACCGGTCGGCGACGTCGCCGCTGCCGGTGTCGCACGCCGTCAGGACGAGCAGGGCACCGACCGCGACGGCCGGGACGGGGTGGAACGACCTGCGTGTCGTGCGACGCACGCGATCTCCTCTCGCAGGGGGCCGGACCACGTACCGTAGCCCAGCCTCCTGGAACCCGCGTGGGCGTTTCCCGACGTCAGCCGACCGGCTGCGCGACCAGCCGGGCCGAGAGCTCGGTCACCGTGCGCTCGCGGGAGAGGCCGCGGTCGAGCGCTTCGTCGGCCCAGGACCCACCGATCGGCTGGACCATCACCTCGTCGACGTCGAAGGTCGCCGCGAGATCGCGCACCCCGTCGGCGACCTCGTCGGCCGTGCCCAGCAGCCAGGGGCGCGTGACCGCCGCGAAGTCCGGCTCGGGGATCGGCAGCGGCTCCTCCAGCGCCTGCTCGACGGTGAGGATCGGCCGCTGCCGCATCGGGCCGGGAGCCCGCAGGCTCGCCATCATGTGCTGGAAGGGCAGCGCCAGACGGCGGGCCTCCTCCTCGGAGTCAGCCACGACGGCGTTGACGGTGAGGAACGTCCGTGGCTCGCCCGGCCCGGCGAAGGTCGAGCGGTAGAGCTCCAGCGCCTCGGCGGTGCCGTGGCCGGAGAAGTGGTGGGCGAAGACGTAGGGCAGCCCGAGCTGGCCCGCGAGCCGCGCCGAGTAGTCGGACGAGCCGAGCAGCCAGACCGGGGGAGCGGCGACCGCGGCCGGCGTGGCGACGACCGGGTGCTGGCGCGGGCCGATCTGCACGGCCGCACCCTCGGGCGCCATGAACGCCATGACCTGCTGCACGTAGTCGGGGAAGTGCTGCACGACCTCCTGGTCGGTCGCGCCGCCGCGCAGCGCCCAGGCCGTGACCGGGTCGGTGCCGGGCGCGCGACCGATGCCGAGGTCGATGCGGCCCGGGTGGGCGGCCTCGAGCAGCGCGAACTGCTCGGCCACGGCCAGCGCCGCGTGGTTGGGCAGCATGACGCCGCCGGAGCCGACGCGGATCCGGCGGGTCGCCGCGGCCAGCATCGCGATGATGACCGGCGGGCTGGTGGAGGCGACCGACCGGCCGTTGTGGTGCTCGGCGACCCAGTAGCGACGCACGCCCGCCTCGTCGGCCTGCTGCGCCAGGGTGCGCGAGGCGGTCAGCGCCTGCCCGGTCGTCTGACCGGTGCGGACGGGGACGAGGTCGAGGACGGACAGGGCCAGGGGTGCGGACGTCATACCGCTGCCAACGCACGCAGGCCCCTGGTCCTTCCGTGGGGCCTGGACGGCCCGGCGCAGGGTCACTGCGGCAGCCACATCACGAGCATGATGAGCAGGGCGACCAGGACGATCGCCGCGGGGCCGAAGATCGGCAGCCAGCGGGTGAAGCTCGTCTCCTTGGGCAGCTGGTTGCCGGGCTGCTCGTCGTGCTGCTGCGGGTCCTGCGCGTCGTTCTGGTGGTGCTCCGGGTGCTGGGTCATGGTGCACCTCCTTCGTCCCCGCCACGCTACGGGCGCAGGTGGACCCCGGCGAGGTGACCGTGCCCGGGCACGGCAAACCTCCGGGGGATCGCCGTGCCCCGGCCGGGTGCGTCAGCCCTCGAGCGGCCAGTAGAGGTCGGTGCGCATGGTGGCCGGGTCGGCCTCGGGCGTCGGCTCGGTGACGTAGACCTCCCAGAGCGCGGCGCCGGGGCGACGACCCTGGTCGCCGATCCAGCGACCGAGCCGGTCCCAGCTCGAGGAGAGCGTGTCGTAGGGCCCGGTGTGGGTCAGCCGCGCGACCTCCCCGGCAGGGAGGGTGGTCGGCACGACGTCCTCCTCGGGCTCGACCGGCCCGGTGGTGGTGAAGCCGGCCTCGACCTCCATCGTCTCGCCGGGCATCGTCAGGTAGCGCGCGAAGGCCTCGCCGGGCTCCAGGCCCTGCTGCTCCAGGACGGAGGCGACCAGGCGGTAGGCACGGTCGAAGAGCTGCGGCAGCTCCTCCATCCGCAGGGTGGCGCGCACGACGGCGGCCGGCACCTCCTCGCGGGAGACGATCTCGGGCTCGGTGCTCTCGGGGGACTGGTCCATGCCCGCAAGTCTGGCACCGGGAGGCGTCGCGTGCCGGTCCAGCAGGACGGGCTGCATAGGGTGGGGGCCGTGGGTGAGATCTTGGCGGGACGCTACGAGCTCGTGGACCCGCTGGGCGAGGGCGGCACGGGCGTGGTCTGGCGTGCCTGGGACCACCGCGAGCGGCGCTACGTCGCCGCCAAGGTGATGCGGCAGTCCGACGCCGGCTCGCTGCTGCGCTTCGTGCGCGAGCAGGCCGTGCGCATCGACCACCGTCACGTGCTCACCCCGCACGGCTGGGCGGGGGAGGACGACCGGGTGCTGCTGACCATGCCGGTCGTGCGCGGCGGCTCGGCCGCCACGCTCGTCGGCGACCACGGCGCGCTGCCGCCGGTCTGGGCCGCGACCCTGCTCGACCAGCTGCTCGCCGCTCTCGAGTCGATCCACGCCGAGGGTCTGGTGCACCGCGACGTCAAGCCGGCCAACCTGCTCCTCGACGCGACGGGCCGGGGTATGCCGCGCGTGCGCCTCGCGGACTTCGGCATCGCCGCGGCGGTCGACCAGCCCCGGCTGACGCACGTCACGCACTCGGTCGGGACCCTCGGCTACGCCGCGCCGGAGACGCTGGAGGCGGGCTGGGACCCCGACCCGCGCGCCGACCTCTACGGCGCCGGTCTGACGGCGGTCGAGCTGCTGACCGCGGAACGACCGACGGCGCAGACCGACGTCGCCGCGGTGCTGGACCAGGTCCGGGTGCCGTCCCCCTTCGCCGACCTCGTGCTCCGGCTGGCCTCACCGCTGCCGGACGACCGCCCGGCCTCCGCGACCGAGGCCCGGGCGCAGCTCGCCGCCACCGGGCTGGTCGCCCGGAGCGCGCAGGAGCTGGGCGACCTGGGCGTCGAGGTCTTCGACCAGCTGCCGCCCCTGCCGGAGGGCTGGGGCGAGGACGGTCCGGCGGCACCGGCCGTCGGGGACGTGGCGGGGGCACCGGCCGTGGCGTCCCCCGACGTGCCGGGGGCGCCGGCCGTGCCCCACCTGCCGCGAGCGACCGGGAGGCCGACCGGGTCGCGCGAGGTGACCGGCGAGCCGACCCGCACCGACCTCGGCCCGCCGACGCAGGAGGTGCCCCGGCCCCGGGTCGAGGCGACGGCGACGCACAGGGTCGAGCAGCCGCATACCCGTGCCGACGGCGGTGAGCAGGACCCGGATGCCCCCGCCACCGCTGACGTCGCGACGCAGCCCCCGGGCACGGGACAGGCCCGCCCGCAGCTGCGGACGGGCCTGGCCCTGGTGGTGCTGGGCCTGCTGATGATGCTGGCCTCGCTGCTGCTCGTGCTCGTCTAGCCCTCGGCGCCTCCGCGCCTGCGGCCCAGGAGCACGGCTCCGGCACCGGCGACGAGCACGCCGCCCGCGGCCAGGGCCCAGGGGAGCCAGGACGAGCCGCCGTCCTCGTCGGCGGGACCGTCGGCCACCGGCGGCTCCTCGGCCTCGTCGGCGGGAGCGGTGGTCTCCGCGTCGTCGGCGGGCGCCGTGGTCTGCGAGGCGTCGTCCTCGGGCGCGGCGTGCTCGGGCACCCCGCTGACCTCGCCGACGACGTCCGTCGTCAGGGTGAGGGGGATCGGGGTCATCCGCTCGCGGCTGGAGGTCAGCGAGACCATGACGACGTGGTCGCCGCCCAGGGCGGAGGCCTTCGTCCCGTCGTTGGCCCACCGGACCTCCGGCATGGCGGCCGCCGCCTGCGAGGCCTTCTCCCCGTCGAGGGAGACACGGGTGGACGGTGCGCCGGGGACGCTGAGGCCGTGGACCTGCGCGCGGTTCGGCGCGACGATCGCCATGTCGATGATGTTGGACGTGGGTCGCATCTCCGCGGCGAGCGGACCGTCCACGCCGGGGAACTCCACGAGGGCCTCGAGGCGCTGGCCGTAGTCGACCGGTACCGAGAAGAAGGCGATCTCACCAGGGACGAGGTCGAAGCTCACGGTAGACCCGGCCTCGACCGGCGTCGCTGCCGAGGGCGACACCCCGCCGATGACCTCGGCCGACGGCTCGCCGGCCGAGGGGCCGGACCACTGCGGCTTGTCGGCGGGCCCGGGCAGCTCGTCGCCGTTGCTCACCGGGGCGACCTCGTCGACGACGATCTCGACGGGCTGGCCGAGGATCTGCTGGGAGCCCGAGCCGGCCTGGAGCGAGAGCACGAGCGCGTCGGCCTCGGCGCAGGCCGGGGACCGGTCGGTCGCGGTGGCGAGCCCGATGCTGCCGAAGGAGGTCTGCCCGCCCGGGCTGAAGACGGGCATGGTGCCCCGGCCGCACGAGGTGCCGTCCGGGGTCTCCAGCTCCACCTGGACACCGGACACGCCGCCGGGGGTGGGGTTCTTCATGGTCGCGCCGACGAAGAGCCGCGAGCCGGGCTCGGAACGGGTCACCGCGTAGTGCTTGGGTGCGTTCTCCTGCTCGGCGATGGTGTCGGTCCACGAGCCGGGGGTCAGCTCCGGCGCGCCCTGGGGCTGCGGGGTGCCCACCACCGGGGTGCCGTCGTAGACGAAGGGGCGGAAGGCCCGGGTGGAAAGACGCACGAGCGCGGTGGTCAGCGTCTCGCTGTCGGTGGCGTCGAAGTAGTCACCACCGCCGGCCGCCGCGATGCACTGCAGCTGGCTGCGGGTGCGGTCGTCCGCGCCCAGGCCCACGGTGTGCACGACGAGGTCGAGCCCGTCGGCGCGCAGCTGGCGGGCGATCTCGCAGGGGTCGGGGTCGCAGGTCGCGAGGCCGTCGGAGACGAGCACGATCGTGCGGTCGCCGGAGTCGGACAGGTCACCGGCCGCCTGCTGCAGCGCGTAGGCGATCGGGGTCTCGCCGAGCGGTGCGTAGTCGTCGACCGCGTCTGAGAGCGCCGAGGCGTTGCCCGCGCCGATCGGCACGACGAGCTCGCTGTCGCTGCACTTGGCCTCCTTGGGCTGGCTGCGATCGACGCCGCCGCCGAAGACGCGCAGGCCGACGGACTGGCTCGGGTCGAGGCCGTCGATCATCTCGTGCAGCGCGGCGCGCGCCGAGTCGATCTTGGGCTCGCCCTGGGCGTCCGGGTCGGCCATCGAGAACGACGCGTCGAGCATGAGCAGGAGCTCGGCGTCCTCGGCCTGCTCCGCCGGGGCGGCCGAGGCCGCGACGACGCCGGGCGCGAGCAGCAGGGCGGCGCTGGTGGCCAGGGCCGCGAGTCTGGTGTGCCGCATGGGGTTCCCCTCGGTGGTCGGGTAGTGTTTGTGTTCGCAAACGTAAGTCGTTTGCATTTGCAAAGTCAACCGGAGCGAGCATGTCCGACGCAGAGCGCGATCGCAACCGCGCGGAGCAGGTGCAGCTGTACGGCGAGCCCCTCTCCGACGTCTTCGCGCGCCTCACCTCCGGGCTCGGCCTGACGCAGGCGGGCCTGGCGCGCACGATCGGCATGTCGCCGCCCATGCTCTCCCAGCTCGGCTCCGCGCACCGCATCAAGATAGGCAACCCGGCCGTGCTGCGGCGGCTGGAGGCGCTCCAGCAGCTGCTGGACGACGTGCACGCGGGGCGGGTCCGGATGGCCGACGTGGCGGAGCAGGTGGCCGCCGTCCGCGAGTCCAGCCAGTCGTGGACCACCACCCGGGTGGACCTGCCGGCCGCACCGCCGTCGCGGGAGGACCGGGACGCCACCGAGGCCGCGACGGTGCGGCAGCTGCTGCGCGCCGTCGCCTCCGGCTCCGAGCTGCGCCAGGCTGCGGACCTGCTGGCCGGTGCCCACCCGGGGCTGGCCGACCTGCTGCGCACCTACGGGCTGGGCACGCCAGAGGAGGCCACCGCCCACCTGCGCCGGCACCGAGAGCTCTTCTGACCGGGAGGACACGACATGCCCGCGCCCCTCACCGTGACGCCCTACGTCCGGCGCTTCGTCAACCCGGTGCTCATCCACCTGGCGGGCCACGGCTGGTTCGCCGACCTCGAGCACGTCGGGCGCCGCACCGGGACCGTCCGGCACACGCCGCTCCTGGCCTTCCGCAGGGGCGACGTCGTGACGCTGGCCCTCACCTACGGTCCGCGCGTGCAGTGGCTGGCCAACGTCCGCGCCGCCGGGCGCTGCCGGATGCGGCTGGGCGGCGCGCTGCTCGAGCTCGGGGCCCCGCGCGTGCTGGAGCCGGCCGAGGGGGTGGCGCGGATGCCGCAGCCGATCCGCACCGTCTTCGCCCGCACCGGCGCGGTCGAGGACTTCGTCGAGCTGCCCGTGCTGGGGGAGCGCCCCTGGCCGGGGACGTGGCCGCAGGACGGGGCGCACGGCATACCGGGCGGTCCTCCCGGCGCCGGGCCGGTGGGTGGGGCAGGATCTGGAGCGTGACGTCCTTCCCGCGACGGCTCGACGAGCTGCAGCGTCGGCGGCCCTGGCTGGGCTTCCCGGTGGCGGTGGTCTTCAAGTTCTTCGACGACCACGGCGTCTACCTGTCGGTGCTCATCACCTACTACGGCTTCCTGGCGCTCTTCCCGATGATGCTGCTGCTCACCTCGCTGCTGGGCTTCGTGCTCGACGGCAACCCCGAGCTGCGCTCGCAGATCCTCAGCACCGCGGTCAGCCAGTTCCCCGTCCTCGGCACCGAGATCGGCCGCGAGGGGTTCTCCGGCAGCACCACCGCGCTGGTCATCGGCGTCGTCGTGGCGCTGTGGGCCGCGATCCGGGCCTCGCAGGCCACGCTGCACATGATGAACATCTGCTGGGCGGTGCCCCGGCACCAGCGCCCCGACCCGCTGCGCTCGCCGATCCGCTCGCTGCCGCTCATCGCGATCGCCGGGCTCATGCTGCTGGGCACGACGGTCGGCACGGTGCTGGCGACGTCGGCGGGGGCTTACGGCGTCGAGCTGCGGCGGATGCTCCCCGCGCTGGTGCTGCTCTTCAGCTTCCTGGTCGCGGTGCTCGTCTTCGCCCTCGGCATGTGGTTGGGCACGACCTACGACCTGCGCTTCCGGGACGTGCTCCCCGGGGCGCTGGTGGCTGCCCTCGGGTGGCTCCTGCTGCAGCGCTTCGGCATCACCTACGCCAACCAGATCGTGGCCCGGTCGGGCGACACCTACGGCGTCTTCGCCATCGTCCTCGGCCTGATCGTCTTCATCTTCGCCGCGGCCCAGGTCGTGGTGTTCTCCGTCGAGATCAACGTGGTGCGGGTCAAGCGGCTCTGGCCGCGGGCGCTGCTGGGACCGTTCACGACGAGCGTCCCGCTCACCGAGGCCGACGTGCAGACCTATCGCGACGCCACGGCGTCCACGATCATCAAGGACTACCAGGAGGTCGAGGTGACCTTCGACCACCCGTTGGGCGTGCCGGGCGAGCCGGGGGCGTCAGGCCCGGTTGCCGAGGAGGAGGACGACGACCGGACCGGCGCCGACGACCGGAGCTGACCAGCGCCGCCCGTCGCGTCCTCAGCGACGGTCCTCGGAGGTCCCGTCCTGGCCGTTGCCGGGCGGGGGAGCATAGGGGTCGGTGGAGGACCCGGGCGCCGGGGGAGTGCCGTAGGGGTTGGCCGTCGAGCCGGGCGGCGGCGGGGTGCCATAGGGGTCGGAGGGCGTCCCGGTCCCCTGGCCCTGGCCGGGCGCGCCATAGGTCTGACCGCCGTAGCCCTGGTCCTGCGAGCCGTAGCCCTGCGAGCCGTAATTCTGACCGACATACCCCTGGCCACCGTAGCCCGAGCCGCCGTAGCCGCCCGGGTAGCCGTAGCCGGACGCGGCCAGCGCGGCCTTCTTGTCGCGGTTGCGGCCGACGAGCCACAGCACGAGACCGAGCAGGGTGATGAACCCGATCGGGAAGAGCGCGAGGAACGCCAGGCTGGCCGCGCCGATCCCGAGGGCGTCGCTGAAGCTCAGCGCCGGGCTCACCTCGGCGGGGCCGTCGCAGGCGACGACGTGGTCGCCGGCCTGCGTGGCGGTGATCATCCCGACGACGGTGGTCTGCTCGTCGCCGGCCATGTCGTTCATCGAGCTGTCCTCGGTGAGAGGCACCGACGAGCCGTCCGGAGCGGTGACCGTGCACGTCGGGCTGGTGCCCTGCGGGGCGAGGACGAAGCGCGTGTCGTCGGTCTCCATCGGCACGGGCGTCTCGCCCTGGATGGAGATGGCGTCGTTCTCCCACTTCTCGATGTCGGAGATCGCCCGGGTGACCCCCCAGGCGCCGACCACGACCGCGATCACGCCGAGCACGAGCCCGACGAAGAAGAGCACCTTGCCGGCGGTCTTCATGCCGTTGCGGCGAGGAGGGACGGGCTGCTGGCCGTAGGCGTACTGGTTCGGGTACGTGCTCACGGGACCAACCTATCCGGCCCCGGGGGGCGGTCGGCTCGGGTGCTGTGGACGGCGCTCAGCGGTAGGTGTCGCTCGGGGCGTCCTGGTCGAAGGGCTCGCCGCCGTTCCGCCCGTTCGCGGCGTCCGGCTGGCCGTCGACGTCGTCCTCGTCCTCGTCGACGAACACGAGGGCGCCCGAGGCGACGAGCGCGTCGATCTCCTCCTCGGAGAGAGCGGCCAGCTCCTCCTCGGTGAGGTCGACGTAGTCGTCCTCACCGGCGTCGGCGTCGTCCTCGTCAGCGTCCTCGTCGTCGTCGGGGGTGGTCCCGGCTGCGCGCTCGTGGCGGGCCCGGGCCTCGTCCTCCCACCACTCCTCGGCGCCCTCCGAGGGCGGCAGCGCGCCGTCACCCTCGTCGTCCTCGTCGTCGCCCTCGGTGCCGTGCCGCACGACGAGGGACAGGACGGCGCCGATGAGCAGCAGGGTCAGGCCCGCGAAGGTGCCCATGCTGCCGAGCGTGAGCGCGCCGAGACGCAGCAGGCCGTCGGCCGGGCTGACCTCGGGGGCGACCACGACGCCACGGCCGTTGCAGTCGATCGTGTGGGAGCCGGCCGAGGCCGCCCGGAACGAGCCGACGACCTGGAAGCGGGCGAGCGGGTTGTCCAGACCTACCCGCTGGCCCTCGTCGGAGAGGTGGCTGACCGGCACGGCGCCGCCGGGGCCGGTCACGGTGCACTGGATGTCCTCGACGGGGGTCGGCAGGTCGTCGCCGGGGGCGACCAGCCCGCCGGTGACGTAGAGCGTCCGCTCCGCACCGGCCGACAGCGAGACCGTCGCCGCGCCGTCGACCAGCTCGGCGGAGTTGTCGCGCAGGTTGTTGATCAGGCCTCGGGTCGTCAGGCCGCCGACGAGCGCCACCACCAGGCTGATCACCGTCAGCACGGCACCCACGCGGAGCAGGGCGCGCGCGGAACGGCGCAGACGGGCCCGGCTGGAGCGCGGACGTCCGGAGGGCTGGGACGCGTCGTCGGGGGAGGACATGCCCCCGACTCTAGGCGGCGGGAGGCCGGGTTGACAGCCTGCGGCACGCCGGGGGCGGGGTGCTGTCCTAGGAGTGACTGCTGGCCGGGACGAGGACCGGGTCGGGCACTCCTCCGGGCTGCCTCACCAGGTGCGCGCCGACCGCGACCAGCGCCAGTCCGAAGGGCACCGCCAGCAGGATCAGCGACGTCTGCTCGTTGGCCCGCAGGAGCAGGGCGACGGTCGCCAGGACCGCGACGAACAGCGGTCGGGGCACCACGCGCGCCCGCCACAGGTTGACGGCCACCAGGGCCACCCCACCCACGAGGAGCACGACCCCTGGGCCCACCAGCAGCGGCATACCGCTCCAGTCGGGGGAGACCAGTCCCATGACGGCAGCCGCCACGAGCAGCAGCAGCGCGGTCGTGCTGACCAGGACGGCGCCGAGCGCGACACGGGTGGGACCCAGCCTGCGCCGGGCCAGGCTCACGAGTCCGGCGATGCCGGCGGAGAGGCAGATCCCCGCCAGGGCGAGCAGGGCCAGCCCGGCCGGGCTGCCCCCGCGCATCGGCGCGCCAGCGGCGCACCCGTCCCCGATGCAGCCCTGCGGCTGCAGGTTGTGGACCACGCAGGCGGCGGCCCACGCCGTCCCCGCGACGACACACACGGCGCCGGTCACCTTCTCGAGCGCAGCCATGACACAGACCCCTTCCGCACGCGCGGAGAAGCCGGTCCGGCCCCTGCGCCGGCGGACCGGCCCCCTGCGGCCGGTGCGGTTCTCCACGTGCGCCCCGGGCGGGGCGCTGAGCAAGTATGGCGAGGGCACGATCCGCATGACAAGGGGTTTGGCGCAGCGGACGGGCGGCCGTCGCCGCCGCCCCGTCCCGCGACCTGCCTCAGCCCTCGCCCCGGCGCTCCGACTCCGTGGCCTGGCGCAGCACGATCCGCGTCCACGCCCCCACGTAGATCCGGTCGTCGCGGTCGATCTCCACCCGCTGGCCGGGCGTGAGCGGGGTGGTCGGGAGCGGCTCGCCGACGGTGCCGACGAACGTCCCGTTGCTGCTGCCCAGGTCCTCGACCCACCAGCGCTGGCCGTCGCTCGTCAGCTGAGCGTGCCGTCGGGACACGGCGCTGTCGGCCCCCGCGTCGATCTCGGGCCGGACGCCGAGGCTGCCGGACGGGCGGCCGACGAGCGCGGTGCTGCGGGTGAGCAGGACGATGTCCGGCACCCCGGCGCTGGGGCAGTTCTCGTCGGTCTGCTGGACGGCGTACCAGTCCGGGTCGACCCACAGCTCCGCCACCCAGGCCTCGGCCAGGGCCCGCGACGGCGGGGTATGCCGTGCCTTGCGGTGCGCGGGCGGCGCCGCGGGATCGGGCTCGGGCGTCGGGATCGGCTCGGGTGCGGGCTCGGGCTTGCTCGACGAGTCCGGCGAGTGCCCCGGTTCGGTCGGTCCGGAGGCGGCGTCGTCCGACGCAGGCGGTGCACTCGCCTCGTCCTTGGCCGGGGGGTCGAGCTCGTCCATCTCGGCATCGCCGGTCGAGCGCGCCGAGAGGCCCACTTCGGCACCCGAGAGGTCCGTGTCGGCGGACGAAGGTGGGTCACTCGGCGCGTCGGGATGCGGTGCCTCGTCGTCCGTGACCGGCTCGGACGCTGGCTCTCGCTCGGTGTCCACCCCGGTTTCCTCGTCCCCGCCGTCGCCGGTCGAGCTCGCCGAGAGGCCCACTTCGGCACCCGAAAGGTCCGTGTCGGCGGACGGACGTGGGTCACTCGGCGCGTCGGGATCGGTGTCGGGATCGGTGTCGGGGTTCCCTTCGTGCTCGGTCTCGGCCTCAGACTCGTCGACCTCGCCGTCCCCGGCCTCGGCGTCCTCGACCGGGTCTGCGCCCATCGGGGGCGTGCCGGTCGTGAAGTCGTAGCCGCAGGCCTCGCAGAAGAGGGCGTCGGCGACGTTGAGGGCGCTGCAGAAGGGGCAGGTCTGGGTCGGCGCAGCCTCGCCGGCCGCACCAGGCACACCGACGCCAGCCCCGCCGGCACCCGCACCGCCGACGCCCACACCTTCGGCACCGGCACCAGCGGCACTAGCACCAGCCCCGTCAGCACCGGCAGCACCGTGACCAGCCGCGCCCGGGCCGCCCGACGACAGACCTGCGGCGGCCCCGGCCGCACCCGCCGCCGACGACGGTGCACCCATGGGTGTGCCGCAGACGTCGCAGTAGTCCAGCGCGTCGCTCAGGTGACCTTCGGGGCAGCGGGCGCTCACGTCGGGCGCACCCGCGTCGTCTTGGTGGAGGCGGTGTCGAGCTCCATCTCGTCGAGCTTGTCGACGTTGCGGCGCAGCCGCACCCGACCGGTCGCGGCGTCCTCGATGTCGACGACGCGGGCGAGCCGCGAGGTGGCAGCCTCGTCGCCGGTCTCGCGGGCGAGCTGCACCGCACGGCCGAGCTTGGAGGTCGCGGTCGCGTCGTCGCCGAGCGCCTTGGCGCGCAGGCCGTCCTGGATCGCCGAGGCGAGCTCGGTCTGGCCGGTGTAGTGCGCCACCTCGGGGCTGATCTGGGCGGTGAGCAGGCTGTCGGCCGACCACCGCGCCTTGACCAGGCCCTGGGCGACCACCTGGCCACCGACCGCGAGCTGGACGCGCGAGGCGAGCTGCTCCTGGCCGACCGCCTTCGGCGCGAGACGCACCGCCACGTGGAAGTCGCGGGTCTCGTCGCCCCAGGCGCCGGTGTCGTAGCCACCCGTGAGCGGGTTGATCTGCGTGCGGCGGGGCGAGAGGTCCTCGAGCGTGGGGGAGACCTGCTTGACGAAGAGGATCTCCGCGCCCTGCGGGGCCCACACGCGCAGCTGGGCGTCGGCGATGCCGCGTCCCATCGACTGCTGCATGAGGCGCGCGAAGTCCTCGGGCAGGCCGTCCCAGGTGCGGATCAGCTCGACGCCACCCATGAGGGCCTCGGCGATGCGGCGGACCTCGGCCACCTGCCAGGCGGCACCCAGGCCACGGCAGTCGGCCTGGAAGCGCCCGCGCACCTGCTCGATCGCCCAGCTCAGCTCCTGCGGCGTCTCGTGCTGGTTGGCGCCGTCGGTGAGGAGGATCGCGTGCTTCTTGGTCAGGGCCGGCACGGTGCCGAAGAGCTGCGCCGCGGCCATCAGCCAGCGGCCCATCGCGGTGCCGCCGCCGGGGGCGAGGCGCTGGAGCGAGCGCTTGGCCTCGAGCCGGGTCTGCGGCGACATGCGGACCATCGCCGCGGACATCCCGTCGGGATAGCACAGGGCCGCCTCGTGGTTGCCGGCGATGATCGCGAAGTAGACGCCGTCGACGATCTGGTCGAGCGCGGCGGACGCGGCGTAGGCGGCGGCCTGGACGCCCTGGACGTCCATCGATCCGGAGACGTCGACGATGATGATCTCGCCGGCCTCGCCCGAGGCGGAGCTCATCGGGGTGACCGTGCCGGCGCCCGTGCAGGTGATCGAGACGATCGCGTGCACGTCGGTCCCGCCGTCGGGCAGGAACTCGTTCTGGTGGACCGTCGCGGTGAACTCAGCCATGCGTCCCATCCTGCCTCGCGTCGGCACCCTCGGCAGCCGCCGGGTGCGGGGTCTCCACGGTCAGCTCGTCGGAGGCCGCCGGGTGCGGGGTGTCTCTGGTCTGCTCCTCGGCGATGGCCGGGGCCGAGGCGTGCGCGCCGGTCCGGGCCAGCGCCACCGTGATGTTGTCGGCGCCACCTCGGCCGTTGGCCCACGCGACCAGCGCCTGCGCGAGGTCGAGCGGGTCGCGCCCGACGCGGCGCTCCTCCTGGCGGAGCACGGCGCGCAGGTCGGCCGGCTCGGAGGCGTAGTTCCACAGCCCGTCGGTGCAGGCCAGCACCCAGCCCGGCTCGCCCACCTGCTGGGTCGTGATGACGGGGCGGTGGTCGGGGGAGTCGGGACCGAGCCACCGGGTGATGGTGTGCGCGAGCGCCCCGGACTCCGCGCTGGCCCGGTCGAGCCCGGCGCGGATCTGCTCCTCGGCCATCGAGTCGTCGGTGGTCAGCCGCCGGGGCTCGCCCTCGTCGGGGATCCAGTAGCCGCGGCTGTCGCCGACCGAGCCGTAGGTCGCCAGGCCGTCCTCGACGACCACGGCGACGTAGGTGCACGACGGGGCCGAGTCGGGGAAGTCGCGCCCGACCTGGGCCACCGCCTCGGCGGCCGCGTCGGTCGCGGCCACGATCCGCTCGGCGGCGGACCCGGACGTCGAGGTGAGGGTCTGCAGCGCCGCCTCGGCCGCGCCCAGGCTCGCCTCCGCCGAGCGCGTCGCGGTGGTCACGCCGTCGCACACGACGAGGGCGGCGCTGCCGTCCTCGCCGGCCCACACGGCCATCGCGTCCTCGTTGTCGGTATGCCGTATGCCACGGTCGCAGACCGCCGCCACGTGGTCGGCGGGCCGGGCCGTGAAGTGGTGGCGCGGGTCGGGGCGGCGCTCGCCGCACTCGGTGCACCAGCCGTCGGCGTCGAAGGCGCCGCCGCAGCGGCAGGTGCCGTGGTCGACGGGCTCCTCGGCGACCGGCTCGGGCTCCGGGGGCAGCTCGCCGTCGAGCACGAGCATCGGCGTGGGGAGCGGGGGCGGGCCGTCGGTGAAGGGCTCCGGCTCCTCGTCGAGGTCGGGCTCGCCGTCGAGGTCCTCCTCGAGGTCCGCCTCGGCGGAGTCGATCTCCGCCTCGGGCACAGGATGGCGCTCCGTCTCCACCCCGGCCTCCGGCTGCAACGTGCCGTCGGCGGCCACGCCGGGGTTCTCGGTCACCTCGACCTCGACCGGGTCGGGCGGGGTCAGCGGCACGATCTTCTCGTCCGGCGTCGTCGGGGCGGGCTGCTCGGGCTGCTCGGTCGTCATGTCCAGCTCCAGGGGCGTACGGCGTTGGCCTTGTCGATGAGCGTCGCGCGCTCGACGGGGTCGGGGGTGTAGTCGGCGAGGGTGCGGTACTCCGCCTCCAGCGCGCGCCGCAGCGCGTCGCGGGTCACGGGCACCTCGCCCAGCCGCCAGTCGGGGCGCTCGCCGTGCTGCGCGACCTGGCCGAGCGCCTGCTCGTAGATCGTCGCGTTGAAGAGCGCCCGCTGCTTGGGGTCGAGGGTCAGCCGGGAGACGGCATACATCGACTCGCGCAGGTCGGCGAGGCTGCCGCGGCGGCGCTGCAGCTCGGCCCGCAGCCACCGGGCGCGCGGGTGCGCCCGGGACCCGGCCGGCACGGAGTCGAGCGCGCGGATGGCGCCCTCGACGTCGCCGCGGCCGAGGCGGACCCGGTGCAGTCCGAAGGCGGCGGGGGCCACGTAGGCCGCGTCGGTACGCCATACCCGCTCGTAGTCGAGCTCGGCGGCCTTGGCGTAGCCGCCCAGCTCGCTCGCGAGGGCGAGCGCGAGGCGGGGGGCGATCTCGCCCGGCAGCGCGTCGCGCACGGCGGCGAACTGCGAGGCCGCAGCCTGCCCGGCGCGACGGGTGCTCTCCTCGTCGGGGCCGGCCTGCGAGAGCTCCCAGAGCCCGCGCACCCAGGCGGCCCGCCAGTCCCACGGGTCCTCCCGCAGCAGCTGGCTCAGGGCGTCGTCGACCCAGGCGCGCTGCCCGACGCGGACGCCGGCGCGGGCGCGGGCGAGCAGCACCTCGGGGGTCTGCTGGTCGTGTCCGACGAGGGTCGAGTGCAGCGCGACCGGATCGCCGACCTGCAGCGACGACAGCCAGTCGAGCATCGGGTCGGTCTCGTCACGCTTGAGCTCGGGCAGCTCCCACCAGGACAGCGTCTCGCCCGTCGACACCGGCGCCTCGAAGGCCATCGAGTGCGCCGACATCGTGGCCGCGTGGTCCGAGCGCGAGGCGACGACCTGTCGCAGCACGCCGATCATCTGGGTGCGCAGCTCGTCGATCGTGAGGAACCGGTCGTTGGGGTCGGGGGCGCAGCAGCGCGCGACCAGCCGGTAGAAGGCGTCGTTCTCGACGAAGGCCGGGACCTGCGAGACCGGGGGCAGGGAGTCGACGTACTCCGACTGGTAGCCGCGGAACTCGAAGGTGAGCACGCACAGCGTCCGGCCGATCGTGTAGATGTCGGACGCGACCGACGGGCCGACCTCGGCCACCTCGGGCGCCTGGTAGCCGACGGTGCCGTAGATCGGCGACTCCAGGTCGTCCTGGCGCCGCACGCCGCCGAGGTCGATGAGCTTGACCCCGTCGCCCTCCTGGATGAGGTTGTCGGGCTTGAAGTCGCAGAAGAGCAGGCCGAGGTCGTGCAGGTGGCTGAAGGCCGGGAGCGTCTCGAGCACGAACGCCAGCGCCTGGTCGACCGGGAACGGGTCGTAGCGCCCGGCGGTCGTCATCCGCTGCTTGAGCATCTGCTTCAAGCTCGTGCCGCCGACGTACTCCATGACGGTGTAGGCGTCGCCGTCGTGGGTGACGACGTTGTAGATCTCGACGATGAGCGGGTGCTTGACCTGCGCGAGGAACTGCTGCTCGGCCACCGCCGCCTCGAGCGCGTCCGAGTCACCGGTGTTGAGCAGGCCCTTGAGCACCACCCAGCGGTCGGAGACGTTCTTGTCGCGGGCCAGGTAGATCCAGCCCATGCCGCCGTGGGCGAGGGCGCCGGCGACCTCGTACTGCCCGGCGACGAGCTCACCGGGCTGCAGCTTGGGGGTGAAGGAGTAGGGGGCGCGGCACTGCGGGCAGAAGCCCTGCTGGCGGCCGCCCGCCTCGCCCGCGGCCTGCCCGACCTTGGCGCCGCAGTTGGGGCAGACGCGCCGCTCCTCGGGCACCTGCGGGTCGACCATGAGCGCCTGCATCGGGTCGCCCACGGGCACCGGCGGCACCTGGGTCAGGCCCATGCCGAGCGTCGTGCGGCGGTGGCGGGCGGAGGCGCGCTGACGGCGCACGACGGCGGCGCGGACGGCCTCGCGGGAGCGTCCCGGGCCGGGGGTGGCGACCTGGGAGTCGACCTCCGCGGAGAGGCCGTCCGGGGTCGAGGCCGAGCCGGCCGGGCTCGCGGGGGAGGAGGCGGGGGCCGGCGTCGCGGGGGCGACGGGCGCGGCCTCGGGTGCGGCGGTGGGCTCGGGCGAGCCGCAGACGTTGCACCACCCATCCTCGTAGACGCCCGGGCAGCCGGGCTGGACGCAGCGGTTCACAGATGCACCCCCATCGTGCGGGCGAAGGTCTCCTGGGCCTGGACCAGCGCCTCGAGGCGGGTCAGGTCCGTCGGACGAGACTCGATCAGGGCGGCCGCCTGCTCGGCCAGGCCCCCCATCGCGGCCGTGGCGTCGGCGTCACCGGCGAGGGCCGCGCGCACCGCGCCGGCGCGCTGGGCGAGCTCCTCGCGCCGGGCGAGCGCCTGGGCGTAGGCGGTCTGGGCGATGCCGAGCGCCTTGTCGACGCGCTCCAGCTTGGACAGGTATGACGTGAGCTCGGCGGGCTCGCTCGGCACCGGTCCGAGGGCGGTCACGTCGGGCACGCCGAGCGTCGGCGCGGGCGTGACCAGCTCACGGGCGCGGCGGGCGAGGGCGCGGACGGCGTCGCCGCGGGCCTTCATCTCGGCGACCTCGCGGGTCGCCTGGGCGTGGTCGGCCTTGGCGTGCGCGCGGGCGGAGGCGGCGACGATGAGGTCGCGCTCGGCGGTCGCGGCGTCGGCCTCGAGGGGGCCGAGGAAGCCGCCGACGTCACCGCCGCGACGGGCGCGCTCCGTGAGGTCCTCGACCCGCTGGACCAGCCGGTCGTGCACCTCCTGGGCGGAGCCGCGGCGGCTCGTGGGGATGAGCGCGACCTGGTCGGCGATCCGGGCCACCTGGGCGCGCAGCGCGGTGAGGCGCTCGGTGGTGCGGGGGTCCGAGCCGTCGAGACGCAGGCGCGAGCGCAGGCTCGTGGCCAGGGAGTCCGAGAGCCGGCAGGCCTCGGGGAGCGAGACGGCCAGCGCCTGGGCTCCGGCACGGGACCCCGGCTGCTCCAGCGTGCCCCAGACGAGGGTGGTGATCCGGCGCCGCTCGTGCTCGCCGACCCGCCCGTCGTCCCAGGTGGCGAGCAGCAGCTCGAGCCGGTCGGCGACCGCCTGCCACAACGTCATCGACAGCGTGACGTCGGGCGTGACGGAGATCCGCTCCTGGGGGTCGGGCAGCTCCATGGCAGCCCGGTCCAGGGCCTCGAGCTCGCTGCGCCGCTGGTCGCGCCAGCGCAGCATCGCGTCGAGGTAGCGCAGCAGCTCCGGGGCCGGGACGTCGGTCCCGAGCGACCCCGGCGCCGGCGGCGCGACGGCATACGTCTGGGTCACGAGGACCTCCCACGGGGACCGCGGGAGAGCAGGAGCCCGGCGACGACCAGCACTCCGCCACCCAGCCCGAGCATGGTGGGGAGCACAGGAGAGGGCAGGTCGTCCATCGCGCGGAGCATCTCGCCGCGGGCCTGCTCCAGCCCGCTCACGTGGGCCTCGAAGGCCTCCCGCCCGGCCGCGACCAGGCCGATCGCCGCGGCGTAGTTCTCCTCCTCGCCCTCGGCCTCCCCGACGGCCTCGCGCGCCTCGAAGTAGGCCGTGAGGTGCGGGTCCCCCTCGGGCTCGAGGGAGTAGTAGTAGGCCTCGGTGTCCCAGTAGTCCGCCCGGCGGCTCAACGAGGAGCGGCTGGTGCCGTAGACGACGGTGAGGTCGTCGTGGACCTGGTCGACGATGTCGTCGACGACGTCGTCGGCGGCCCGGTGGTTCTCGGCGGCCTCGATCGCGGTGCGGGTGGGGCCGCCGGCGAGCACGGGGTAGAGGGAGATGGCCAGGCCCGCGCCCAGCACCAGCAGGGCCACGCTCACCCAGGAACGCGCGAGCACCGCCATGACGATCAGTGCGAGGAGGGCTGCGAGCCCGATCGACACCCACACGATCGACCCCACCGACCAGGTGAGGTCGTCCTCGTAGAGGTCTTCCACCTCGTAGGCGGCGACGGCGTAGGTGGCGCCGGTGCTGGCCTCCTCCCACAGGGTCAGTGACCGGACCGTGCCGATGCTCTCGTCGACCATGCCCTCGGCCTGCTCCAGCGTCCGGGAGCCGTAGTAGTCGGACTCGGAGGCCAGCGCGAGCGCTTCCTCGATCGAGGAGGAGCCGGGCACGGAACCTGCTGCCCCGGGCTCCCCGGCCATCCGGGCGGCCATGGCCTCGTCGATCTCCAGGGCGGCCCGCAGGTAGTGGACCCGGGCCTGGTCGAGGGAGTCGACCTCGGCCAGGGTCTCCTCCCCGATGGAGGACCCACCGGTCAGGCCCCCGAGAACGATGCCGCCGGCGGCCAGGAAGGCGAGGAGGACGGCGAAGCCGTGCGAGCGCAGCCCGGTGTAGCGCAGCGGCCGGGACGGTGGGCGCTGCACGACGCGCGCGGGCTTCTGGCCGCTCGTGGCCCGGGCCTTGCGCAGCAGCTTGGTCTCGCGGTCGTAGAGCTTCTTCTGGGTCTGCTCCAGCTCGCGCTCGCGCTCGCGCAGCTCACGGGCCTTCTGCTTCTCCAGCTCGGCGATCTCGCGCTCGGCCTCCCGCCGCTTGCGCTCGATCTCCTCCTGCGCCTCCCGGCGCTTGCGCTCGATCTCCTCGCGGGCCCGCTGCTCCTGGCGCCGCAGCTCCTCGGGCGTGGTGTCCTCCACGTCCGGGTAGTCCTGCCCCAGGATCAGCATCGGCCGCTCCGGGCCCCGCTCGTCCTCGTCGCTCACCGGCGTCCCCTCCTCGTCGTCCCGACCGGCACCCCGCCGGTCGTCGTGCACCCGCCCACGGTCAGCGGTAGTCCTTGAGCCGCTGCGTCAGCCCCGTCCACGCCGCGACCGCGGCGACCAGGCCCAGCAGCAGCGCCACGCCCGACGTGATCGCCGCCGGCGTGCCGATCGAGCTCGTCGCGGGGGCGAGACGGTTGTCGAGCAGCTCCTGCAGCGCAGCCTCGGCCTGGGCGAAGGAGGTCTCGGTCGCCCGGACGGCCTCCAGCGCGGCGGCGGGGCCGTCGGCCGCGAGGACCGCCTCGTGCCCGTCGACGACCTGCGTCCAGGCGGCCTCTGCGTCCCTGGACCCCGACTGGAAGACCGCGTCGCCTGCCACCATGCCGGCGGTCTCGAGGTCGGCGTCGTCGAGGCCGAGGACGGTGGCGTACTCCGCCTGCCGCGCCTCGCGAACCTCCTGCAGCGCGGTCGCCGCGGTGGCGACCTGGTCGACGCGGCGGTCGATGTCGAGCGGCAGGGCGGAGGGGTTGACCGAGACGTAGGACAGCCAGCCCGTGATGGCGGCCGCCACCAGGAGCGGCACGTTGATGATGCGCCGCGTCCGCAGCGCCAGCCAGACGAGGATGCCGCCGAGGAGAGCCGTCGAGAACAGCCCGACCAGGGCGGTGAGCATGGAGCGCGAGCCGGTCTGCAGGTCGGTGGCGTGCTGGGCGGCCACCTGCTGGGCGGTGTCCGCGGCCGTGCGCGCCAGAGCGCTCGCGGAGGCGTATGTGGTGGTCGCCGCCTCGGCGTCGTCCGGCGCCGTGGCGAGGGCCTCGCCGGTGAGCAGCCCGACGCGGACGAGGTCGCCGGCCACCTGTCCGGCCCGGCCGGCGTCTCCGCCGGACCGGGCGTGGGCGTCGGCGGCCGCGGTGAGCGGGGTCTCGATGTCGGCGTCGGTGCTCTCGCCGGCCACGGCCTCGGCCACCGCGCGGGCTGCGACGAGGTCGGCCTCGGCGATCTCGACGCGGGCCTCCTCGGCGGCGACCCAGTGGTTGGCGATGACGTTGGGCGTGCTGTTGAGGCCGCTCGTGTCGAAGGTGCCGGTCGCGACGACGCCGGTGAGCAGCGCCGCGGCGGTGGCGGCGGTGCGCGCGACACGCAGCAGGCGCGGCGTGCTGGAGCGCTGGGTGCCGGGGTCGGGTTGCGGCTGCTGGGCCCGGGCCGCCGGGGCGTTCTGGTTGGCCTGGGCGGGGGCGTTCTGCGCGGTCTGGGTGGTCGCGGTCTGGGCGGCGGTGGCCGTGGCCTGACCGGCCGTGCCCTGAGCCGTGGCCCGGGCCGGGTGCGCGGCGCCGGCGGGGGTGCTCATCGCTCGTCCTCGCCGGGCTCGGCGCGCTCGTCGTCGGGCTCGTCGAGGTCGTCGTCAGCGTCGACCGGCGGTTCGTCCACCTCCGAGGAGCCGCGCTCCCGAGCTGGGGCGGGCTCCATACCCTGCGGAGCATCGGCCACCGACGCGACAGCCACCGACGTGTCGACCAGGTCGCGGTCCTCGAAGTCCTCCTTGCGCAGCGTGCGCAGGTCCTCGACGCTCGGGTCCTCGGCGTCGCGCAGGCGCCAGGCGTGTCGACCGATCGCGGCCTCGAGCAGGTTGCGGGCGAAGCGGCCGTTGCCGAAGGACGGCCCGCGCGGGGTGGCCGCGAGGATCTCGCGGAAGCGCTCGGCCGCCTCCTCAGCGATGTCGTAGTCCATCTTGGCGGCGAGGGTGCGCTGGATCTCGGCGAGCTCGTCGTCGCTGTAGTCGTCGAACTCGATGATCGTCCGGAAGCGGCTCTCGAGCCCGGGGTTCATGGAGATGAACTCGGCCATCGGCTCGGGATAGCCGGCCACGATGACGACGAGGTCGTCGCGGTGGTCCTCCATCTCCTTGACGAGGGTGTCGATGGCCTCCTTGCCGTACTGGTCGCCGTTGAGGCTGTAGGCCTCGTCGATGAAAAGCACGCCGCCCAGCGCCGACGCGACGACCTCGGCGGTCTTGGCGGCGGTCTGGCCGAGGTAGCCGGCGACGAGCTCGGAGCGGTCGACCTCGACGAGCTGGCCCTTGCTCAGCAGGCCCAGCGCGCGGTAGATGCCGCCGACGAGGCGGGCCACGGTCGTCTTGCCGGTGCCGGGGTTGCCGACGAAGACCAGGTGCCGGGTCAGCGTGGCGACCTTGAGGCCCGCCTCCTGACGGCGGGCGTCCATCTTGAGGACGGCGACCTGCCGGTGGATCTCGGCCTTGACGCGGGTCAGGCCGGTGAGCTCGTCGAGCTCGGCGAGCAGCTCCTCGACTGAACGCTCGGGCTGGGCCGGCTCCTCCGGCTCGGGCTCGGGCGTGCCCTCCGGCGGGGCCTGGGTCTGCACCTGGTCGGGGTATGCCGTGGTGCCCGGGACGGCGCCGCCGCTCGGGTCGCCGCCGTCGAGGCCGGCGGGCGGGTAGGGCGGCAGCTGTCCCCCGGGGCCGCCGGCCTGGCCGAGGCGGCCGACGTGGCCGAGCATCTCGCGGACGCGCTCGGACTGTTCCTGGGCGCGGCGCAGCAGGTCGGAGGACAGGTCGCGGAGGCCGTCGTGGCTGGTGGGGAGGCCGGGGGCGGTGCCCGGGGTGACGGGGGCGGCGCCCGGGACCTGCGGGGCGCCCGGAGCCTGCGGGGCGCCCGCGGCCGCGTCCGGAGCAGCCGGCATCGGCACCGGGCTGTCGGCCGTGCCATGCCCGGAGACGCCCGCGGCGCCGAGCTGGGTGCGGGCCGCGACGGCGGCGCGGCCCACCGTGTCGGCGTCGGCACCCGGCACCGTGCAGGCGGCGGTGGCGACGTCGGAGAGGGCCACGGCATACCCCTGGGCACGGGCGCTGGACTCCGCCAGCAGCGTGCCGAGCAGGGTGGTGGGGATCGAGCCGTAGCGGCGGCCGCGGGGGACCATCCCGAAGAACTCGCTGGCGGGGCGCCCGAAGGTCTCGCCCCAGATCCGAGCCATCGGCATGGTGTCGGTGGAGCGCTCCAGGACGGCCGCGGCGAGCGCCATGCCCTCGGCGCGGACGGCGCCCTCGTCGAGGCCGGCCTCGCGGCCGACCCGGGCGAGCACGTCGACGGCGTCGCGCAGGGGCTGGGTGGTCATCGGTCCCTTCCTTCGGGCGGGCTGAGGGGCGAGCCGGTGGCGGGCGCCGGGTCGGCGGGCTCCGTGGGCTGCGGCGGCACGACGGCCCGGTCCTCGGCGGTGATCCGCAGGTCGCCACCGGCGCCGGCGCTGCCGAACTTCTCGGCGATGAACCGGCCCTGGGCGACGAGCTCGCGGGCGTCGTCGCGGTAGACGGCGTCGAAGACGCGGTCCATCGTCAGACCGAGCAGGTCGAGCTGGTCGACGAGCACCATGAGGGAGGTCTTGGCGCCGTCGACCGGGCGGGTGTCGGCATACCGGCGGGGGAGGCGCTGGTAGGAGCCGATCGCCTCGGGCAGGTAGTCGGTCGCGGTCGCGATGACGGTGTAGCCGAGGTCGTTGCCGCTGATCCGCGCGAGCCGGGGGACGGTGTCGCGCACGGTGTCGACGACCCGCTGGGCGCGCGCCACCACGACCGAGGGCAGCGCGCTCGAGGCGAGCAGCTCCTCGGTCTGGGTGAGCGCGGCATACACGTCGTCGGCCGTGGGCGGCGGGGGCAGGACCAGGCGTTCCTGCTCGTGCGCCGGCGCCCGGCCGAGCATGCGGTCCAGCAGGTCGGAGAACCCCATGCGGTCAGCGCCTGGTGGGCGGGGTGTCGCCCAGGTCGAGCTCGCCGCCGGCCAGACGCGCGTCGGTGCGCTGCGCGCGGTCGAGGTAGCCGCGCGACTTCTCGACCTCGCCCTCGAGGACGCCGATGGTCTGCGCCATCGAGTCGAGGGCCCGCGAGCGGAAGTTGTCGATCGCGTCCATCGTCTCGTAGATGTTGGCGAAGGCGGCCTGCAGCTGCTCGAGGCCGATCGTCGAGGACGCAGCCTGCTCCTGGATGGCGACGGAGTTGTCGCGCAGCATCTCCGAGGTGCGCTGGATCATGTCGGAGGTCGTGCTGTTGAGCGCGGTGATCTGGTCGAGGACGAGGCGCTGGTTGTTGAGCGCCTGGGCCACGAGGACGGCGGTGCGCAGCGCGCTGATCGTCGTCGTCGAGGCGCGGTCGACACCCTTGATGAGCTCGATGTTGTTCTTCATGATGATGTCGATGGCCAGGTAGTTCTGGATCGACACCGCGAGCTGGGTGAGCAGGTCCTGGTGCTTCTGGCGGACGTAGAAGAGGACGTCCTCGCGCATCGCCTTGGCGTTCTCGGGGTCGGTCTCCTCGAGCATCGCGACGTGCGCCGACACCTTCGCGTCGAGCTGCTCGGCGATGTAGACGTACTGGTTGAGGCGGCCCATGGAGTCCCAGAGCTGCTGCTTCTCCATGTTGAGGGCGACGTTGTCCTTGGTCAGCTCGTCCTGGCCGCTGCGCAGCGCGTGGAGGATGCCGTCGAGGTGCTTCTCGGCCGACTCGTACTTGCGGAAGTAGTCGCGCAGGCGGTCGCCGAACGGGATCATCCCGAGGATCTTCTTGGAGCCCTGGGCCTGGCCCGGGTCGAGGTCCTCGACGGTGCGGCGCAGCTCCATGAGGGTGCGGCCGACCTTGGACTCCTTGGAGACGCCACCCTCGTTGAGCGCGCGGACCGGCGACTTCAGGAGGCGGTTGGAGGTCTCGGCGGCGGCGCGGATCTCGGCGTCACCCATGGTGCGCACGTCGGCGGCGCGGCGGGCGAACTCGGGCGAGCGGACCTCGGTCTGGGTCAGGCCGTGGAGGAACTCCTCGACCTTCTTGTCGAGCGTCGGCATCACCGCGGGGTCGACCGGGGGCGCCATCTTCGGCGCAGCCGTCTCCGCCACCGGCTTCGTCGGCTCCGGCACGGTCAGCGTGAGCGGGCTGGGCGCGGACAGCGGCTCGGGTGCGGCGAGGGGCTGGTCGGTCATGTGTCTCTCTCCTCGAGTCGGTAACGCGGCGCGTGGGGACCCCCATGTGGACCCGCCGGTCGGACGGCCCCATTGTGCCGCGAGTTCCACCCAATCACACGGGGGATAACTGCCCGGTCAGGCACTCCCTTCTCGTGGGCGGTCAGAGGGGGAGGCGGTAGGCCAGCAGGTCGACGGTCGGCGTGGGTGACCAGTCCCGTTCGGGTATGCGGTGGAAGCCGGCCCGCTCGTAGAGCCGGTGGGCGGAGGTCATCCACGTGGCGCTGCAGAGCACGAGCGCCGGGTAGCCGTCGGTGCGGGCACGGTCCTCGATGGCTTGGAGGAGTGCCCGTCCCACGCCGCGGCCCTGCACCCCGGGGTCGACGCCCAGCATGCGGAACTCCGCCTCGCCCTCCTGCGCGATCTCCTGCTGGCTCGACCCGGCTCCGGCCCAGGTGACGGTGCCGACGACGCGACCGTCGAGCTCGGCGACCCAGACCTCGGCGTCGCGGGTACGCGCGGCGGTGTCGCGGAGGTGGTGCCAGTAGGGCTCGTCGGGTGCCATCCCGCTCGGGGCGTAGGCGGCGACGAGGAGGCGGCCGACCTCGTCGTGCTCGTCGGCGCGGACGTGTCGGACGGTCGGGCGGGTGGTCATGTCGTGCAAGGTTACGGCGTGTCGGTCGTAGGGCCTGTCGGTGTTCGAACATATGATCGAGGTATGCAGCAGTCGTTGGGGACGGTGCGGCCGCCGAGGGGGACGGAGTCGGCGGTCGGTGACTCCTGGCTGCTGGCGGGGCTGCCCGCGGACGTGAGCCGGCCGGAGCTGGTGCAGGACGACCTGGTGGTCGAGTCGTTGGGGTGGATCTCCCGGGCGGTGTCGGATCTGGAGCGGTCCCGGTTGGTGATGGCCACGGAGGCCGTGGACCGGGGCCTGCACCTGGCCGAGGGGTTCTCGGTGGTGGACTGGCTGGCGCTGCGGTGTCCGGACCTGGAGCGGCGGGCGTTGATGGACCTGGCGCGGTTGGCGCAGGCGGGTCGGGAGCCGGTGCACGCGCCGTTGCTCGAACGCGTCAAGGATGGACAGCTGTCGATCGCGCGGGCGGCGAGGCTGCACCGGGCGTTGCAGCGGGTGCGGCCGGGCCTGCCTCCGGAGGAGTACGCCGCCGCGGTCGAGCTGCTGGCCAAGGCCGGGTCCGACCCGGTGTTCGACGACAAGGACATCGGCAGGATCGTGGACCGGCTCGTCGCGCAGTGCGTGGACGAGCGGGATCACGAGGCGAAGGCCCGCAAGAAGCAGGCGATGCGGGGGATCTACGAGTCGAGCCTGGCGGACGGGTCGGTGAAGCGGTGGGTCATCACCTTCGGTGACGACGCCGACTACGAAGCTGCGAAGGCGATCATCGACTCCCCGCTGGCGGCGCCGGCGACCAAGGAGGAGCAGGACGCCACGGGCGAGCTGGACCTGCGGACGGCGGGCCAGCGCAGGTACGACGCGTTCATGACCGTGATGCGCCGCGGGGTGGCCGGCACGGCTGGTCAGCCGACGACACCGAAGGCGATGCTGATGGTGACGTTGGACTTCGAGACGCTCAAGCGTCAGCTGTCCGAGACCGGTGGCCACCTGCCCGGGGTGGGTTCGACCCTGGCCGGGGCGCCGTTGCGGGCGGAGGCGATCCGCAAGCTGGCGTGCGAGGCCGACATCATCCCCGTCGTGCTCGGCGGACCAAGCGAGATCCTCGACCAGGGCCGCCGCAAGCGCCTCGTCACCCCAGCACAGCGGGTCCGGCTCGCAGCACGGGACCGGGGGTGCACGATCCCGGGGTGCACCGTGCCCGCGACCTGGTGCGACGCCCACCACGTCATCCCCTGGGCCCTCGGCGGGCGGTCAGACCTTTCGAACTACGCCTTGTTGTGTCCGAGGCACCACACCTTCGTGCACGACCGGAACCTGACGGCGACCGTGACGGAGCTCGGGGTCCGGTGGCATCTGAGATGACCCCGCCCCGAGCCCGGCCCGCACCGGCCGGGCGATGAGGCATGTCAGCGCAGCCTGACGGCCCGCGCACTCGCCTCACCTCACCTCACATCACTCCAAGATGGTGAGGCGGCTGTCACGCACCTCACTCCAGGATGGTGAGGCGGATGTCCAGCGGATCGCCCTGCAGCAGGTCTTCGGCCTGGCGCACCTTCTGCTTGACCGGCAGCACGTAGCGCCCGCTGCCGCTGTCGGGGAAGACCGAGGTGCGCCAGGTCGTCGACCCGATCGTGACCTCGACCCGCACCGACCCGAAGCCGCGCGGTGGTCGTGGCCGTTCCCGCACCGCCTCGCTCGCCGCCTCGTCGAGCGTCACGAAGTGCCAACCCTCCGGCGGCTCTCCCGAGCGCCAGAGCTCCGCCGTGAACCGGCACGTCTCCGCCATGGGCAGCAGACTAGGGAGTCGGGACGAGGAGCCACCGGCTGCGGACGGGAGCTGTCCGCATGCCTCGTTAGCGTCGCTCCATGGACGGTGCGACACGGCAGGCGACGATCACGACGACCTGGGAGACGACGAGTGGGACGGCCGGGACGATGACGGCGACCGACGACGGTCCCGATCTGGAGTTCACCGCGGAGGTGGTGGAGTGGCGGGGCCCCGCGCCCTACTGCTTCCTCGTGACGCCACCGGAGGAGTCGGAGTGGCTCGCCGACGTGATGCCGGAGGTCACCTACGGCTGGGGGATGATCCCGGTCACCGGGGTGATCGGGTACACGGAGTTCACCACCTCCATCTGGCCGCGCAAGGGCACCTTCTGGGTGCCGCTCAAGGACGCGGTCCGCGCCTCCGAGGGCATCGAGCTCGGTGACCTCGTGACCGTGCAGCTGACGATCCGCGCCTGAGACTCAGAGGGTGGCGATCCGCATCCCCGCCGCGGCCAGCTCGACCACGGCGACGGTGCCGGCTGCCACGGCCACGACCGCGGGCACGCGTCCGTCCCGCAGCACCCGGTCGAAGGTCGGTTCGTCCGGGTGGGCGATCGCCGAGCGTCCGCCCCGGAGGGTGGCGCCGACGACCCAGGCGGCCAGCACCGCGGTGATCACCGCCGGGACGAGGCCCGCCGCGCCCAGGGTGTCCATGGTCAGGCGCCCCACCGTCAGAGAGCCGATGACCAGCGCCAGCCCGGTGCGGCGCCAGGCCAGGACCGTGCGTTCCTGCTGCAGGCCAGGGTCGCGCCAGGGCGTCGGTTCGCTCACGAGGCCGCCCGCAGGAGGGTGGCGACGAGCAGCACGACGCCGGCCAGCGCGACCCCCACCACGACGACCATGCCCGCGGCGTTGCCGGGGAGGGGCAGGTCCTGGCGCATCGCGGCCTCGGCCCGGGCCCAGCCCCGCCACGCGTGGACCGCGGCCAGCAGACCGGTGAGCGCCAGCACGGCGGCGAGCACGACCTGGGCGGTGGGCCCGATCCCGAGCGGGAGGGCGTCGACCGCGGCCGCGACCGCGAGCAGCGCCAGGCTGGTGCGGATCCACGCCAGGAAGGTGCGCTCGTTGGCCAGCGAGAAGCGCGGGTCGGGCTCGGTCCCCGTCCCGTAGACGGAGCGGGGCCAGCGCGTCGAGGTCACCTCGGCATCGTAGGCACGACGGTCGACGTGGCGCCCCCGAGCGGTAGGGTCCGCGCCATGGCCGACCTGACCGTCCTGCACAACCCTCGCTGCTCCACCTCGCGCCACGCCGTCGACGTCGTCGCCGGGGCGGGGGTCGAGGCCGAGGTGGTGCAGTACCTCCGCACCCCGCTCGACCGCGAGCAGCTGCTCGACCTGATCGGCAAGCTCGAGGACCCGCCTGCCGACCTGGTCCGCAAGGACGCCTACTTCGACCAGCTGGGCCTGGACCCCGACGACGTCGTCACGCCCGACCAGGTCGCCGACCTGCTCGTGGAGCACCCCCGCCTGATGCAGCGTCCGGTGCTGATCCGCGGCGACCGGGCGATCATCGGCCGCCCCAAGACCCGCGCCGAGGAGTTCGTGGCCGGGCGGTAGCGTCGCACCCGTGACCGACTCGGACGCCCCGGCACGGACGCCGCACGAGCCCACCGACAATGCACACGCCGCGACGCCGCTCGTCGACGTCACGGCGGTGCGCCCCGCCGACCGGGCGTGGACCGACGAGGCCGTGCGCCGGCTCCAGGCCGACGCCAACCGCAGCGCCGACACCCACCTGGTCGCCGTGGAGCTGCCCGCGGGCTGGGAGGTCGACCTCTACCTCAAGGACGAGTCGACCCACCCGACCGGCAGCCTCAAGCACCGCCTCGCGCGCTCGCTCTTCCTCCACGCCCTGTGCAACGGCGAGCTGCGGGAGGGCACGACGGTCATCGAGGCGAGCTCGGGCTCGACAGCGGTGAGCGAGGCCCACTTCGCGCGGATGCTGGGCCTGCCCTTCGTCGCCGTGATGCACCGCGGCACCAGCCCCGAGAAGATCGCCCTCATCGAGCGCGAGGGCGGCACCTGCCACCTCGTCGACGACCCCACCGCCGTGTATGCCGTGAGCCGGGAGCTGGCGGACCGCTGCGGCGGGCACTGCATGGACCAGTTCACCTACGCCGAGCGCGCGACCGACTGGCGGGGCAACAACAACATCGCCGAGTCGATCTTCGAGCAGATGTCCCTGGAGCGGCACCCGGTGCCGGAATGGGTCGTCGTCGGTGCCGGCACCGGAGGCACGTCCGCGACCATCGGGCGCTACGTCCGGCTCCGCGGCCACGCCACGCGGCTGTGCGTCGTGGACCCCGAGGGCTCGGCCTTCCTGCCCGCCTTCGCGGGGATGCCGGAGTGCGCCCCGGTCGGCTCCCGCATCGAGGGCATCGGACGGCCCCGGGTCGAGCCGAGCTTCGTCCCGGGCGTGGTCGACCGGATGCTCGGCGTGCCCGACGCCGCCTCGGTCGCCGCGATGCGCTTCCTGCGCGACCGGACCGGTCTCGCCTGCGGGCCCTCCACGGGCACCGCCTTCTACGGCGTGCTGCGGCTCGCCTGCGAGATGCGTGCCGCCGGCCGTCCCGGCTCGATCGTCACGCTGCTGTGCGACGACGCGAGCCGCTACGCCGACAGCCACGCCGACGACGCCTGGGTCGCCGCGCAGGGCTGGGACCTCCGGCCCTACAGCGCGGTCCTCCACCAGGCGTGGGACACCGGCCGGTGGATCGGCTGAGACCTACTGACCGGCGATGTTGACCATCCAGCCGACGCCATAACGGTCGGTCAGCATCCCGAACCAGTCGCCCCACGGCGCCTTGTCCAGCGGCACGCCCGGAGTGGCGCCCTCGCTCAGGCCCTCCCAGTAGCGACGCAGCTCGGACTCGTCCGAGGCCGGCCCGCTGAGGGAGATGCTGATGTTGTCGCCGGGGGTGTACGGCATACCCTCCGGCGTGTCCGCACCCATGAGGGTGATGCCGGCCGGCGTCTCGAGCTGCGCGTGCATGATCTGGTCGGCCTCCGCGCCCTCACCCATGCCGGACTCACCGAACGTGCTCAGCGTCAGCTCACCGCCCAGCACGGACCGGTAGAACTCCATGGCCTCGCGGGCCTGGCCCGTGAAGCTGAGGTAGGGGTTGAGCGTCACCATGTCCGATCTCCTTCTGTCGGGCGGCGCGTCGGTGCAACCGCTCCTGGCAGTGTGACCACGCCCACCGACAGTCCTCATCGGTCGCGGGTAGGCAGACGCTCACCGGAGCACGGACGCGCCACCGTCCCCGGGGGCTGGCCGGAGGGGCCGTGTCCGCCTCAGCGGTTACGCTCGCACCCGTGACCACGACGCTGACCACGCCGGGCGCCGCCCGCGTCGACGACGAGACCCGCAGGGCCGGCCTGCGGCGCATGCGCACGGTCGCCACCGGCCTGCTCGTGGTCATGGCGGTGATCTACGTCCTCACGCACGGGCGCGACGGTGCCTGGGGCTTCGTCAACGCCGCGGCCGAGGCGGGCATGGTCGGCGCGATCGCCGACTGGTTCGCCGTCGTCGCCCTCTTCCGCCACCCGCTCGGACTGCCGATCCCGCACACCGCTCTGGTGCGCAGGCGCAAGGACGACCTGGGCGACAGCCTGGAGCAGTTCGTCACCGAGAACTTCCTCACCCCCGACGTCATGCGCGAGAAGTACCTCGACGCCGGCGTCGTGCTGCGGCTGGGGGAGTGGGTCGGCCGTCCCGAGAACGCCGATCGCGTCGTCTCCGAGGCGGTGCCCTTCATCGTGCGCGCCGTCGAGCGCATCGACGAGGACGAGCTGCGCACCCTCATCGACGACGTCCTGCTCCCGCGCGTGAAGAAGGAGCCGCTGTCACCGATGGCGGGGCACCTGCTCGAGCGCATCGTCGAGGAGGGCTCGCACCGTGGGCTCGTCGATCTCGTCGCCCGCGAGCTGCACGCCTGGCTGGCCCTCCACGAGGACGAGGTGCAGCAGATCGTCCGCTCGCGTGCCCCGTCCTGGGCGCCCACCTGGGTCAACGACCAGGTCACGCGGCGCGTCTACCAGGAGGTCCTGCGCTGGGCCCGGGACGTCAAGGACGACCAGCACCACAACGTCCGCGCCGCGCTCGACTCCTACCTGACCAACCTCGCCTCCGACCTGCAGCACGACCCGCGCTCGATGGCGGGCTTCGAGGCGCTCAAGGAGCGACTGCTCGACCACCCCGAGGTCAGCGCCACCGGCGTCCGTCTCGGCGAGACCCTGCGCAGCAGCCTGCTCGACGCGCTCACCGACCCCGAGGGCCATCTGCGCACCCGGATGTCGGGCGCCCTCTCCGGCTTCGGCCAGCGCATCGTCGAGGACGCCGCGCTGCGCGAGCGCCTCGACTCCTGGACCGCCGACCTGGTCGTCAGCCTGGTCGAGCGCTACGGCCCGGAGATCACCTCGGTCATCTCCGGCACCATCCGCCGCTGGGACGCCCGCGAGGCCTCCGACAAGATCGAGCTGCACGTCGGCCGCGACCTGCAGTTCATCCGCCTCAACGGCACCGTGGTCGGCGCGCTCGTGGGTCTGGTGATCCACAGCGTCTCGCTGATCCTCTGACCGACGGGTCTCTGACCGCTGCCGCACTGGCCGCCGGGCCCGCTGTCCTCCCGCTGGTTCGCCGCCCCTGTGGACCGCGGAACCACGGGCCTCCCGCGGAGCCTGTGGACAAGATCTGCGGACTCGATCCCGGCCCCGGCAGGCTTCCGGGATGAGCCGCGACGACCACCTCCCGACCGACTGGTACGCCCGCTCCCTCGCCGACCCGGCGTTGGCGGGCGAGCTGCTCGACGCGATCGTCACGCCGGCCGACCGCTCCCGGGGCGGGGTGAGCCTGCTGCTGTGCCGCGGGGACGGGCGGCTGGCGCAGCCGGTCCTCGTGGAGGGTGCCCACGACGAGGGCGCTCAGCGCGAGACGATCTCGGCGATCGCCCTCAACTGCGTCTCGATGCCGGGGGTGGGCGGGCTCGTGGTGGCGATGGTGCGGCCCTGGGGCGTCTCGATCACCGACGCCGACCGGCGCGTCCACCAGCACGCGATCGACGTCTGCCGACGGGCGCCGCTCGACCTGCACGGCACCTTCGTCGTCACGAACGGCGGGATCGTGGCGCTCCCGGTGGCACCGGAGCTCGTGGGTCGGTGGGACGTGGCGTGAGCGCCTCGACGACGGCGTCGAGCAGCTCGTCCCGGCCCAGCAGGCGGAAGTGCCCCGACGTGCGCAGCGGCACGTTCGTCGCCCCCTCGAGGCGGCTGCCGCCGGGGACGTGCGGGTCGAAGGCGCCCCAGATCGAGGTGATCCGGCGGTTGACCTCCAGCTGCTCGCCCAGCGCCCGCAGGGTGGGGTCGTGCGGCGAGAACGCCCGCACGCTCCGCAGCCAGAACAGCCGCGCGTAGACCGACCCGCCGAAGGGCGTCGCCACCGCCAGCATCCGGGCGATCCGGCCCTCGGGGTCCTCGTGCAGCATCGCGTACTTGCCGATCAGGCCACCCTTGCTGTGCGCGACCAGGACGACGTCGCGCAGGTCGTGGGTCCGCAGGTATGCCGCCACCACCGCGGCGCTCGCCACCACCGGGGCGGTGTTCCAGCGCAGGTCCGTCACCACGTGGACGGGATGGCCACGGTCGTGGAGCACGCGGGCCAGGGGCCGCAGGAACTGCCAGCGCTCGTAGACGCCGGGCAGGAGCACGACGGGCTGACGGCCGCCCGCGAGCCAGCCCGCCGGGTCGTCGCGGGTCAGCAGCCCGCCCACCTGGTGGCGGGTGACGTAGGCGTAGTCCAGCAGCCAGGACCAGCCGTTGCGGGCCGCCCGGCCGACGCGGCTCACGACGGAGGGGCCGCCGCGACTGACGGCCCGGTCGCCGCGGCGGGCCCCGTCGCCGCCGGAGGCGCCGCCGCGGTCGCCCGCACCTCCGCGAGCACCTCGTCGGCGACCTCTTGGGGGCGGGAGAACATCGTCACGTGGGCACCGCCGGGGATCTCGACGAGGCGGGCCCGCGGAGCCAGCGCCGTCATCTCCTCGGCCCACTCCCGGGTGCAGATCGGGTCGCGGGACCCGCGGACCACGAGCAGCGGCACCTCGAGCCGGGGGAGCGCGTCCTCGGTGCGGTAGCCGATCATCGACGGGACGGTCCGCAGGTACCACCGCAGCCCGGTGCGGGCGTAGTCGCGGAGCACCTCCTTGTTGGCCGAGAGAGGCTCGCGCAGCACGTCGTGGCCGAGCTTCAGGGCCTGACGGAGAGTGCTGCGGGAGGACGGGTCGACGACCCCGCCGATCCCCACGACCGCCCGGACGCGGGCCGGGTCCTGCAGGGCCGCCTCGACCACGACCTGCACGCCCATCGAGTGCCCGACGAGCACGGCAGAGTCGAGGCCCTCGGTGCGCAGGTGGGCCAGGAGCGTCGAGGCGTGCTCCTCGATGCTCAGCACCTCGTCCCGCCGGGGCGCGTCGCCGAAGCCCGGCAGCTCCACGACGTGGACGGAGGCGTGCGGCGCGAGGAGCGGCGCGAGCCGGGTCCAGTAGCGCGAGGAGACACCGATGCCGTGCACCAGGACCACCGCCGGGCCGTCGTCGAGGTCACCCTCGGGACGGCGCACCAGCATCGTGCGGTCGAGGTGGACGAACTCCTGGACCGACCGCCACCGCATACCGAGAACCCTAGGCGGGCAGGCGCGGCGGCGCCCCGTGAGCCGCCCCGACCGGCGGCGGAGAGCCACGCGAGGATCCCTGCGCACGGCCGCGGCCCGGCGCTAGCATGCGCCATGCCCGAGCAGTTGCGCGTCACCACCGCCACGCCCGAGGACCTCGACCTCATGGTCGGCTGGGCCGCCCAGGAGGGCTGGAACCCCGGCCTCCACGACGCCGAGGCGTTCCTGGCCGCCGACCCCGGGGGCTTCCTCGTCGGCCGCCTCGGCGACGAACCGGTGTCCTGCATCTCGGTGGTGCGCTACGGCGAGGGTTTCGGCTTCCTCGGCTTCTACATCGTCGTGCCGGACCGGCGCGGGCAGGGGCACGGCATCGCCACCTGGCGCGCAGGGCTGGAGCTGCTCGGCGAGCGGGTCGTCGGCCTCGACGGGGTCGTCGAGCAGCAGCCGGCCTACCGCCGCTCGGGCTTCGTCCTGGAGCACCGCAACGTCCGCTACGGCGGGGCCGTGACGGGGGAGCCGGTCGACGACCCGCGGCTGCGGCACGTCACGAGCGACCTCCTCGACGCCGTCCTCGTCTACGACACGGCGTTCTTCGCCGGCGACCGCTCCGACTTCCTGCGCGCCTGGCTCGACCCCTCGCGCCGGACGGCGCTCGCGCTCGTCGAGGACGGGCGGGTGCGCGGGTACGGCGTGGTGCGCCGGTGCCTGGAGGGCGCCAAGATCGGGCCGCTCTTCGCCGACAGCGAGGAGGGTGCCGACCTCCTCTTCCGCGGGCTGGTCGCCGGGCTCGAGGACGGGCCGGTCTTCCTCGACTGCCCCGAGCCCGTCGCCGCCGCGGTCGCGCTCGCGACCCTGCACGGGCTGGAGCCCGCCTTCGAGACGGCGCGGATGTATCGCGGGCCGATCCCGGAGCTGCCCTGGGACCGGACCTACGGCATCACCACCTTCGAGCTCGGCTGACCGGCGCGCGCCGCCGCCGAAAACCGGCTTGCGCCGGACTCGTAGAGTGGAACGCGTGCCCGAAGCCCCCTCGCCGTCGTCCCGGCCTGCCCGGAGACAGGGCCGGGGACGCGGGCGACCCCGCGGCAAGGGTGGGGACGACCAGCGGCGACGCGAGGGTCAGGACGGCACCCGCCCCCGCCGCGACGGGCGCGACGAGGCCCGTGCCCGTCGCCACGCCGAGACCGTGGTCGCCCGCCGGGCCGCCCTCCCGGCGCCGGGCTCGATCAGCTATCCGCCCGAGCTGCCGGTCAGCGACCGCCGCGACGACATCCGGGACGCGATCCGCGACCACCAGGTCGTGATCGTCGCCGGCGAGACCGGCTCCGGCAAGACCACCCAGCTGCCCAAGATCTGCCTCGAGCTCGGCCGTGGCGTCGAAGGCATGATCGGCCACACCCAGCCCCGCCGGATCGCCGCCCGCTCGGTGGCCGAGCGCATCAGCGAGGAGCTGGGCGCCGAGCTCGGCACGCTCGTCGGCTACCAGGTGCGCTTCACCGACCGCTCCCGCGAGGACACGCTCGTCAAGGTCATGACCGACGGCATCCTGCTCTCGGAGCTGCAGCGCGACCGGATGCTGCGCCGCTACGACACGCTGATCATCGACGAGGCCCACGAGCGCAGCCTCAACATCGACTTCATCCTCGGCTACCTGCGCCAGCTGCTGCCGAAGCGGCCCGACCTCAAGGTGATCATCACCTCGGCGACGATCGACGTGGAGCGCTTCGCCGCGCACTTCTCCGACGCCGACGGCACCCCGGCACCGATCGTCGAGGTCTCCGGCCGCACCTATCCGGTCGAGATCCGCTACCGCCCGCTCGTCCGTGAGGTCGCCCCCAAGCGCGGCGGCGCCGACGCCCAGATGGTGCAGGTCGAGATCGACCAGGTCACCGGTGTCGTCGAGGCCGTCGAGGAGCTGTGGACCGAGTCGACCGGGCGCGACGGCTTGGGTGAGGACGTCCTCGTCTTCTGCTCGGGCGAGCGCGAGATCCGCGACGTCGTCGACGCCCTCGAGGGCCTGGACCTGCCCTCCACCGAGGTGCTCCCGCTCTACGGCCGTCTCTCCGCCGCCGAGCAGCACCGCGTCTTCTCCTCGCACCCGGGGAGGCGCATCGTCGTCTCCACCAACGTCGCGGAGACCTCGCTGACCATCCCGGGCATCAGGTACGTCGTCGACACCGGCACCGCGCGCATCAGCCGCTACAGCCAGCGCCTCAAGGTCCAGCGCCTGCCGATCGAGCCGATCAGCCAGGCCTCGGCCAACCAGCGCGCCGGCCGCGCGGGGCGTCTCGCTGACGGCATCGCGATCCGGCTCTACAGCCAGGAGGACTTCGAGTCCCGGCCGGAGTTCACCGACCCCGAGATCCTGCGGACCAACCTGGCCAGCGTCATCCTCCAGATGACCAACCTGGGCCTGGGCGAGATCGAGCGTTTCCCCTTCCTCGAGCCGCCGGACTCCCGCCACGTCGCCGACGGCGTCCGCCTGCTCACCGAGCTGCAGGCCATCGACCCGACGGCCCCGGCGCACCTGCCGCGCAAGCGCATCACGCCCTACGGCCGGGCCATCGTCGCGCTGCCCGTCGACCCTCGCCTGGCGCGGATGCTCGTGCAGGCCGAGAAGGAGGGCGCCCTCAAGGAGGTCCTCGTCGTCGTCTCCGCGCTGTCCATCCAGGACGTGCGCGAGCGACCCGTCGAGGGGCGCGAGCGCGCCGACCAGCTGCACGCCCGCTTCCGCCGCGTCGGGGGAGTGCCGCGCGGCGGCGACGTCCAGGAGCGCACGGGTGGCGAGCCGGTGCGCGTCCAGGGCGCCGGCGGCCAGGGCCCCCGCAAGGACGGTGGGGCCAAGGACACCGTCGACAGCGACTTCCTCGTGCTGCTCAACCTGTGGCGCTACCTGCAGCGCCAGCAGAAGGAGCTCTCCGGCAGCGCCTTCCGCCGCCTCTGCAAGGCCGAGCACCTGCACTACCTGCGCGTGCGCGAGTGGCAGGACCTCCACACCCAGCTGCGCCAGGCGGCCAAGAGCCTCGGCCTGGAGACCAACGAGCACCCGGCCCCGCCGGACTCGATCCACCGGTCGCTGCTCTCCGGCCTGCTTTCCCACGTCGGGCTCTACGAGCGGGAGCGCCGGGAGTACCTCGGCGCCCGCGGCGCGCGCTTCGTGCTGCAGCCCGGCTCGGTGCTGCACCGCAAGAACCCCGAGTGGGTGATGACCGCCGAGCTCGTCGAGACGACCCGCCTCTGGGCCCGCACCAACGCGGTCATCGACCCCTCCTGGGCGGAGGAGCTCGGCCAGCACCTCGTCAAGCGCTCCTACAGCGAGCCCCGCTGGTCGCGCTCGCGGGCCAGCGCCGTCGCGGACGAGCGGGTGACGCTCTACGGCATACCGCTCGTGGCGGACCGCACCGTCCCCCTCGGGCGGGTCGATCCCGAGACCGCGCGCGAGCTCTTCATCCGCACCGCGCTCGTCGAGGGCGACTGGGACACCCGCCACGAGTTCTTCCACGCCAACCGGCGGCTGGTGCGCGAGCTCGGCCAGCTCGAGGCCCGCGCCCGGCGCCGCGACATCCTCGTCGACGACGACACGCTCGTGCGCTTCTACGACGAGCGGATCCCGGCCGACGTCGTCTCGGGCGCGCACTTCGACGCGTGGTGGAAGACCGCCCGCCGCACCGACCCGACGCTGCTGACCTTCACCGAGGAGCTGCTGGTCAGCGACTCGGCCGAGGCGGTCAGCCAGGACGACTTCCCCACGAGCTGGACCCAGGGCGAGCTGACGTTCGCCCTGACCTACCAGTTCGAGCCGGGCGCCGACGCCGACGGCGTGACGGTCCACATCCCCGTCGAGGTGCTCAACCAGGTCTCCGAGGACGGCTTCGACTGGCTCGTCCCGGGCATGCACGAGGAGCTCGTCACCGCCCTGGTCAAGGCGCTGCCCAAGGACCTGCGCCGCAACTTCGTGCCCGCGCCCGACCACGCCCGCGCGGCCCTGCGGGGTATGCAGGAGGCCGGCACCGTGGGTGCGATGCCGGTCCGCGACGCGCTGGCCGAGGAGCTGACCCGCCGCGGCCTGGTGCGCGTGCACGCTTCCGACTTCGAGATGGAGCGGGTGCCGGACCACCTGCGGATGACCTTCCGCGTCGAGCGCGCGGTGCGCCCCGGCAAGGGAGGCAACCGGGGCCGGGCGCGTGGGCGCGTCGAGGTGCTCGGGGAGGGCAAGGACCTCGCCGAGCTGCAGCGGCAGCTCGCCGGCCAGGTGCGCACGACGATGGCGGCCGCGGCCTCCGAGGTGGAGCGCACCGGCCTGAAGACCTGGCCGCCCGACCTCGACCCGCTACCGGAGACCTTCTCCCGGCAGGTCGGGCCGCGCGTCGTGCAGGGCTTCCCGGCGCTGGTCGACACCGGTGACGCCGTCGACGTGCGCGTGCTCGCGACCCGTTCGGAGGCCGACCGGGAGACCCGCCGCGGCATCCGCCGGCTGATCCTGCTGAGCACCAGCCCGCCCTGGAAGCGGCTGCTCGCGCTGCTGACCAACCAGCAGAAGCTCTCGCTCGGCCACAACCCCCACGGCTCCGTGCCGGCGCTCCTCGAGGACGCGCTCGCCGCCGCCGTCGACTCGGTCGTCGCCGAGATGCCGGGCGCGACGGTGCGCACCCCCGCGCAGTTCGAGCAGGCGCTCGTCGCGGTCCGCCAGCAGACCGTCCCGCGCGTGCTGGAGATCGTCGAGGCGCTGGTGCCGATCCTCGACACCGCCCGCGACGTCTCGCTGCGGCTGCAGCGCCTGACGACCCCGGCCGCCGCCGACATGGCCCTCGACCTGCGCCGCCAGCTCGACCGGCTCGTCCACCCCGGCTTCGTCGCCGAGGTCGGCTACGAGCGGCTGCCGCGCATGGTCGTCTGGCTGCGCGGCATGGCCGAGCGGCTCGACAAGGGCGTGCAGGACCTGCCGCGCGACCGCCGTCGCATGGAGGAGGTGCAGGTCGTCGAGGAGGAGCTGGAGACCTTCCTCGCCACGCTGCCGCCCCACCGCCGCACCGACCCCGACGTGATGGACGTCGTCTGGTCGGTCCAGGAGCTGCGCGTCTCGGTCTTCGCCCAGCGTCTCGGCACCGCCGGTCCGGTCTCGGCCAAGCGGATCTACGCGGCGATGGACGCCGCCGAGGACGCGACCGGCTCCTGAGGCTCAGCCCCGGCTCAGGTCCACGACCTCGGCGTCGGCCGGGACGACGGCGGTGATCCCGAGCTCGCGCCGGATCCGCGCGGCCAGCGCCGCCGACGACCCCGGCTCGCCGTGGTTGACGAGCACCCGCCGCGGCGCCGGGTCGAGGGCGGCGAGCCAGGCGAGGAGGTCGGAGGAGTCGGCGTGCACCGAGAACTCCTCGACCTGCACCACCTCGGCGCGGACCGGGACGTAGTCGCCGTGCATCTTGATCTCCTGCGCGCCGTCCGCGAGCGACCGGCCGCGCGTGCCGACGGCCTGGTAGCCGGTGAGCACGACGGTGTTGCGACGGTCGGGGAGCAGGTGCTTGAGGTGGTGCACCACCCGGCCACCCGTGGCCATGCCGGAGGCGCTGATGATGACGCACGGCATGCGCGGGTTGTTGAGCGCCATCGAGTCCTCGACGGTGCGGGCCTCGTAGAGGTGCGGCAGGTCGACCAGGTCGCCCTGGAGGTCCGGCCGCAGCTCGCCGCGGGAGGCGGCCCTGCGGTAGACGCGGAGCGCCGCCAGCGCCATCGGGCTGTCGACGTGGACCGGCAGGTCGGGGATGCGACCGGCCCTGCGCAGCTCGCCCAGCGCCCGCAGCACCACCTCGGTGCGGTCGACGGCGAAGGCCGGGACGAGCACCGTGCCACCGCGGGCGACGGTGCGGCGGATCGCCTCGGCCAGCTGCTCGTGGGCGGCGCCCTCGGGGTCGGGGTGCTCCCGGTCGCCGTAGGTCGACTCGACCACCACGTCGGGCGCGCCCGGCGGGATCTCGCGCGGCCGCAGCACCGGGTGGTCGGCCCGCCCCAGGTCGCCGGAGAAGAGCACCGACCCGCCGGGCCAGCCCAGGGTGACGCTCGCCGAGCCGAGGATGTGGCCGGCGCGCGTCATCCGGACCCGCACCCCACCGCCGGTGTCGACGTCCTCGTCGTAGTCGACGGTGCGCAGCAGCGGCAGCGTCCGCTCCACGTCCGCGACGGTGTAGAGGGGCAGCGGCGGGTCGTGCCTGGAGTAGCCCCGCCTCGCGGCGTGGGCCGCATCGTTCTCCTGCAGGTAGGCGGAGTCCCGCAGCACGATCTCGGCGAGGGTCGCGGTGTCGGCCGTGCACCAGACCGGGCCGGCGAAGCCCTGCCGCACCAGCGCGGGCAGGTAGCCGCAGTGGTCGAGGTGGGCGTGGGTGAGCACGATCCCGTCGAGCGTGGAGGGCGACACCGGGAAGGGCTCCCAGTTGCGCACCCGGAGGTGCTTCTCGCCCTGGAACATGCCGGCGTCGACGAGCATGCGGCGGCCGTCCACCGTCAGGAGCGTCTTGGACCCGGTCACCGTCGACGCGGCCCCGAGGAAGGTCAGCGTCCGCACGTCTCTCCGGGTGTCCCGACCGGTCATGGCGTCCTCCTTGTCGTCAGCCCCGACTCTGCAGCCAGGTCAGGACCGCCTGCACCCGCCGGTGCTGGTCGGTCTCGGCCAGGCCGAGCTTGGCGAAGATCCGCTGGCTGTGCTTCTCCACGGCGCCCTCGGTCACGACGAGCTCGCGGGCGATGCCGGCGTTGGTGAAGCCCTGCGCCATGAGCCCGAGCACGTCCTGCTCGCGCGGCGTGAGGCTCTCGACGGGATCGGAGGCCGCACGTCGCCGGCCGAAGAGCTGGGTGACGACCTCGGGGTCGAGGACGGTACCGCCGCCGGCGACCTGCTCCACCGCGCCGAGGAACTGGTCGAGCCGCGAGACCCGGTCCTTGAGGAGGTAGCCGACGCCGCCGCGGCCGTCGGCCAGCAGCTCGTCGGCGTAGGCGAGCACGACGTACTGGCTGAGCACCAGCACCCGCGCCTCGGGGTCGGCCTCGCGCACCTCGACCGCGGCGCGCATGCCCTCGTCGGTGTGCCCGGGCGGCATCCGCACGTCGGTGATGCCCAGGTCGGGACGCTCCTGCGCCATCGCCCGCACGAACGACGGTCCGTCGCCGACGGCCGCGACCACCTCGTGCCCCGCGTCGCCGAGCAGCAGGCTCAGCCCCTCGCGCAGCAGGATCGAGTCGTCGGCGACGACCACGCGCAACGTCATACCCTCATCGTGCCGTGCCCGAGGGCACGGCCGCGACGAGGGTGGTCGGACCGCCCTCGGGGGAGGAGAGCCACAGGGTGCCCTGCACCCCGGCCAGCCGTCGCTCGAGGCCCGCGAGCCCGTGGCCCTTGGCGATCGAGGCGCCGCCGACGCCGTCGTCGGTGACCACGGCCTCGGCCCAGCCGGGCCGGCGCTGCAGGATCACCTCGACGGTCCGCGCACGGGCGTGCTTGGCGACGTTGGTGAGCGCCTCGCTGACGGCGTAGTAGAGCGCGGTCTCGACCTGCTCCGGCAGCCGGGTGCCGATGCGGTCGTGGATCGTCACCCGGGCCGGGTGGCTGGCGGCCAGCGACATCAGGGCGGAGTGCAGCCCGTGGTCGACGAGCTCGGGCGGGGCGATGCCGCGGCTGAGGGCGCGCAGCTCCCCCAGGGTGGAGGAGGCGGTGAGGCCGGCACCGGCGAGGATCTCGCGGGCCTTCTGCGGGTCGGTCTCCATGAGCCGCTCGGCCCGGGCGAGGTCCATCTGCAGGCGCACGAGCCCCTGCTGCGGGCCGTCGTGCAGGTCGCGCTCGAGGCGGCGCAGCGAGTCGCGCTCGGCCTGCTGCCCGGCGGTGTGCGCGCGGGCGATCGCGGCGTAGCGCTCCTCGGTGGCGCGGGTGCCGATGAGTGCGCCGGCGATGCCGCTCTGCAGCATCGACCCCAGGCGCGTGGTCGGCACGAGCAGTGCCAGGCCGACCAGCCCGGCGAGCACGTTGGCGGCGGAGTCGACGACGAAGCCCGGGCCGATGCCGAGCAGGTCGCCCAGCCCGGCGTACTCCGGGATCCGCACGATGATCCAGAACCACAACGGCGAGGTCAGACCCGCGACCGCGATCGCGCCGAAGGTCACGGTGAGCACGAAGGTGACGGTCGCGACGACGAAGCCGACGATGCCCCAGACGATCTCCAACCAGGTCTGCGGGTCGGTCACCCGGCGCCACACGTTGCCCGCCGCCGAGCCCGTCGTCGGGAAGTCCGAGGCGTAGACCGGCTGCGGCACCCGCCGGCCGAGCAGCTGGCGCTGCAGGGAGCGCTCGATGGTGGCGCTCGCCCGCAGCAGCACCCCGGCCAGCGGCACGAAGAGCGGCGCGGTGACCAGCGCGGCCGCGCCCGAGAGCCCCACCACCGCGACGACGAAGGTCCAGACCGCGACCGGGAAGCACACGATGAGGTATGCCGCCTCCCGCACCGTGCGGCGCGCGGCCGACCGCGTCCGCTCCGGCCCGTCGGTGGTCGTGGCGGGAGCGCGGTCGTGGAGGTCGTCGAGGTCGTCCGGCTCGCGACCGGGGAGCCCGGGGAGGGGAGGGGGCGTGTCCGTGCTGATCATGTCCTCCATCTCATCGCGGACGGCTGCCTGGCCCCAGCCTGCCAGTCGGCGACTTGATGTCGGGCTAGCCCGACAGCTCGGCGCGTGCCGCGCCCGCCGCCCGGGTCTCCGGTGCACCTACGCTGACCCCCATGCTCTGGGTAGGTCTGTCCGGCGGGATCGGGTCCGGCAAGTCGACGGTGTCGGCGCGGCTCGCCGAGCACGGCGCCGTCGTCGTCGACGCCGACAAGATCGCGCGGCAGGTCGTCGAGCCGGGCACCCCGGGGCTCGCCGAGATCGCCCAGCGCTTCGGCCCCTCGGTGATCGCGGAGGACGGCTCGCTCGACCGCCAGGCCCTGGGCGCCGTCGTCTTCGGCGACGAGGCCGCCCGTCGAGCCCTGGAGGCGATCACCCACCCGCGCATCCTTGAGCGGACCCAGCAGCTCGTCGCGGCCGCGCCGGACGACGCGGTGGTCGTGCACGACATACCCCTGCTCGTGGAGCTCGACCGCGCCGCCGACTACGCGCTGACCGTGATCGTCGACGTGCCCGAGGAGGAGCGGGTGCGGCGGCTCGTGGAGCTGCGGGGCATGGACGAGCAGCAGGCGCGGGCACGGATCGCGGTGCAGGCCACCGACGCGCAGCGCCGGGCGGCCGCCGACGTCCTGCTGCCCAACGCCGGCACGCTCGACCAGCTGCGCACCCGGGTCGACGCCCTGTGGTGGGACCGTCTGGTGCCCTACGAGGCCAACGTGCGCCACGGCCGGCGGGTCCGGCGCAGCGAGATCCTCGAGGTCGTCGACCCCGACCCGCGGTGGGCCGCCCAGGCGGCCCGGCTGGCGGCGCGGCTGCAGCGGGCGCTGGGGGAGTCGGCGGTGCGGGTCGACCACATCGGCTCGACCGCGGTGCCGGGCCTGCCCGCCAAGGACGTCGTCGACCTGCAGGTGGTCGTGCCCTCGCTCGAGGTGCTCGACGACCCCGCCGTCCACCGCAGACTGGCGCGCGTGGGCTTCTCCCCGCCGGCGCCCAACTGGGACCACGCCCGAGGGAAGGGGGTCGCCGACGGTCGGTGGCCCAAGCGTTTCTGGGGCGGCGGCGACCCCGGCCGGGTGGTCCACGTGCACGGGCGGGTCGCCGACGGGCCCGCCTGGCGGGTGGCGCTGCTGCTGCGCGACTGGCTGCGCGGGGACGAGGAGGCGCGGCGGGACTACCTGGCCCTCAAGGAGAAGCTCCTCTCCGCCGGGCTGTCCTCGAGCGACTACGCGCAGGCCAAGGAGCCGTGGTTCGCCCGTGCCGTGCCGCGCGCCGAGGAGTGGGCCGCCCGCACCGGCTGGACCCCCTGAGGCAGCCTCGACCGCGGAGGCGTCAGCTGCTGGCGCGACCCTGCCAGGTGCAGACGCAGACCTCGTTGCCCTCGACGTCGGCGAGCACCCACCAGGCCGGTGCGTGCTCCTCGCTCACCAGCCGGCCGCCGGCGGCGAGCGCCTCCCGCAGCCGGTCCTGCGCGACGTCGTGCGGCACGGTGATGTCGAGGTGGAAGCGGCCGCGCCCCGGTCGTGCCTCGTCCATCTGCTGGAACCACAGCGCGGAGATCCGTCCCGCCGGGTCGTAGAGGTCGCCCTCCTCGTCGACCCTCATCCCGAGCACCGCGGCCCAGAACGGCCGGACGGCGTCGGCGTCCAGGACGTCGAGGGCGACCTCCAGCGAGGACACCTCGGCCGGGACCGGGGCGACGCCGAGCTCGCGCGCGGCCAGGGAGATCCGGCGGGCGAGCTCGCGGTCGCGGTCGGTGAGGTGGCCGACGTCGTGGCTCAGGGTCGTCACCGTGACGTGCGGATAGCGCAGGTCGACGTCCGGGTGGTGGTCGAGCTCCTCCGCGATGTCGGTGATCGCGGCGACGAGACGAGACCCGGTGACGAAGTCGCCGGTGGCGTAGCGCGCCGTCAGCCGGCCCAGCAGCACCCGCCAGTCGGCGAGGTCGGGGTCGGCGCTGGCGACGGTCGGGGTGAGGCGGGCGTTCTCCATACGGATCACTGTGCCACCACCCCGACCGTCGGGGTCAGGCCTTGCGCGCCTGCTCCATCACCTCGGCGGGCGCGGGGGAGAGCCCGAGCACGTGCGGCAGCTCGCGCGGCTCCTCGCCCAGGACGTGCTCGGCGAGGAAGGCGCTGACCACCTCGTACCAGACCTTGGCGTGCTGCGGCGCGAGGATCCAGTGGTTCTCCCTGGGGAAGTAGAGGAACCGGTGGACCGTCGAGCCGTCCTCGGCGGCGGGCAGGCCGGAGCGCGAGAGCAGGTCGTACCAGAGGCGCAGGCCCTCGCCGATCGGCACGCGGTAGTCCTTGTCGCCGTGGATGACGAGCATCGGCGTGGTGATCTGCTCGACGTAGCGGTGCGGGCTGTGGACCTCGCCCATCTCGGCCGTCATCTCGCGCTGCCAGTAGAAGGCCGCGTCGGTCGTCGGGCCGAAGCCGTCCAGCGCCCACAGCGAGGCGTGCGTGACGATCGCCCGGAACCGGTCGGTGTGCCCGGCGACCCAGTTGGCCATGTAGCCGCCGAACGAGCCGCCCATCGCCGCGGTCCGGGTCTCGTCGATGTCGTCGCGCGCCACCACGGCGTCGGTGATCGCCATGAGGTCGGTGTAGGGCGCCTCGCCCCACGCGCCCCAGCCCCGCTGCACGAAGTCGCGCCCGTAGCCGGTCGACAGCGCCGGGTCGGGCATCAGCACGGCATACCCCTGGGCGGTCATCAGCCACGGGTTCCAGCGCCAGGTCCAGGCGTTCCACGAGCTGAGCGGGCCGCCGTGGATCCACAGCAGCAGCGGGTATGCCGTGCCGTCGCCTTCACCGCCGCCCTCGGGCAGCGCCAGCCAGCCCCGCACCCGGGTGCCGTCCTCGGTCGTCGTCTCGACCTCCTCGAGGCGGCCGGGGATGCTCGGTCGCTCGACCGGTCCGGGCAGCGGCGTGACCTCGCCGGTCGCGAGGTCGAGGCGCACGACCTCGGGCGGGAAGAGGTAGGAGCTGCGCACGCCGTAGGCCACCCGGCCGCCGGGGTCGACCGCGAGGTTGCTCCACGCGGCGTCGTCGTGGGTCACCTGGGTGACCTCGCCGGTGGCGACGTCGACGCGGAAGACGGGGCGGCGCCCGTTGCTGTCGGCGAGCACGAGCAGGGCGGAGCCGTCGGGGGTCCAGGCGACCGGGTCGGCCCAGAGGTCCCAGTCGTGCGCCAGCGGGGCGGTCTCGCCGGTGGTCGTGTCGATGAGCGACAGGCGCGGGTGCGGGCCCTCGGTGGGCGTGGTGATGCGGTCGACGACCACGACGGCGCGGGTGCCGTCGGGGCTGATCGGGCCGGCCTCGACCTCGTGGCCGTCCTCGTCGAGCAGGGTGCGGCGCTCGCCGCTGGGCAGGTCGATGCGCACCAGGGCGGAGCGCCGCTCGGCGCGGGCCTGGGGCACCGGGACGCTCAGCAGGGCGAAGGAGCCGTCCGGCGCGACGACGGGGTGGGGCTCGTTGAGCGGGGCGGCCAGGCCGCCGGTGAGCAGTCGCAGCTGCAGGGGAGCGGGGCGGTCGACGGTGCCCGGCAGCGGCGGCGGGGCCTCGTCCTCGCCGTCCTCGCCCGCCGTGGCCTCGGGGGCCTCCTCGACGACGAAGACGTGGGGGCGCTCGGGGCCGAGGTCGTGGTCCCAGAAACGCACCGGATAGCCGGAGTGCAGGATCGCCTCGACGCCGCCCTCGGAGCGGGCCGTGGCCAGGGCGGCGTGCTCCTCCTCGCTGCGGGCGCCGGGCAGCAGCCCGGCGGTCACGAGCACGACGTCGGCGTCGCGGGCGCAGGTCACGCCACTGATCCCGCCCGGCCGGCTGTGGACCACGCGGGCCTCGCCGCCCCGGGCCGGGACGAGCCACAGCGCCGAGCGCGGCTCGTCCTCGTCGGCGTCCGGGTCGGGGCGCGAGGAGGTGAAGTAGAGGTCGCCGCTGGCGGTGAAGGCGGCCCCCGCCTCGCCCTTCGCGCTGCGCGTCAGACGGTGCGCCTCGCGCTCCCCGGTGGGGTCGATCTCCCACAACGCGGTCGTGTAGCCGGTGCCCTTGCGGTTGAGGGTCGCCACGGTGGTGACGAGGCGACTGCCGTCCGGCGACATGGCCAGGCCGGAGAGGCGGGGGACGGCGACGTAGTGGGAGAGGTCGGCGAAGACGCTCGCGGGTGCGCTCATGGTCTATCCCTATCACCCGGAATCAAAAGACCCCTGTCCGACGTTTACCCTGCTCGACGAGAGGAGAGGAATCGACGTGACGACGCACTCGCCACTGTTCCGGCTGGAGGCCGACGCCTCCCGCCAGCCGCAGCCCGCGCCGCTGATGCTCGTGTCCCTCGAGGGGTTCATCGACGCCGGCATGGTGCGCTCCAGCCTGGCCGAGCACCTGCTCGACACCCTTGACCACGAGGTGGTGGCCCGTTTCGACGTGGACTCCCTCGTGGACTACCGCTCCCGCCGTCCGCTCATGACCTTCGACGTCGACCACTACGCCGACTACGAGGAGCCGACGCTGGTCCTCTACCGGATGCAGGACGCGGCCGGCGAGCCGTTCCTGCTGCTGCACGGCGTCGAGCCGGACTTCCGCTGGGAGGGCTTCGTCGAGGCCGTCCGCCAGCTGTGCCTGGCGTTCGGCGTCCGCCGCGTCGTGGGCGCGCACGGCATCCCGATGGCGGTGCCGCACACCCGCCCGGTCGGCATGACCCGGTTCTCCAGCGACCGCGAGCTGCTCGGCGACCACACCCCGCTCTTCGGCTCGGTCAAGGTGCCCGGCAGCGCCGAGGCGCTGCTCCACCTGCGCCTGGCCGAGGCCGGCCTGACCTCGATGGGTGTCGCGGTCCACGTGCCGCACTACCTGGCCGAGACCCAGTTCGGCGACGCGGTCGTCGCGGCCGTCGACGCGATCATGGACCTCACCGGCCTGGTGCTGCCGACCGCCGAGCTCATCGCGATGGCCGGCGTCACCCGCGCCCGCATCGAGAGCGAGCTCGACCAGAACGAAGGGGCCCGCGAGGTCGTCGAGGGCCTGGAGCGCCGCTACGACCACTTCGTCGAGGGTCAGCGCCGTCGCAGCCTGCTGGCCGCCGAGGCCTCCAAGCTGCCGACGGCCGACGAGATCGGCGCCGAGCTCGAGAAGTTCCTGCAGGACCCCGACGTGGCCGGGCCGGCCCCGCAGGAGCCCTCCGACGAGGCGGGCACCACCGAGCACTGACGCACGCGCACGTCGGACGCCCCGGCCGCCCCGCCGGGGCGCTCGTGCGTCTGCGGCCGTCGGGCAGCCCGGGCCGCGCGTCAGCCCTGAAGGCGGTGCGGCGGCACCCGCCAGGACTCCAGCCGGCGGCGACGGACGGTGGCGATCACGGCGACCACGGTCAGGACCAGCGCGAGCAGCAGCGTGACGGCCCCGGCGACGACCCCGACCTGTCCCCGCAGCAGCCACCCTGCCGTGAGCTCGGCGTGGGGGCCGACGACGAGCGCCTGCTCCGGGGTGCAGCTCACGGCATACGTGCCGGGGGGCAGGGCGCGGGGGCTGCGCGCGACCTCGTGCAGCTCCCGGTCGCCGCTCGCCAGCGACCACGGGCCGGTGGGTCGCAGCAGCGGCGTCGCGTCGGCGACGCACCAGGCGTCCTGGTAGGCCTCCGGGTCGTCCGACCACAGCGAGAAGCCGTCCTCGCCCACCTCGACCGTGCCGTCCTGGGCCAGCGGCGCCAGCTCCTCCGCCGGGGTCTGCGGGGCGGGGGAGAGGCCGAGCCAGAGCAGCACGGCACCGGCCACGGCCAGCACCAGGGCGAGCGGCACCGACAGTCGCGTCGTCGCGCCGAGAGGGGTCGGCATGGAGCGCAACTCTACTGAGGACGTGCCACCATGAGGGCCGGTATCCACACCCCAGGAGGACACAGGATGGGTCTCTTCGGCTCCAAGGACGACAGCCCGGCGCGACAGGACGACCTGCCCGCGCAGGGCGGCGGCGGGCCGCTCGACGCGGTCGCCAACATGTTCGTCAACCGGATCATGGACCTCGGCATCGACGGCGTCGGCCCGCTGGCGTCCTCCTCCGCAGTGGCCGCCGACGCGCTGCGCAAGCACCACGGCGACGTCGAGAAGGCGGTCGCCGAGGTCGTGCGTGACCACCTCAAGCTGGGCGGCGCCGGCGGCTTCGTCACCGGCCTCGGCGGTCTGTTCACCATGCCGGTGGCGCTGCCCGCCAACGTGCTCGGCTTCTACACCCTGGCGACCCGCATGGTCGCCGCGATCGCCGAGCTGCGGGGGTATGACGTGCGCAGCCCGGGCGGGCGCGCGGCGGTCCTCCTCACGCTGGTGGGTGGCGACGCCGACGACCTGCTGCGCAAGGCCGGCCTCAGCGCGGTGACGGGCATGACCGGGTCGGGCCGCCTCGCCCGCCTGGCGATGTCCCGCATGCCGCAGGCCGCCGGGATGATGGTCAACAAGGCCATCGGCTTCCGCCTGCTCACCAACGTGGGCGCCCGCGCCCTGGGCCGCGTCGTCCGGTTCGTCCCGATCGCCGGTGGCATCGTCGGCGCCGGGCTCGACGGCCTGCTCATGAAGCGCATCGCCGACCTGGCCCGCAAGGAGTTCACCCGGCAGGCGCTGGCGGAGGCCGCCGCCCAGGGCTGACGCAGCGACCGGGCCGCGGCCGCGGCCGGGCCCTCCCGGTTGTCCACAGGCGCTCCTGCACGGGGGCGCCGATCTCGGCACGGTAGGGCGGATGGAACCGATCCAGAGCCCGTCCCACCCGTCCGCCGGGGCCGCCGCGCCGACCGTCGTGCTCTCCGGCACGGCCCAGCTGCTCGCGAGCGTGCCGCACCTGCTCGGCTACCACCCGCGCCGCTCGCTCGTCGTGCTGGCGTGCGGTCCGGTCGACGCCGACGCACCGGGGGCATCCGCACCACGGGCGCCGGTGCGCTGCACGGCGCGGCAGGACCTGCCCGACGTCAAGGACGCCGCGGCGTCCGTCGGGGTGCTCGCCGAGCCGCTCGTGCGGGCCGGCCGGGAGGCGGGCGGGCCGCTGCTCGTCCACGCGTTCGTCCACGACGGCGACCCGGGGGAGGTGGAGGCGGTCGCCGCGGCGGTGCGCGCCCTGGTGCGGCGCACCGGCCATACCCTGCACGAGCTCGTGCACGTCGTCGACGGGCGCTACCGGTCGCTGCTCGCGAGCAGGACGTCCGCCGGTCCGGCACCCGACGAGTCCGGCGACGACTGGCGGCCCGTCCCCGACGCCGCCGACGTGCCCGCGGTCGCCGACCTGGTCCTCCAGGGCCGCTCCCCGCTCGGCAGCCGGGAGGAGGTGGCGGCGCGGGTGCGGCAGCGCGACGAGGCCGCCGCGACCGCGACCGGTCTCGCGCTGACGCTGCTGGAGCTGGCGCCGGAGTCCTGCGACGTCGAGGACGCCCTGACCCGCCTGGGCCGCTGGGTGGTGCACGGCGAGGACGAGCCGGCGGCCCGCGACCGGGCACGCATCGTCCGGGTGCTCGCCGACAGGACCGTCCGCGACGCGGTGCTGGCCCGGTGGCTCCCCGGGCTGTGCCGGGTCGAGGACGTCCTGCCGGCCGACGGCGCGAGCCGGCTGCGCCGCGCCGTCCCGCCCTGGCCGCGGCGCGACGCGGCCCCGCTCGACCGGCTGCTGCGGCTGGCCGGGCAGGTGCCGACGGAGGACGCCGTGCCGCTGCTGACCCTCGCCGGCGGGATGGCCTGGGACACGGGGGAGGGGACCGTCGCCAACGAGGCGATCGACCTCGCCCTGGAGACCGATCCGGCCTACCGGATGGCGCAGCTGCTGCGGGCCGCGCTCGACGCGGGCCTGCCCCCGTTGGGACGCTCCGCCGACGTGGCCTGACGCACCGGTCCCGAAGGGGTGGAGCCCCCGGGTGCGGCGGGGCACGGCGGTGTAGCCTCCCTGTCAGGACCCCCACAGGAGGAGAATCTCCCTATGTCGATCATCGTCGGCTACATCCCCACCCGTGAAGGCCGCGCCGCCCTGCGCGCCGCTCGCGCCGAGGCCCTGCTGCGTCAGGACAAGCTCGTGGTGGTCAACTCCCACCGCGGCGGTCGTGACTTCGACGCCGACGAGGCCCAGCGCTTCGAGGACGAGCTCGGCCGGGTCCAGCGCGACCTCGACGAGGCCGGCATCGAGCACGAGGTCCGCGCCCTGGTGCGCGGCAACGAGCCCGCGGAGGACCTGGTCGAGGTGGCCGAGGAGAGCAACGGCCAGCTCATCGTCATCGGCCTGCGCCGCCGCACCCCGATCGGCAAGCTGATCCTGGGCTCCAACGCCCAGCGGATCCTCCTCGAGGCCACGTGCCCGGTGCTGGCCGTCAAGGCCGGCGACGACGACTGACGAACCCTTCCCCCACAGCCCGCCACCGCCCCGAATCGGGCGGTCGGCGGGCCGGGGCATATCTGGGGAACCCTCGACGTTTTATAATGTCTAGGGTCACCTGCCGTCGCGGCAGAGCGCACCCCGCTCCCGGATCGCGCCGAGGACCCCACCTGCCCGGTTCCACCGCCTGCCCCGCCAGAAAAGAGTTGGTTCTTCCCGTGACAGCCAAGACACCCCGGACGCCCGACGCCACGACCACCACCCTCCCCCCGGCCTTCGCCCACGAGGCTCTCGCCGGCTTGCTCGCGCAGGGCACCCGGGACGGCCACGTGGCGATGGCGCAGGTCCGGGACGCGCTCCAGGCGGCGGAGGTGGCCACCCCCGCGGCCCAGAAGAAGGTGCTGCGCATCTTCAGCGACCACGCCATCGAGATCCGCGACGACGGCACCTCGCAGGCGGCTCCCAAGACCCGCGCCCGCAAGACCGCCACGAAGAAGGCCGCCACCAAGGCTCCGGCCAAGGCGGCCGCCGCCAAGACCACCGCGGCCAAGACCACGGCGACCAAGGCCGCCGCGACCAAGACCGCCACGAAGAAGGCTGCTGCGGCCGAGGGCGACGCCGCTGCGGCCCCGGCCAAGAAGACCGCGGCCAAGAAGGCCACCACGACCCGCGCCGCCGCGTCGGCCGCGGGCGGTGGCACGGCGACGACGCGCAAGCGCGCGGCCACCAAGACCACGGCCAAGAAGACCGCCGCCAAGAAGGCCGCCGGCGAGCCGGTGGCGGACGGCGACGGCGACGTCGACCCCGGGGAGCTCCTCAAGGACGACGAGATCGCCGAGGTCGTCGACGAGGCCGCGTCCGAGGACGGCACCGTGGGCACCAAGACCGCGGCGGTCACGAAGGACGACGACAGCTTCGTGCTCTCGACGGCCGACGAGGACGACGCCCCGGCCCAGCAGGTCGTGACCGCCGGCGCCACCGCCGACCCGGTCAAGGACTATCTCAAGCAGATCGGCAAGGTCGCGCTGCTGAACGCCGAGCAGGAGGTCGAGCTCGCCAAGCGCATCGAGGCCGGCCTCTTCGCCGAGGAGAAGCTCAACTCCGGCGAGAAGCTCGACGCCAAGCTCAAGCGCGAGCTGTGGTGGATCGCCCAGGACGGCAAGAACGCCAAGAACCACCTGCTCGAGGCCAACCTGCGACTGGTCGTCTCGCTGGCCAAGCGCTACACCGGCCGCGGCATGCTCTTCCTGGACCTCATCCAGGAGGGCAACCTCGGTCTGATCCGCGCGGTCGAGAAGTTCGACTACACCAAGGGCTACAAGTTCTCGACCTACGCCACGTGGTGGATCCGCCAGGCGATCACCCGCGCGATGGCCGACCAGGCCCGCACCATCCGCATCCCGGTGCACATGGTCGAGGTCATCAACAAGCTGGCCCGCGTCCAGCGCCAGATGCTCCAGGACCTGGGCCGCGAGCCCACCCCGGAGGAGCTGGCCAAGGAGCTGGACATGACGCCCGAGAAGGTCGTCGAGGTCCAGAAGTACGGCCGTGAGCCCATCTCGCTGCACACCCCGCTCGGGGAGGACGGCGACAGCGAGTTCGGTGACCTCATCGAGGACTCCGAGGCGGTCGTGCCGGCCGACGCCGTGTCGTTCACGCTGCTCCAGGAGCAGCTGCACTCGGTGCTCGACACGTTGTCCGAGCGGGAGGCGGGCGTGGTCTCGATGCGCTTCGGCCTCTCCGACGGCCAGCCCAAGACCCTCGACGAGATCGGCAAGGTCTACGGCGTGACCCGCGAGCGGATCCGCCAGATCGAGTCCAAGACCATGAGCAAGCTGCGGCACCCGTCGCGCTCCCAGGTCCTCCGCGACTACCTCGACTGAGCAGCGCCGCCATGGCGTCTGCGGAGTCCGACCCGACGGCGCCCGTCCCCCCTGCCGGGGAGGACGGGCGCCGTCGGCGCATCCCCACCGGTCGCGAGGTCGCGGCCCGCGAGGACGGCGTCCACGTCGTGCGGCTCACCCCCGACGACTGGGAGAGCTATGCCGAGCTGCGCATCGGGATGCTCCGCGACGCACCGGGGGCCTTCTGGAGTCGTCTGGAGGACGTGCAGGGCCGCACCGAGGAGGAGTGGCGCCGCTCGAGCGACGGCCGCACCCTGCAGGCGCGTGACGCCGACGGCTCGCCGCTCGGCACCCTGACGCTGCTCACGTCGCTCACCCCGCCGGAGCTCGGCCTGCAGCCCGGCAGCGCCGACGCCCTCGTGCTGGCGGTCTACGTCGTGCCCGCCGCCCGCGGCCGCGGCGTCGTCGACCTCCTGCTCGACACCGCGCTGGAAGTGGCCCGCGACGGGCTGGGCGCCCGGCGCATGCTGCTCCAGGTCAACGAGCGCAACGTGGTCGCCCGGCGCGTCTACGAGCGCCACGGCTACACGCTCACCGGGCGATCCCTGCCGCACCCGCACCAGCCTGGTGGCCGCGACCTGGAGATGGCGCGGCCGGTCTGAGCCCGTTCAGCCGTCGCCCGTCGGGCGCGCGCGTCCGCTCTTGATCTCCGACCGGCGCTTCTTGGCGTCGAGGCGACGGCGCTGCGAGCCCTTGGTCGGCTTCGTGGCCCGCCGGGCCGGGCGAGGAGGGGCCAGGGCCTCGCGCAGCAGCGCGGCCAGCCGGTCCCTGGCAGCCCGGCGGTTGCGCCGTTGCGACCGGTGCTCCGACGCCACCACCCGGACGCGACCTCCGACGAGCTGCGGCCCCAACGTGGCGAGCACCCGCTCGCGCTGCCGGTCGCTCAGCATCGTCGAGGTCGACGGGTCCCACCACAGCTCGACCCGGCTGTCGGTGGTGTTGACGCCCTGACCTCCCGGGCCGGACGACCGGCTGAAGCGCTCCTCGAGCTCGGCCGCCGGCACGACCAGCCCCGAGCGCAGCCCGGGACCGGGCGGCACCACGAGGTCGAGATCGGCTGACGGGTCGGGCACGAGGCCAGTCTGGCAGCCGGGCACGCGTCGTCAATGTGCCCGGAACGGCTTTCCCTCTGGGGCGCCCATTTCCCACCGCGTCGTCCCGCTCTCGCAAAAAGGCCCACAGAAATTCCGACCGGCGTTGGTTTCCCCTACGTCAGTCCGTTGACCAGCGGCGTTTACCAAGATGAACGCCTCTCGATGGCCTCACGAAGCGTTCTCGCACCTATCTTTGGCTGAGGTGAGAAGTGGGGTGGTCATTGTGGCCTGCCCTCCTCATCGATCAGACCAGGAGGAATGCATGAAGAAGATTTCCTGGGCACGCCGCGCGCTGGCCGTGACCGCCGCGACCGTGCTGGGAGTGTCGACGCTCGGGGGCACCACCGCCCTCGCCGACGACATCGTCAACAACATCGTGGCTGCCGACAAGACCATCAGGCTGAATGTCGACGAGACCGGGCAGACCGTGCTGTCCTTGGTGGAGCGCGACGAGGTGGATGGTGACCCGGAGCCCGGGTGCAACCTGCAGGGTGGGCAGACGCCTGACTACGTCTCCTACAACGTGGTCTCGAGCGACCCGGCGGTGGCGACGGTGAACCCCAGCTACGTCCGGTTCGACAAGTGCGCGGACACCTCCCTCCTGACGGTCACAGCGCACCAGGCCGGAACCGCGGTGTTCACGCTGGCGGACGCCGGGTGGTCCAACGTTAACTGGCCCGCCCCCAAGGGCCAGGGCAAGTTCGTCAGCGAGACCGCCACCTTCACGGTCATCGTGACCGCCCCGAACACCGCCCCCACCATCCGCGTCACGGGTGTCGTGGACGGCGCGTCCTACAACACGGGCGAGGTCCCGGTCGCGATGTGCGAGTGGGAGGACGCCGAGGACGGCACCGGCTCCTTCGCGGCCGAGCTCAGTGCGATCTCGGGGCCGTACGCCGTGGACGGCATCGGTGAGCAGACCGCGACCTGCTCCTACACCGACGCGGGTGGTCTGACTGCGACCGCCAGCGCCACCTACTCGATCGTGGACCCGACGGCCCCGGCCATCTCCTACGACCTGACTCCGGCGGTCCCGGACGGTGAAAACGGCTGGTACCGCTCCGACGTCTCCCTCACCTGGACCGTGAGCGAGCCCGAGTCGCCCAGCTCGCTCGTCACGACGGGTTGCGTCGACCAGCTCATCACCGAGGACCAGCAGGAGACCACCTACTCCTGCTCCGCCACCAGCGCGGGCGGCTCGTTCGGTCCGGTCGAGGTCACGATCAAGCGCGACGCGACCGCTCCGGAGGTCGAGTTCGTGGGCGGCCCGACGGGTGACATCTACTACGGCGACCCGATTCCGGTCCCGACCTGCACCGCCACGGACGCGACCTCCGGCGTCAACGCCGACGGCTGTGTCGTCACGGACGAGCCGGGCACCTCTGTTGGCCCCCACAAGTTCACCGCGACCGCGACGGACAACGCCGGCAACACCACCACGGAGGAGCTGACCTACGAGATCAAGGCCTGGACGCTCACCGGCTTCTTCAAGCCGGTCGACATGGGTGTGCTCAACACCGTCAAGGGTGGCAGCACCGTGCCGCTGAAGTTCCGCGTCTTCGCCGGCGACCGTGAGATCACCGACGTCGCCGCGGTCAAGTCCTTCACCACCCGCACGATCAGCTGCGACACCTCGCTGCCGGTCGACGAGGTGGAGGAGATCGCCTCCACCGGTGGCACCGTCCTGCGCTATGACACCGAGGACGGCCAGTTCATCCAGAACTGGAAGACGCCCAAGACGACCGGCTGCTACGAGGTCACGATGACCACGCAGGACGGCTCGAAGATCAAGGCGCAGTTCAAGCTGCGCTGACCCGCTGCTGACACTCGGTGCAGCCCACCGAGTGCCGGTGCTGCACCGGGGCCGGGCCGCCCGCTAGGATGCGAGCGGCCCGGTCCCGGGCCAGCCGGTTGCGACCGGCCACCGCCGGTCTCGTGAACGACCGGCACACCGGGGCGACCCGGGTGCTACGACAGGGAAAGGGGTTCGGGGTGCCCCAGAACGATCAGGAGCACGCCAGCGGCAGCTGTTGTCCGCAGTGGTGCGTCGTCGAGCACGACCCGGCACGGGGCGAGGACGACTGGCTGCACGTCAGCGCGCCGCTCGACGTGACCAGCCGCGTGGCGGCACTGCTGACGATGTCGGTCGACCCGGTGACGGGTCAGCGCGACGGCCCGTGGGTGATGGTGGGCGAGGACGAGTTCTCGCCCGGCCAGGTCCGCCACCTGGGCCGGGCGCTCAGCGAACTGGCAACGCGGGCGTGCGAGCCGACAGGTCATCACGCAGCAGGCTGAAGGCCGCCTCGCGGTCCTTCACGCGCAGCTTGCGCAGCACCGACGACACGTGCACCCGCACCGTGGTCGGCGAGAGGAAGAGCCGCTTGGCGACCTCGTCGGTGGTGAGGCCGTCGGAGAGCAGCTGCATGACCTCCCACTCACGGGTGCTCAGCTTGGCCGCGACCGACGAGGAGCGCGCGAACGGCCGACGCCGCGGCGCGCGGAACTCCTGCATGAGACGGCCCACGAGCTGCGGGGTCATCACCGACCCGTGCCGCAGCACGTCGCGCAGCGCGCCGGCCAGCTCGGCCGGGTCGCCCCCCTTGAGGAGGTAGCCCGAGGCACCTGCACGGAGCGAGTCGAAGAGATCCTCGTCCTCGGTGGACTGCGACAGCATCACCACCGAGATGTGGGGCAGCCGCCGCGTGATCTCGTCGGCGGCGTAGATGCCGCTGCCGGGCATGTGGACGTCGAGGAGAGCCACGTCGGGCTCGTGCTCGAGGGTGAGGGCCACGGCGTCCCCACCATTTCCTGCTTCGGCGCAGACGACCATGCCGGCCATCTCCAACGCCTCCCGCACCTGCGCGCGCACGCGCGGGTGGTCATCCGCCAGAACGATCCGAATCGGGGACTCCGGACCGACGACGACGTCGCCGCTCATCTGGTGCGCACCTGCCCTTCCCTCACTGTGATGCACGAGAGGCCCCGCCCGGATTCACGACTCCCGGACGAGGTCACCAACGCACACGTATCTCGCTTCCCCGACCCGGCTCGCTGTCGATGGACAACGTGCCGGGCAGCGAACGCGCGCGTTCGGCCATGCTCATGATGCCGTATCCCACCCCCCGTTGGACAGAGGCGGGGTCGAATCCGCATCCGTCGTCCGTCACACTCACGACGGTGGCGCCTCCCTCGCGGGTCATCCGGACCTCCACGCGGCCCGCCCTCCCGTGCCGCGCGGCGTTGGTGACGGCCTCCCGGACGATGCGCAGCACGGCGTGCCGAGCTGGCGGCTGGCCGGCACCACGGCCGCCACGAGGATCAGCAACGCGGCGGCGAAGCGCAGCGTCGCGACGAACCACAACTGCGCCGCGGGGGCGTCGGAGGGCGTCTGCGTGATGCCGCTGAGCACGTTGGCCGCCGCGAGGAGGACCAGGCTCTGGCCGATGAGCAGGTCGTCGGCGAGCCGCAGCCGCAGGTAGCGACCGTGCTAGGCGACGTCGAGGAACGGGCCCCAGAGGATCCACAACGTCAGCAGCGCTCCGACGATCCAGGCCACGAGGGTCAGGCGGCTACGGCGCAGCGCCCCGAGCCAGCCCTCCGTCATACCGGCGGAGGCGGCCCGGGGGCCGGCGGGACTCTCAGCGACGACGGAAGACTCCCCTCACCCAGGCCCTGACCCCGGCGAGCCCGCTCTGCGGCAGCAGCGCCGCGTTGGCACGGATGTTCCACGGAGTGGTCTCGCGCACCTGCTCGACCACCGTCCGGACATCATGGCCCATGTCCGTGGCGGCCGAGTCGTCCAGGTGGTCGGGCGCGGCATACCGGGAACGCTCCAGCGTGGACGTGATCCGTCCCAGGGCCTCCTCGCCCTCGGAGCGCATGACGGTCTTCTCCTTGTAGAAGCGACGCATCTCCCGCGGGCTGCGCGACGGGGGCCGGTCGACGCCGAGGTCGCCCAGGCTGCGCACGAGCAGGAGCCACTGGCCCTCGACCTTCTCCGCGGGGGTCCGCGCCGTGCGCAGCAGCTCCTCGCGGTAGCGGCGGCCCGCCAGCGGAACCAGCGTCATGAGCGCGGCCAGGACCAGGACGAGCAGGAGCGTGCGGCTGACGACCGGCCACAGGTCGATCCCGCGGTCCTCCTCCTGCGGCGCCTGCGGCTCTGCGGCCGTCGTCGGCTCCACCGGCTGCGTGACCGTGGCCGTCGTCGGCGCGACGTCACCGGTGTTCGCGGGCGTCCGGGCGTAGGCCGGGGGAGCCTCGCTGCGGATGCCGGGCGTGGGCTCGAAACGCGTCCACCCCATACCGCTGATCCACAGCTCGGGCCAGGTGTGCGCGTCGGAGGCCACCACGCGGCGTGAGCCGTCGACCTGGATCTCGCCGGGCAGGAAGCCCACGGCCATCCGCGCCGGGATGCCCTCGGAGCGGGCCATCATCACCATCGCGGTGGCGAACTGCACGCAGTAGCCCTGCCGCGTCTCGAGGAAGCCGCCGATCGGGTCGTCGGAGTCCGCCTCGGCGGCGGGGGCGAGGGTGAGGGAGTACTGGTAGGGCGCGCTGCGCAGGTGGTTCTGGATGAGGATCGCCGCCTGCAGCGCGTTGGTCGTGCCGCCGACCACCTCGTCGGCCAGCGCCGCGACAGCGTCCTCGGAGACCGGGTCGACCTCGAGCAGCTCGTCGTCGAACTGCGAGGGGTCGGCGGGGGTCTCGCCGACGCCGGCGGGCAGGTCGCCGCCGCCCGCGACGGTCAGGTAGGTCGCGGTGTACTGCTGGGCGGGCGCCTGCAGCAGCACGGTCGCGTCGGTCGGGTCGTAGCGGTAGGCCGAGCCCTGGGGCAGCTGGAGCGAGACCAGCGGGGAGGGCGCGGCCAGGTGCGGCAGGTCGAGGGCGTTGCCGCTGACCGTGATCTGCTGCTGCTGGGTCTCGACCGCCTCGTCCAGCCCGGCCGGGCGGGGGAAGGGGGCGTCGACGGGGAGCAGGTTGGAGGTCGGCCGGTCGGGCGCCACCCAGCGGCCGTCCTCCCAGCGCTCGGTCGCGGTGACGCGCAGCGGCTCGAGGCGGGTCGCGCTGGTGCGGTAGGTCAGGACCGGGGCTCGCGACTGGTTGCGCAGGTCGCGGGAGGGGTCCATGGTCTCGGTGAAGGCCACCTGCGCGCTGTCGCCGCCGGCCGACCGGGCCTCGGGGCTGCGCGCCAGGCCGTCGCCGAGGAAGGTCGGCGGCAGGTGGGGGATGAGGGCCGCGCCGACGACCGCCAGGACGAGGGCGAGCGCGCCGAGCACCTGCGACAGGCCACGGTAGGTGGGCACGCTCGCGTTGACGTCGTCGCTGCCGCGGGCCTCGCGCCGGTTGGCCGACGGCCAGCCCGCCAGCACGCGGTGCCCCTGCTGGGCGAGCATGACCAGCCACAGCACCGCGACCGCCGCGAAGTACCACGGCTCCATCGCCTGGCCCGAGTTGGAGACCGAGACCAGGAAGCCGGCGGCCAGCGGGATGCCGGCGCTCGCCGGGGCCCGGCCGGTGACGCCCATCGAGTCGACGGAGACCGCCGTCAGGGTCATGAGGGAGACGACGAGGAAGGCGACGCCGTCGGTCGTCGGCGCCGGGGCCGCATAGGTCTGGAGCACGGTGCCGGCCTCGCGGAGCAGTTCGCCGGCCAGCGCCAGCGTGCCTCCCGTGGGCACGAACCCGCTCCACAGCGTGTCGCGCAGGTAGACCTGCGTGAGCCCAACCAGCCCCAGCACGAGCTGGACGATCGAGACGATGCTCGGCGGGACGTCGAGGGTGCGCAGGATCGCCCCGGACAGCGCGACGAGCGCGACGAGGAGCACCGCGGGCGTGATCCAGGAGTTCTCCCGGAGCAGGTCGGTCAGCGGCCAGGCGACGGCGAGCGTCGCGAGGGCCGCGACCAGGCCCTCGGCCCACATGCCGCGGGCGAAGGCCTCGCGGCTGGCGTCGAGCTTCATGACCGCACCCCCGCTGGCGTCGCGCCGCTCATGGCCACCCAGGCCCGGCCGACGTCGGTGTGCGGCCCGACGACGACCGTCTGCCAGCCGGAGTCGGCCAGCAGCGACGTCGCGGCGGCGGGGCGCTCGCCGGCCCTCGCCCCGGACCGCTCGGAGCCGTCGCCGGACCGGTCGGAGCCCCGGCGCGCCTCACCACGCGTGGCGAACTTGTCGGGATCGAGCACGAAGGCCATCGCTCGCGAGCCGGGCTGGCGGATCGCGGCGAAGGTCCGCAGCGACTGCTCGTCAGAGGCGACGACGGCTGCGACGACGAGCACGCCGCCGGTCGTGAAGGGGGCCGCCGCGGCGGCGAGGCGGTCGAGGCGGGCGTCGTCCTCGGGCTGCACCCGGGCCAGCGCGTCGAGGGCCGCGTCGAGCTCGACCGGGTGGTCGGTGGTGCCGTCGCGCAGCGTGGTGTCGGTGAGCAGGTGGACGACGAAGCCGTCGGCGACCAGGTGCCGGGCGACGGAGGCGATGGCCGAGACCGCCCACTCGTAGGACGCGCGGACCCCCGAGCCCGGGTGCGCCGTGGCGCGGGAGTCGAGGATGAGCAGCGCGCGGCGCCGGGCCGGGCGGTCCTCCTGGCGCACCATGAGCTCACCCCGGTGTGCGGTCGCCGGCCAGTGGACGCGGCGCAGCTCGTCGCCCTCGCGCCAGCTGCGGATGCTGACGTCGTCCTCGCCGTGGAGGGCGACCATCTGAGGCATCTCGCCCTCGCTGCCGCGAGAGGTGCCGCGCACGCGGCCCTCGCCCAGGCTGTGCAGGCGCGGCAGCACGAGCACCTCGGTGGTCGAGGAGAGCTGCAGCGTGAGGAAGGTCAGGCCGAAGGGGTCGCGCTGGCGCAGCAGCACCGGCCCGAGCGGGTAGGCGCCGCGGTGGCGGGAGCGCACGGCATACCGGAGCCGACGGTCCTCGCCGGGGGAGAGGCGGGGGAGCACGAAGCGCGGCCGGTCGCCGAGCTGGAAGTCGAGGTGCTCCTCGGCCAGGTAGAGGGGCGTGGGGCGTTTGCCGACGTTGGTGAAGCGGGCGACGACCTGGCCGCGCTCGTCGGGCTGGAGCCGGGTCGGCTCGACCTCGCGGTCGACGCGGATCTTCGGCACGCGGCGCGGCATGAGCAGCAGCGCGAGCACCGGCAGGGCCAGCAGCACCAGGCCGATGCGCATGACGTCCTCGTAGCCGAGCAGGATGCCGGCAGCGAGGACCACCGCGCCCAGCACCACGAAGAGCTTGCCGCGTGAGGTCAGCAGCGCCCAGGGTGACTTCACGCCCCACCCCGCGTCGTCGCGGTCGTCGCTCGCACGATCACCCCTGCCCGTTGCTCAGCGACCCGCGGGGACGGAGGTCCGCCCCAGGAGGTCGCGGACCAGGTCGCTGGTGCTGTGGCGGGCCAGCGAGGCCTCGCCGGTGGGCAGCACGCGGTGCGCGAGCACCGGCACCGCCATGGTCTGGACGTCCTCGGGCAGCACGTGGTCGCGCCCGGAGAGCGCGGCGTGGGCGCGGGCGGCGCGCAGCAGGTGCAGGCCGGCGCGCGGGGAGGCCCCGAGACGCAGCTGTCGGTGGTTGCGGGAGGCGTGCATGAGGTCGACGACGTACTGGCGCAGCGCGTCGGCGGTGTGCAGCCCGCGGATCGCCTCGATCTGACGCTGCACCTCGGCGGCCGTCGTCACGGGGGTGAGCGCGTCGAGGGGGTTGTCGCCGCCGTGCGAGAGCAGCATCGCCTTCTCCGAGGCGGCCGAGGGGTAGCCCATCGACAGCCGCGCCATGAAGCGGTCGCGCTGCGCCTCGGGCAGCGGGTAGGTGCCCTCCATCTCGATGGGGTTCTGCGTCGCCATGACGAGGAAGGGCCGGGGGAGCGGGTAGGTCGTGCCGTCGACGGTGACCTGGCGCTCCTCCATCGACTCCAGCAGCGCCGACTGGGTCTTGGGGGAGGCGCGGTTGATCTCGTCGCCGACGACGACGTTGGCGAAGATCGCCCCGCGGCGGAACTCGAAGGCCCGGGTGTCCTGGTTGAAGACGCTCACGCCCGTGATGTCGCTGGGCAGCAGGTCGGGGGTGAACTGCACGCGGCTCACGTCGCAGTCGATGGCCCGCGCCAGCGCCTTGGCGAGCATGGTCTTGCCCACGCCGGGGACGTCCTCCATGAGCAGGTGTCCCTCGGCCAGCAGGACGGTGACCGCGGTGGAGACCACCTCGTCCTTGCCCTCGATGACCGTGCTGATCGCCCGGTGGATGCCGCTGGCGACGGACTGGATGGCGTCGAGGTCGACGGCTTCGGGCGCGGGCGTGGTCGCAGACATGACGTCGATCTTGCCAAACGGAGGGCGCGCACGACGACTGCCGAGCCGGACGGATCCTCCACGTCCTCCCACCGCGGCCCCCCACTTCGCCCCACCGTTCCCTCCACCGTGCCCCACGTCATACCTGGGACGGGCACTGACCTGCGGGTATGCCGTCGCGCACCACCTCAGGGGCGCGCGCCGCCACCGGGGGAGAAGCGGAAATCGGCCATGTGCCTCACATTTCCCTCCACCTCGCCCCACGGCCCATGACCTGCGAAGACGTCGACAATTCCTGGTAGAAAGGGCGTTCCAGGGGTTGCCGGGGGGTCAAAGTGGAGTAAAGTGGGGCGCACTGGAGCAGGTAGGTCGTCGCGGGTCGTGCTGAGGGGTGGTGGTGAGAGTGCTCTTCCTCGGCACCCACACGCCCAAGCTCGACGACAAGGGCCGCATGGTCCTGCCGGCCAAGTACCGCCCCCACCTGGAGCGTGGGCTCGTCATCACCCGTGGCCAGGAGAACTGCCTCTACGTCTACGCGCAGGAGGAGTTCGAGCGGCAGGCGATGCAGTGGCAGAGCACGCCCACCACCAACCGCAAGGTGCGCGACTACCAGCGCCTCTTCCTCTCCGGCGCCTACGACGAGGTGCCCGACCGGCAGGGTCGCGTGACCATCCCGCAGATGCTGCGCGACTACGCCGGCCTCTCGACCGAGTGCACCGTCATCGGCGCCGGCAACCGTCTCGAGGTCTGGGACACCGCTCGCTGGACCGACTACCTGGCGGCCGCCGAGGAGGACTACTCCACGCAGTCGGAGGAGGTGGTGCCCGGACTCATGTGAGCCGCGGTCCCGCCGTGGCCCTGTCCCTGGTCTCCTCCCGTCCGTGCGCACGCCGACACGACTTCCCCCGTGCCGGACGCGCACCGCCCCGGACGCCGGTCCGACTTCCCCCGGACCGGACCCGGACTCCCTCCCGGCGCCACTTCCCCGGTGCCGGGCCGGAACGGACGGTGGGGGACCAGGGGCAGGGACCGGCAGCCGGCCCCGACCCACGACGACACCCGGGCAGACGAACCATGACGGACGACCAGATGCCGGACCGCCCCGCCAGCGAGCGGCACGTGCCCGTGATGCTCGAGCGCTGCGTCGAGCTCCTCGCCCCCGCGCTCCAGCGCGAGGGCGCGGTCTTCGTCGACGGCACCCTCGGCATGGGCGGCCACACCGAGGCGGTCCTCGAGGCCTGCCCGCAGGCCCGCGCGATCGGCATCGACCGCGACCCCCAGGCGCTGGAGCTGGCCTCCGGGCGCCTGGCGCGCTTCGGCGACCGCTTCACCCCGGTGCACGCGGTCAGCGACGACGTGCCGGCCGTCCTCGCCGAGCTCGACCCCCCGCTGCGCCGGGCCGACGCGATCCTCTTCGACCTCGGCGTCTCCTCGCTGCAGCTCGACGAGGTCGACCGTGGCTTCGCCTACCGTACCGACGCCCCGCTCGACATGCGGATGGACCAGTCGACCGGCCTCACCGCCGCCGACGTGCTCAACACCTACGACGCCCGCGCCCTCGAGCGGATCCTGCGCGAGTTCGGCGAGGAGCGCTTCGCCCGGCCCATCGCCAGGCGGATCGTCCGGGAGCGGGAGCGCGAGCCGTTCACCACGTCCGGGCGGCTCGTGGAGCTGCTGCACGACGTGGTCCCGGCGGCCTCGCAGCGCTCCGGCGGCCACCCGGCCAAGCGCACCTTCCAGGCGCTGCGCATCGAGGTCAACGCCGAGCTGAGCGTCTGGTCCGACGCGCTGGTCCACGCTCTGTCGGCGCTCTCGGTCGGCGGCCGGATCGTCGTCCTCTCCTACCACTCCCTCGAGGACCGCATCACCAAGCGCGGGCTCGCCGCCGGGGCCACCAGCTCGGCCCCGCCCGACCTGCCCATCGTGCCCCCGGAGCAGCAGCCCTGGCTCACGCTCCTCGTCCGCGGCGCCGAGCAGGCCTCCGAGGCCGAGATCGCCGCCAACCCCCGTTCCGCCTCCGTCCGCCTCCGCGCCGCCGAGCGCACGCGGCCCACTCCCGACCAAGCCTGAGGTGCCCGCATGAGCCAGATGACCGTCGCCCCCCGACTGGGACGTCCCGCCCCCGCCCGCACCCTGGCCCGCCCGGCCGTGCGGCCCGTCGGTGCCTCGGCCCGAGGTGGACGCACCCGGGTCGTCGACGCCTCGCCCGCGGTCGCGCACGCCGGCTTCCGGCTGCTCTGCCTGGTGCTGGTGCTCGCGGCCTTCGGCTCGGTGCTGGTGCTCAACACCGCTCGCGCGGAGGGCTCCTACATCCTGTCCCGCCTCACCAGCGAGGCCACCGCGCTGCACGACCAGAAGGTCACCCTCCAGGCCGAGCTGGCCAACCTCGAGTCCGCCGAGACGCTGGCCGAGAACGCCCGCAAGCTCAAGATGGTGCCGTCCACCTCGACGGCCACCCTGCGCCTGTCCGACGGGTCGATCACCGGCGTGGCCTCCAAGGTCGACGGCGGCCGCGCGATTACCGTGGACCTGCCCTCGACGGGCGTGGCGCCGGCCGACCACTAAGGCCACCGACCCTCATCCCCGGCCACGCGGACCGGGCCTTCCGACGGACTTCAGCGAACAGGGGTGACGACTTCCGTGGCAGCAGCGCGCAGGACCCGGCGGGGACCCGTGGCCACCGGTGTGGTCCACCCCCGGCGCCGGACGCGCACCCTGCTGCTGGGGGTCCTCGTCGTCCTCAGCCTCTTCGCCGCCCAGCTGGTGCGGCTCCAGGGGCTCGACGCGGCCAGCGTCTCCGCCGCGGCCGTCAACGGCCGCCTCGAGGTCCGGGCCATCCCCGCCCAGCGGGGCACCGTCACCGACGTCAACGGCCAGGAGCTCGCCGTCAGCGTCGAGCGCCGGCGCATCGTCGCCGACCCCACCCTCGTCGAGGACTACGTGCTCAAGGACGAGGACGGCGAGGTCGTCGCCGAGGGCTTCGCCGCGGCCGCCCAGGTCGTCTCCGAGGTCACCGGCGCCGACCAGGCCTCGGTTCTCGCCGCCCTGACCGACCCTCCGGGGGAGCGCTACACCGTGCTCGACCCCGACGTCTCGCCCCAGGAGTGGCAGGAGCTCAGGGCGCGCAACGTGCGGGGCGTCAGCGCCGAGCAGGTCATGAAGCGCGACTACCCCCTCGGCGAGGCCGCGGCCCCGCTCGTGGGCTGGATGGGCGCGGGCGAGATGCCCGCAGGCGGCATCGAGCTGGTCCACCACGACGCGCTGACCGGAGAGCCGGGCGAGGCGGTCTTCGAGGTCGGCTCCAGCGGCGAGCGGATCAGCACCGGCCTCTACCGCGAGGAGCCCGCCGTCCCCGGCCAGGACGTCCGCCTCTCCCTCGACGCCGACCTGCAGTGGTACGCCTACGACGCGATCCGCAAGCGGGTCAAGGACGCCGGCGCCCTCCGCGGGTATGCCGTGGTGCAGGAGGTCGAGACCGGCCGCATCGTGGCGCTCGCCAACTACCCGAGCTTCGACCCCAAGGACAGCACGCAGACGTCCGAGGACATGCGCAACCACGCGATCGAGGACGTCTACGAGCCCGGCTCGACCGCCAAGCTCATCACGGCCGCGGCGGCGCTCGAGGAGGGTCTCGTCGAGCGCGACACCCCCGTCGAGGTGCCCGTGTCCCTGCCCCGCGGCGGCAAGGCCTTCCACGACGCCGAGCCGCACCCCGTCGAATACCTCACCTTCGCCGGCGTCATCGCGAAGTCCTCCAACATGGGCACGATCCTGGTCGGCGAGCAGCTGGGCTGGGACACCCTCTACGACTGGATCCGCAAGTTCGGCCTGGGCAGCCCCGTCGGCCACGGCCTGCCGGGCGAGTCGGCCGGCCTGGTGCCCAAGCCGGACACGCCCGGGTGGAGCGCGACCACGCCCTACACGCTGATGTTCGGCCAGGGCTATTCCGGCTCGTTCCTGCAGCAGGTCAGCGTCTTCCAGACGATCGCCAACGGCGGGGTGCGGCTGACGCCGTCCTTCGTCCAGGGCACCGTCGACGAGGACGGCCGCTACGTCGAGCTGCCGCTGCCCGAGGGCACGCGGGTCGTCTCCCCGGAGACCGCCGCGACGCTGACCGAGATCATGCAGCAGATCCCGAGCTCCAGCGGCACCGCGCCGCTGGCCGCCGTCGACGGCTACCACGTGGCCGGCAAGACGAGCACCGCCGACCGCTACGACGAGACCAAGGGCGGCTACAGCGGGGTGACGTCGAGCTTCATCGGCTTCGCGCCCGCCGAGGACCCCAAGTACGTCGTCGGTGTCGCCATCCAGCGTCCGACCCGCATCCACCGCTTCGGCGGCATCGTCTCCGGGCCGGTCTTCTCCTCGATCATGCGCTACGCGCTGCAGAAGGAGGGCGTGCCCCCGGCGGACGACCCGCCGCTGCAGCTCGACATCGAGTTCGACCCCTCGGCGCCCGCGCCGGGGGAGCCGTCCGGTGTCACACTGGGGGACATTGCCATCCGTGACGAAGGGACCCGTGAGTGATCCCCCTGACCCTCCGCGACATCGCTCGGGTCACCGGTGGGCGGGTCCGTCCCGCCACCGCCGAGGCCCAGGCGACCACCGTGTCGGCGAGCGTCGTCACCGACTCCCGGGCCGTCGAGCCCGGGAGCCTCTACGTCGCCCGCCGGGGCGAGCACGCCGACGGCCACGACTACCTGGCGGCGGCCGCCGGGGCCGGTGCCGTCGCGGCGCTGACCAACCGCGAGGTCGACGAGCTGCCGTGCGTCGTGGTCGACGAGGCGCCGGACTTCGACCCCTCCAGCCGGGTCGACCTGCCGCCCTACGACGCGGTGACCCGCGCCTTCGCCGCGGTCGCGCGCGAGGTCCACGACCGCTGCGCCGCCGCCGGCGGCCTGCGCGTCGTCGGCATCACCGGCTCCTCGGGCAAGACGTCGACCAAGGACGTCATGGCCCAGGTGCTCGCCGGTCTCGGCCCCACGCTGGCCCCCGAGGCCTCCTACAACTCCGAGGTCGGCGTGCCGCTGACCGTCTGCCGGCTCACCGAGGAGACCGCCTACCTCGTGGCCGAGATGGGCGCCTCCGGCGCGGGCCACATCGCCCACCTCACCCGCATCGCCCCGCCGCAGGTCGCCGTCGTCCTCAACGTCGGCACCGCGCACCTGGGCGAGTTCGGCTCCCGCGAGGCGATCGCCGAGGCCAAGTCCGAGCTCGTGCAGGCGCTGCCGCCAGACGGCCTGGCCGTCCTCAACGCCGACGACCCCAACGTCGCCGCCATGGCCTCCCGCACGCAGGCCCGCACCCTGCTCGTCGGCCGCGGCGAGGACGCCGAGGTGCGCGCCACCGATGTCTCCGTCGACGCCGACGGCCGCGCCTCCTTCACGCTGCACGCCCCCGACGGTCCGGCCGGGGGTCTGCCCGTCTCCCTCCAGCTGGTGGGCGAGCACCACGTCGGCAACGCCCTCGCGGTCGCCGCCACCGCCCACGAGTGGGGTATGCCGTGGCCGGACGTCGCGCAGGCGCTCGGCGAGGCGACGCCGAGGTCCCGCTGGCGCATGGAGGTCACCCGGCGCGACGACGGGGTCACCGTCGTCAACGACGCCTACAACGCCAACCCCGACTCGATGCGCGCCGCGCTGCGGGCGCTGTCCGCGATGCGCCGCCCGGAGGGCCGGACGATCGCGGTGCTCGGCGGCATGCTCGAGCTGGGCACCGACAGCGACGCCGAGCACGCGGGCGTCGGCCGGCTCGCGGCCGAGCTGGGTGTCGACCACCTGGTCGCGGTCGGCGAGCTCGCCGAGCCGGCGGCCACCGCATACACCGAGGCCGGCGGAGCCGGCACCACCCGCGCCGCCGACCGGGGGGAGGCGCACCGGCTCCTCGAGGAGCTGCTGCGACCCGGCGACGTGGTCCTGCTGAAGTCGAGCCGTGACTCCGGCCTGCGTCTCCTCGGCGACGCGCTGGCGGGGAGGGAGAGCTGATGGTCAACGTCCTGCTCGCCGGGGCCGTGGCGATGATCGTGGCGCTCTTCGGCACCCCGCTGTTCATCAAGTTCCTCGTGCGGCGCGGCTACGGCCAGTTCATCCGCGACGACGGCCCCACCTCGCACCACACCAAGCGCGGCACGCCCACCATGGGCGGCGCGGTGATCATCCTCGCGACGCTGGCCGGCTACGTCCTCAGCCACCTGCTGCTCATCCTGCTCGACCTCTCCGGGCTCGTGGAGGTCACGCACAGCCGGTTCTCGATGAGCGCGGTGCTCGTGCTCTTCCTCATCACCGGGCTGGGCTTCGTCGGCTTCCTCGACGACTACACCAAGATCTCCAAGCAGCGCAGCCTGGGCCTGACCTCGGTCGAGAAGCTCACCGGCCAGACGATCGTCGCGGTGATCTTCGCGGTCGCCGCGCTGCAGACCCCCGGCGACAACACCCGCAGCCCCGCCTCGACGGCGATCTCCTTCGTGCGCGACACCGCGGTCGACCTGGCGTGGTTCGGCCCGGTCATCGGCACGATCCTCTTCATCGTCTGGGCCAACATCCTCATCGCCGGCGCCTCCAACGGCGTCAACCTCACCGACGGCCTCGACGGTCTCGCGACCGGCGCCAGCGTCATGGTCTTCGGCGCCTACTCCGTCATCGGCATCTGGCAGTACAACCAGAACTGCCAGCTCGCCCCCGGCCCCAACTGCTACGACGTGCGCGACGCGCTCGACCTGGCGGTGGTGGCCTGCTCGGTGGCCGGCGCCTGCTTCGGCTTCCTGTGGTGGAACGCCTCGCCCGCCAAGATCTTCATGGGCGACACCGGCTCCCTCGCCCTCGGCGGCGGGCTCGCCGGCCTGGCGATCACCACCCACACCGAGCTGCTGCTCGCCATCCTCGGCGGCCTCTTCGTCATCATCACGCTGTCGGTGATCATCCAGGTGGCGTCCTTCAAGATGACCGGCAGACGGGTGTTCCGGATGGCTCCGCTGCAGCACCACTTCGAGCTGCTCGGCTGGGCCGAGGTGACGATCGTCATCCGGTTCTGGATCATCGCGGGCCTGTCGGTCGCGGTCGGCCTGGGCCTGTTCTACGGCGAGTGGGTGGCCAACCTGTGAGCGGCGCCGACCTCTCCGCCCTGACCCACCGCGACGCCGACTGGTCGACGCTGCGTGCGCTCGTCACCGGCCTCGGCGTCACCGGCTTCGCCGCCGCCGACGCGCTGCTGCAGCACGAGGCGACCGTCACGGTCGTCGACCAGGGCAACGGCACCGAGAAGCAGGACACCCAGGCCGGGATCCTCGGCATCCTCGGGGCCGACGTGCGCCGCGGGCCCGAGCACGTCGCCGGCTGGCCCGAGGACCTCGACGTCGACGTGGTCGTCACCTCGCCCGGCTGGCCCCCGCACCACCCGGTGCTGGCCGCGGCCCTGGAGCGCGGCATACCCGTGTGGTCCGAGGTCGAGCTCGCCTGGCGGCTGCGCCCGCGCGTGGGCGCCGCGCCGTGGCTCGTCGTGACCGGCACCAACGGCAAGACGACGACCGTGCAGCTGCTCGAGACGATCCTGCGCACCGCGGGCCTGCGGGCGATCGCGACCGGCAACGTCGGGACCCCGGTGCTCGACGCGGTCCAGCACCCCGACCCCTACGACGTCATCGCCGTCGAGCTGTCGAGCTTCCAGCTGCACTTCACGCACACGATGTCGCCGCTGGCCTCCGTCGTGCTCAACCTCGCGCCCGACCACATCGACTGGCACGGCTCGCTCGAGGCCTACGCCGCCGACAAGGCGCGCATCTACGAGCGCACCCAGGTCGCCTGCCTCTACAACGTCGACGACCCGCAGACCGAGCGGATGGTCGAGGAGGCCGACGTGATCGAGGGCTGCCGCGCCGTCGGTTTCACCCTCGGCACCCCCGGCCTGTCGATGCTCGGGCTCGTCGACGACGTGCTCGCCGACCGCGCCTTCATCGCCGAGCGCGCGACCTCGGCCGCCGAGCTCGGCACGCTGGCCGACCTGGCCCGCGCCTCCGGCGGCGACGGCACCAGCACGCCGCCGCCGCACCTCGTGGCCGACGCCCTGGCCGCGGCCGGCCTCGCCCGCGCCGCCGGCATCTCGAGCGCCGCCGTCCGCGACGGCTTCCGCGAGTTTCGCACCGACGCCCACCGCACCGCGGTCGTCGCCGAGGTCGAGGGCGTGACCTGGGTCGACGACTCAAAAGCGACCAACCCGCACGCCGCGCAGGCCGCGCTGCGGGCCTATCCCGACATCGTCTGGATCGCCGGCGGCCAGCTCAAGGGAGCTGACGTCGACGACCTCGTCGCCGAGGTGGCCGGGCGGCTGCGCGGCGTCGTGCTGCTCGGCGCCGACCGCGAGCAGATCGCCGCATCGCTGGCCCGACACGCCCCCGAGGTCCCCGTCCACGACGCGGGGGTCGCGGACCATGGGGACATGGACGCGCTGGCCCGGCTGATGGACGACGTGGTGGCCGCTGCCGCCGCGATGGCCCGCCCGGGCCACGTGGTGCTGCTCTCGCCGGCCGCCGCCTCCCTCGACATGTTCCCCAGCTACGGCTCGCGCGGCGAAACCTTCGCCGACGCCGTCCGTCGCCATCTGGGCGGGGAGGGCGCATGACGTCGATCACCCGTCAGCAGGGCGCCGGCCTGGGTCGCTCGCGCGGCCGCGGCCCGGCCGCCGGCGACTGGAGCATGGCGACCGTCGGGGAGTGGCTGCGCTCGCCCGTCGCGCCCTACTACATGGTGCTGTCGTCCGCGGGCATCCTCATCTCGCTGGGCCTGGTCATGGTGCTCTCCGCCAGCGGCCCCCGATCCTTCGTCGACAACGGCAGCTCCTACACCGTCTTCCTCGAGCAGCTGGCCTTCGCCGGCGTCGGCGTCGTGCTGGCCATCGTGGGCTCCCGGCTGCCGGTGCGGGCCTGGAAGGCCCTCGCGCTGCCCGCGATCCTGCTCGCGCTGGCGCTGCAGGCCGCGGTCTTCTCCGGGCTCGGCATCGAGTTCCAGGGCAACCGCAACTGGATCAGCATCGCCGGCTACAGCCTGCAGCCCTCGGAGTTCGGCAAGCTCGCGCTCGTCGTCTACGGCGCCGCCGTGCTCGCCAACCGCCGCAAGGTGATCCACCGGATCGGACAGGCGACCATCCCGTTCGTGCTGCCCTTCGGGGCGGTGCTCGTCGGGCTGGTCCTGGCGGGCCACGACCTCGGCACCGCGATGATCATGGTCGCGCTCATCGTCGGCATGCTCTGGACCGCCGGCCTGCCAGCCAAGTGGTTCGTCGGCGTGGGCGCGGTGGCCGCCGGCGGCGTGGCCTTCCTCGCCGCAGGCAGCGCCAACCGCATGCAGCGCATCCAGGTCTGGCTCGGCGACATCTGCGACTCGCCGCACGCCGCCAACGGCGGCTGCTTCCAGAAGGTCCACGCCGAGTACGCCCTCGCCGACGGCGGCTGGTGGGGCCTGGGCCTGGGCGCCTCCCGCGAGAAGTGGGGCCTGCTGCCCGAGCCGCACAACGACTTCATCCTGGCGATCATCGGCGAGGAGCTCGGCCTGCCCGGCACGCTCGCGGTGCTCCTGCTCTTCGCGATCCTGGCCTACGCCTGCTTCCGCATCGTCAGCCAGTCCGACGACCCCTTCGTGCGCCTGGCGACCGCCGGCGTCATGATCTGGATCCTGTCGCAGGCACTCCTCAACATCGGCTCCGTCATCGGCATGCTGCCGATCATCGGCGTGCCGCTGCCGCTGGTCTCCAGCGGTGGCTCGGCACTCATCGCCGCGATGATCGGCATCGGCCTGCTGCTCGCGCTGGCCCGGGCCGTGCCCGGCGCCCAGGAGCGCCTCGGGGCCAGGCCCTCGCGGCTGCGCCGCACCTTCTCGGCGGTCCCGACCCGCCGCACCGCCAAGGGGCGCCGGTGAGCGCCGCGGGCGACGGCGACCGTCCGCTCAGCGTCGTCCTCGCCGGTGGTGGCTCGGCCGGCCACGTCAACCCGCTGCTCGCCACCGCCGACGCGCTGCGCCGCCGGGTGCCCGACGTGCACATCTGCGTGCTCGGCACCGCCGAGGGCCTCGAGGCGCGGCTGGTGCCCGAGCGCGGCTACCAGCTCACCCACATCCCCAAGGTGCCCTTCCCGCGGCGCCCCGACGCCGCCGCGCTGCGCTTCCCAGCCGCCCTCAAGACGGCGGTCGGCGCCGCGCTGCAGGCCGTGCGCTCCTGCGGGGCCGACGTCGTCGTGGGCTTCGGCGGGTATGTCGCCACGCCCGCCTACCTCGCCGCCCGCCGTGCGGGGGTGCCGGTCGTCATCCACGAGCAGAACGCCCGTGCCGGCCTGGCCAACCGCCTCGGCGCCCGGCTGACCGACGCGGTCGCGACGACCTTCGAGTCCACCGAGCTGCCCGGCGCCCGGCGCGTCGGCCTGCCGCTGCGCGCCGAGATCCGCGACCTCGACCGCGAGGCCGCGCGCCCCGAGGGCCTGGCGGCGTTCGGCCTCGACCCCGACCGGCCCACGCTGCTGGTCTTCGGCGGCTCGCTCGGCGCCCAGCGCCTCAACCAGGCCTTCTCCGCCGCGGCCGGCGACCTGCTCGACGCCGGGGTGCAGGTGCTGCACCTCACCGGCGAGGGCAAGGACGTCGAGGTGCCCGCCCACGCCGGGGGACCGCGCTACGTCGCGATGAGCTATACCGACCGCATGGACCTCGCCTACGCCGTCGCCGACCTGGCCGTCTGCCGCGCCGGGGCCGGCACCGTCTGCGAGCTGTCCGCCGTCGGCGTCCCCGCGATCTACGTGCCGCTGCCGATCGGCAACGGCGAGCAGCGGCTCAACGCCGCGGGCGTGGTCGAGGCCGGGGGAGGCCTGCTCGTCGACGACGCGGAGGTCAACGCCGACTGGGTGCGCCGCACCGTCGTGCCGCTGGTCCGCGACGCCGACCGCCTCGCCGGGATGGCCCGGGCGGCCGCCGAGCACGGCCAGCGCGACGCAGACGACCAGCTCGTCGACCTCATCCTCCGGGCCGCCGGACGCGCGGGGGCGCCGGAGTGAGCGACCTGCCCGGGCAGGACACCTCCGGCGCACGCCGCATCTCCTCGCCCAACCCCCGCTTCGACCTCGCCGCCCCGGTCCCGCCCGCGGCGGAGCTCGGCAACGTCCACTTCGTCGCGATCGGCGGTTCAGGCATGTCCGGCGTCGCCCGCATGTTCCTGGCCCGCGGCATCCCGGTCTCCGGCTCCGACCGCGCCGACAGCGCGACGCTGCGCGCTCTCGAGGCCGAGGGCGCACGTGTCTTCGTCGGGCACGACCCGGCCCACCTCGAGGGCGCGGGCACCGTGGTGGTGAGCAGCGCCATACCCGAGGACAACCCGGAGCTCGCCGCGGCGCGGGCCGCGGGGCTGCGGGTGCTGCACCGCTCCCAGGGCATCGCCGCGCTGCTGCACGGCCGCGACGCGGTCGCGGTCGCCGGCGCCAACGGCAAGACCACCACGAGCGCCATGACCACCGTCGCGCTGCAGGCGGCCGGGGCCGACCCCGGCTACGTCATCGGCGCGCCGCTCGCGGGCACGGGCACCAACGCCGCGCCCGGGGGAGAGGGCGCGCCGCTGGTCGTCGAGGCCGACGAGAGCGACGGGTCGTTCCTCGTCTACCGCCCGCGTGTCGCGGTCGTCACCAACGTCCAGCCCGACCACCTCGACTTCTGGGGCGACGTCGCGGGCGTGGAGCGCGGCTACGCCGACTTCGTCCGCACCATCCGCTCGGGCGGGCTGCTCGTCACCAACGCCGACGACCCCGGCGCGGCGCGGCTCGCCGAGGGTGCGCGCGCCGAGGGCACGAGCGTCGTCACCTGGGGCACGGGGCCTGACGCCGACGTCGAGCTCCGCGACGCGCGCACGGAGGGTATGACGTCCGCCGCCACCCTGGTCTGGCACCGGGCTCTCGGGCCGGTGGCCGACGGCACCACCGTCGAGCTGGGGCTGCCGGTGCCGGGCCTGCACAACCTCGCCAACGCCACTGCCGCGGTCCTGGCGGCGACCGCCGGCCTCGGCCTGCCGCTTGAGCCGGTGCTGGACGGCCTGGCCGCCTTCCCGGGGGCGCACCGGCGCTTCGAGCTCGTCGGCGCGGCCGGCGGGGTCGAGGTCGTCGACGACTACGCGCACAACGCGCCCAAGGTGACCGCGGTCGTGCAGTCTGCGCGCTCGGCCGCCGCGGGTCGGCGTGTCGTCATCGCCTTCCAGCCGCACCTGTTCTCGCGCACCCGTGACTTCGCGCCGGGCTTCGCGGCCGGGCTGGCCGAGGCCGACGTGCTCCTGCTGCTGCCGGTCTACGGCGCGCGGGAGACCCAGGAGCAGTTCCCCGAGGTGACCTCGGGGCTGCTCGCCGATCTCGTGCGCGAGGCGGGGACGGGCACCGAGGTGCACCTGCTGGAGGACCGAGACCGGGCGGCCGACGTGCTGCATACCGTGGTGCGGCCGGGCGACCTCGTCGTGACCGTGGGCGCCGGCGACATCACCACCGTGGGGCCGCAGCTGCTGCAGCTGCTGGAGGAGGAGCAGGAGTGAGGCTGGTGCCGCAGGGGTGGGCGGAGCGGTGGCAGGAGCGTCGGGCACGTCGGGCCGGGATCCGTGGGCCCCGGGCGTGGCGCCGCGCGCTGCTCGGCTGGGGGAGCGCCGTCGTGGTGCTCGCCGCCGCGCTGGTCTTCCTCTTCTTCTACTCGGCCGCGTTCACCGTCGAGACCGTCCGCGTGTCGGGCGCCGAGGGTGAGGTCGCCCAGAGCGTGGAGCGTCTCGCCAACATCCCCAACGGCCGGCCGCTCGCCCGCGTGTCGGGCGCGCAGGTGAGCAAGCGGGTGCTGGGCAACGAGCTGCGGGTGCGCAGCATCGAGGTCAAGCGGTCGTGGCCGTCGACGATCACCTACGAGGTCGAGCTGCGCGAGCCCGCGCTGGCGCTGCGGCAGAACAAGGCCATCTGGCTGGCCGATGCGAACGGCGTCGCCTACGACCAGGTCGAGAAGACGCCGAAGGGCGTGCCCACGATCAGCGTGTCGCAGGACCCGCAGACCATCGCCCCGGAGACCGTGCTGGGCCTGGGTGAGATCTGGAGCCTGCGACCCAAGGCCGACGAGCTCGAGGGCAAGCTGTCGGGGCCGAAATACCACGCCAACGGCACCGTGACGATGACGATCGACCAGGTCACGCTCAAGTGGGGGCAGCCCACCGAGGCGGAGAAGAAGTGGAAGGTCGTCACGGCCCTGCTGGGCCAGGACAGCATCGACCCGCAGGGTGCTATCCCGCAGACCATCGACGTCAGCACGCCCGACACGCCGGTCGTGACCGGCCTGCCACCCGCTCCCCAGGGCTGACGCGGCATACCTCGGTCGAGACCTCGACCCTCGACCTGAAGTCGAGGTTCACGCTCGATGGGCACATGGGGCCCTCCGACTTATGCTCGCGGCACAAGAACTGCACGACTCCTGTCTTCCCCCTCGAAAGGTCCACCGTGTCCGCTGCGCAGAACTACCTGGCCGTCATCAAGGTCGTCGGCATCGGCGGTGGTGGCGTCAATGCCATCAACCGGATGATCGAGGTCGGCCTCAAGGGTGTTGAGTTCATCGCCATCAACACCGACGCCCAGGCCCTGCTCATGAGCGACGCCGACGTCAAGCTCGACGTGGGCCGCGAGCTCACCCGCGGCCTCGGCGCCGGCGCCGACCCCGAGGTGGGCCGTCGGGCCGCCGAGGACCACCAGGAGGAGATCGAGGAGGCGCTGCGCGGCGCCGACATGGTCTTCGTCACCGCGGGTGAGGGTGGCGGCACCGGCACCGGTGGTGCGCCGGTCGTGGCCAAGATCGCCAAGTCGCTGGGTGCGCTGACCATCGGTGTCGTGACCCGTCCGTTCACCTTCGAGGGTCGCCGTCGCGCCAACCAGGCCGAGTCCGGCATCGCGACGCTGCGCGAAGAGGTCGACACCCTCATCGTCATCCCCAACGACCGGCTGCTGTCGATCTCCGACCGCTCGGTCAGCATGCTCGACGCCTTCCGCAGCGCCGACCAGGTGCTGCTCTCCGGTGTCCAGGGCATCACCGACCTCATCACCACGCCGGGTCTGATCAACCTTGACTTCGCCGACGTGAAGTCGGTCATGCAGGGCGCCGGCTCGGCGCTCATGGGCATCGGCTCGGCGCGCGGCGAGGACCGTGCGGTCCAGGCCGCCGAGCTCGCCATCTCCAGCCCGCTGCTGGAGGCCAGCATCGAGGGTGCGCACGGCGTGCTGCTCTCGGTCCAGGGTGGCTCCGACCTCGGACTGTTCGAGATCAACGAGGCCGCTCGCCTGGTGCAGGAGGCCGCGCACCCCGAGGCCAACATCATCTTCGGTGCGGTCATCGACGACTCCCTCGGCGACGAGGTGCGCGTCACGGTCATCGCGGCCGGCTTCGACGGCGGCGCCCCGATGCAGCGCGACAACGACCGCGCGCTGGGGCAGGTGCAGCCGGGTGGCGCCTCCCGCCCGCAGCAGCAGGCCCAGCAGCCCGCTGCGGCCCAGCAGGCGCCGGCGCGCCCCGTGGGTGCCCCCGCGACAGCCCAGGGCCACCAGCCGGCCGCGCAGGCCGTCGACGCGGATCGGACGGCCACCGTGCCGCCGCCGGCGCAGGCCGCCCCGCAGCGCCCCGTGCAGCAGCGCCCGGTGCAGCCGCCGCGCCAGGTGACGTTCGAGGACGAGGGCGACGACCTCGACGTGCCTGACTTCCTGAAGTAAGCAGCTCCCGCACGACCCGACGAGGGCCCGGCCGCCGACAAGGCGGCCGGGCCCTCGTCGCATGCGTTGCAGGGCTTGGGAGGTGGGGTCGCTCGAGGTGCTGTCCAAGCTCGGACCAACGTTCAACAAAGGTAAAGCAACGGTAAAGGCGCAGGTCACACGCGCGTAAAGCGTTTAGTAGTTTAAACGCCAATGTGGCCTCGATCACCTCTTGAAGCCTTGTGTCAGTACTGGTGGGTAGGCATGCTGAGGGTGGCTGGATCGGGGTCAGCGCCCCGGGCCGGTTTCCCCGTTGAAATCGTGCGTACGGTCCCGTAGGGGGGATCAGCACTCGTTCGTGAAGGAGCCATCATGGCTGCTGTTTTCTATGCCCTCTCCACCCTGAAGGCCAAGCTCGCCGAGGCCGACAAGGAGCGCGGTGCGACCGCGGTTGAGTACGGCGTCATCGTCGCCCTCATTTCCGTCGTGATCATCCTCGCCCTGGTCACCCTGGTGCCGGGTGTGCAGACTGCCATCTCCAACGCTGTGACCCAGCTCGGCCTTCCCGCCCCCGCTGGTGGTGGCGCTGGCTCGTGATCGGCCGCTAATGGCTTGACGTGGTGGGCGCCTTTCATTCAGGCGCCCACCACGCTGCACTGAGGGTCGGATGCCCGACTAGGGCGTGATGGGCGGAGGGGTGATGGGGTCGAATCGTGACAAGGGGGCGGCAGCCGTGGAGTTCGCTTTTGTCTCCCTACTGCTGATCACACTTCTGTTTGGCATCCTCGACGGAGGCCGACTGTTTCTTATTCAGTCAGCCCTTTCCCATGCCGCGCGCGAAGGGGCGCGCGAGATGGCCATCCACAACAACCGAAGCGGTGCGGAAGACGTCATCAGGAACTACCCGGGAGCGCTGGGGGCAGTGATCATGCCGTCTGTGACTCCTTCGAACTGTACGGAGGGGAACACGGTCGTGGCCCAAGCTGCCTCTACTGTTCGCACGCTGACAGGTTTCAATGTTCCGCTGACGGGAGAGGCCAGGATGCGATGCGGAGGCTGAGCCTCGTGCGGGCCGACCGCGAGAAGGGGGCTGTCGCGATCGTCGTGGCCCTGGTTATGACACTTCTGCTGCTGTGTCTCGGCATTGCCATCGACCTGGGTGCCTCCTACTGGAAGCGACAGGAGTTACAGAATGGCGCGGACGCCGCAGCTCTCGCGCTGGCTCAGGGAGTGGCTCCAGGGGCCTGCGTGCCGGACAGCGTGACGGCGACGTCGTGGGTGCAAGGGAACGTCCGCAACGACGTCATCGCGACAGGAACGGCGACATGTCTGGCAGTCAACAAAGTTTCGGTCAGAGCAGCCACCGTGCAGCAGCACTGGTTCCTGCCCATTATGGGACGTGGTAGCAGCGACATCGCCGCGGATGCCACCGTGATGTGGGGAGTGCCGATCGCTGGTGAGGCCTCCTTGCCCATCGCAATCTCTGAGTGTTCCTTCCTCCACCGCGTCGATGGTGTCGACGTGCCGATCGATGGCAATATCACGATCTGGATGGATCACCCGAGCGATCCCTTCGGGGATGCTTGTCACGAGGCGTACCCCGACGGAGGTTTCGGTTGGTTGAAGACCGTAGGTGGCAAGTGTGCAGCGCGAATCGACATCGCGGCCGATGGGACAGGTGGTGTTGGATACTCCAAGACTGGGACGCCGCAGCCGGACGAGTGCCAACCTGACAATTCGTTCAAGCGTGCCGTGTTGAGTGGTGAGCCGGTCCTCATCCCGATATTCGATGTCGCTCCGGGTGGTGGGAATGGGGCGCCTATCAGCATCTCGCGTTTTGCGGCATTTATTTTGCGGGGGTACGACATTCATAACAAGCTCGGTGCGTACCCAGCGTCTGGAATATGTGGAACGAAGCCTTCATCCGAACTGAAGAGCTGTCTGTACGGTGAGTTTGTCGAATATCTGTCGTTCGAGGCGGGGATGGAGCTCGTTGCTCCTAAGCCGGGCGACCAGACCTACGTAATCAAGATGACGGACTGAGGGGGGCCAAGTGCTCAAGCGGGTATTGGGAGCGGTCGCTGCCTTGGCGCTGGCTGCTGTCGGTGTGGCCCTAGTCGTGGCCTACGCCAACGGGGCTGACAAGCGCGCGCTCGAGGGGATGGAAACAGTAGACGTGCTTGTCGCCAAAGAAGCGATAGCCGAGGGGACTCCGGCCGAGGAGCTTGCTGACCTCGTCGATGTCGAACAAGTGCCTCTGCGATTTGCTGTGTCCGGTGGCGTTGACTCCCTTGAAGACTTGGCGGGACGAATCTTGACTGCTTCCCTGGTTGCAGGAGAGCAGGTGAGCGCCGCCCGCTTCGCCACGCCTGAGGAAATTCGTGCTGCCGGCCAGTTCACGCTGCCGGATGAGGCGGCGGACTTGCATCGGATCACCATCCCTCTGGATGCGCCGCGCGCAGTGGGTGGGTACATCGCACCGGGAGACACGGTCGGTGTGTTTGTCTCCCTGGATCCCGCGGACGGCGGTCCAGACGCCGCGGCCGCCGAGGAAGGCGACGTGCAGAACTCGCCTAGTAGCGACGAGTTCGTCGCTGGGTCCGGAGGGATGACTCACCTTGAACTGCACAAGGTCTTGGTGACGGCAGTGGAAGGTAGTCGGGTGACTACCGCGGGTGACGGGGAGGGTGAGCAAGCCTCAGGAGGGACCGTGTTGGTCACCCTAGCGCTGGCGGCCGCCGACGCCGAAAAGCTTGTTTATGCCATGGAGTTCGGCACCGTCTGGCTTTCCCTTGAGCCTGAGTCTGCGAGCGAGGATGACACGAAGGTTGTGGTCACGCTGATGCCACGGCGGGCCAGCGAGCTGAGGGACGTGTTCGAGTGAGCTCCGTGATCCTGGCCAGTGCCTCGACCGACCTGGCCCGTCGTGTACGTCTGGCGACAGGCGACGACCTCTTCGTGCTAGCGCCAGAGCAGGTTCCGGCCGGGCCTGCCCAGTTGCTCGCGCTCGCCCAGGGGTCCGGACAGGTGCGCGCTGTGGTTATCGACGTGACTGCGAGCGCTTCTGCCGACTCGGCGCTCGGGCTGACCGAGCGTTTCCAGGAACAGTTTCCTCATGTGGCCGTCGTCATCGTGACGAATGCTCCAGACGAACTGGCTCTGCCGGCACTGCGCGCTGGTGCGCGAGACCTCATGGAGCCGTCCCTTCCCGTCGAAGAGATCCGATGGGTCCTCCGTCGCGCGGTGGAGACGCGCGTTGGTCAGGGCACCGTTGACTCCTTGGACGAGCAGGTTGTTGCCGGTCGAGTCATTACGGTTGCTTCGCCCAAGGGAGGGGTGGGCAAGACGACGATCGCCACGAACCTCGCGGTCGGGCTCGCGGGCCAATCACCGCAGGGGACGGTCCTTGTCGACCTGGATATCCAGTTCGGCGACGTGGCTGCTGCCCTTGACCTTGAACCGACCTACACGCTGGCGGATGCGGTCCTTGGTGCAGGGTTACGCGATGTCATGGGCTTGAAGACCCTGCTGACGCGGCACGATTCCGGCCTGCATGTCTTGTGCGGGGTGCTCTCACCTGCCGAGGCGGACCACGTGACAGCCGGCCACGTCAGCACGATCATCAACCTGCTCAAGAGCGAGTTCCGCTACGTGGTGCTCGACACCGCCCCCGGGCTTGGCGAGCACACGTTGGCGGCCTTGGACCACACGACCGATCTCCTGCTCGTCACCAGCCTGGATGTCCCCGGTGTGCGGGGCCTGCGGAAGGAGCTCGAGCTGCTCGACGAGCTCGATCTCCCCCCGGCGACGCGCCACGTTGTCGTTAACATGGCTGAGCGGGGCACCGGACTCACTGTCGCGGACGTCGAGGCGACGATCGATCGAAAGATCGACTTCTCTTTTCCCCGATCGCCCAAATTCCTCATGTCCACCAATCGCGGTAAGCCTCTCCTCGAAGAGCGAGGACGAGACCGGATCACCAAAGACCTCGAGGCGATGGTGACCCGGTTCAGTCCCATTGCTGTAGGCACGCCCCAGACGCGTCGGCGCGCTCGGCATCGGGGGGTGGCCCTGTGAGCCTGTCTGATCGGTTGGCTGCCTCTAAGCCCGGGCCCCGGCACGCTGAGGGCCGGGCGCCCACGCAACCGGAACTACCTGCCAGTATTGGCTCGTTTTCTCACGACGTGAGTGACGGGGGAGCGGCAGCAGGGCCGCAGGGATACGTTGACGCTCCAGCCGCAACCCAAGTGCGCATCACGGACGCCTTGGCCAAGATTAAAGCTGACGCGCGAGAGCAGCTCTTCACCCGGCTTGGCGCACGGCTCAGCGACACGTCGTTGGACGAGGAGCAACTTCACGAGCTGGTCCGCCGCGAACTGACTCAGTTGGTCGCTGCTACGGAGACCCCGCTCAAGTCGGACGAGCGCCGCCGGCTGATCAAGGAGGTCACGGACGACGTCCTCGGTCACGGTCCGTTGCAGTCGCTGCTGGATGACGACAGCGTCACCGAGATCATGGTGAACGGTCCCCAGAACGTCTATGTCGAACGGGCTGGGCGACTGAGCCGGGTGCCCGTCGAGTTCGCCTCCGAGGAGCACCTGCGGCGCGTCATCGAGCGTATCGTCGGGCGCGTGGGGCGCCGGATCGATGAGTCTTCGCCACTCGTCGACGCCCGTCTTGAGGATGGTTCCCGGGTCAACGCCATCATCCCGCCCTTAGCATTTAGCGGATCGACGTTGACGATTCGCAAGTTCGGCAAGAAGCCGCTCCAGGTGCAGGACCTCATCGACAACCAGAGCCTGTCACCTCAGATGGTGGAGATGCTCAGCGCGTGCGTCGAAGCCAAGCTGAACATCTTGGTGTCCGGAGGTACCGGCACGGGCAAAACCACGCTTCTCAATGTCCTGTCCTCCTTCATTCCGGCGGACGAGCGCATCGTCACGATCGAGGACGCAGTCGAATTGCAGCTCCAGCAGGAGCACATCGTTCGCCTAGAGGCCCGGCCGCGGAACATCGAGGGCCGTGGTGAGGTTACGATTCGTGACCTCGTCCGCAACTCCCTCCGTATGAGGCCTGACCGAATTATCGTCGGAGAGGTTCGCGGCGGGGAGAGCCTGGACATGCTCCAAGCCATGAACACAGGCCATGAAGGATCGCTCTCCACGCTGCACGCCAACTCCCCTCGAGACGCGGTGGCCCGGTTGGAGACGATGGTTCTCATGGCGGGCATGGATCTGCCACTCCGAGCGATTCGCGAGCAGATCGCCTCGGCCATCGACGTTATCGTCCATCTGTCACGTCTTCGTGACGGAACCCGTCGAGTCACCCACGTGACCGAGGTGCAGGGTATGGAGGGTGACGTGATCACGCTCCAGGACGCCTTCACCTTCGACTTCCACGCAGGTGTGGATGCGAACGGCCGCTTCCGTGGCACCACCCGGGCAACCGGCGTCCGCCCCCAGTTCAGTGATCGCATCATCGACCAGGGGATTCCGCTGCCAGCAGGCATCTTCGAGGCACCGGCTAGCCGGGGGCGTCGATGAACGTGCTCTCGACACTCGGGGGCGACCAGACGACCGTGTGGTGGGCTGCTGCTGCCGTGGTGGTCTCGATCTGTCTCGCCGCCTGGGTCATGCTCGTTCCCTCGCGCGCAATCCCGGCGTCCCGCCGTAGGCCGGGAGTAGACGCGAGGCCCAGCGCCCTCACTCGCGCTGCTGACTCCAGTCTCGGCGTCATCGAGAAAGTGCTCCGGAGACGGGGCCGCGTTGAGCCCATGAGCCAGCGGCTCGAGCTAGCCGGCATCAGGCGCACGGTGCCCGAGTTCACGCTGCTGGTGGGCGCGGCCATGCTGGCAGGCGCCGCGCTGGGCGCCGCCCTAAGCGGGGTCATCCTCGCCGTCATGATGGGTGCTCTGGTGCTGATGGGGAGCATCGTCTACGTGTCGGTGCAGATCAGCAGGCGCCGCTCCGCCTTCGCGGACCAACTGGACGACCTGGTCCAACTGCTGGGCAGCAACCTGCGCGCTGGGCACAGCGTGCTCCAGGCCATGGATTCCCTCGCTCGGGAACTCGACGACCCCGCAGCCAGCGAGATCGCACGGGTAGTCAACCAAGTACGTGTCGGCCGGGACTTCGGCGGGGTGCTCGAGGACGCGGCCGAGCGGATGGAGAGTGACGACTTTCGGTGGATCGCCCAGGCGATTGCGATTCAACGCCAGGTCGGAGGGAACCTGGCCGAGGTCATGGACACGGTCGGCGAGACGATCAGGGAACGCAACGCGATTCGAAGGCAGGTGCGTTCCTTGTCTGCGGAGGGCAAGCTCTCTGCCTACATCCTCGTGGGCCTCCCGATTGCCGTCGCGCTGATTCTGCAGATCATCAACCCGGGCTACATGACGATCCTGACCGAGAGCCTTTTCGGTTGGTTCATGATCGTCACGGCCGTCACCATGCTGGCTCTCGGATCGTTCTGGATGAGCCGCATCATCAAGATCAAGTTCTGAGGAGCGTCGTGAACGGTGTTTCGCTGCCACTCCTTATCGCCGCGGCGTGTGTAGCAGTGGCCCTCCCACTCTTGACCTATTCCTTCACCATCGACGCCAACTCGACGCGCCGGGGCACTCTTCGCAACCTTCAGCGCGGTCTCGAGGAGGCGCAGAAGTCAGGCGCCGCCCCGCAGGAGGCGCGGGGAACGATGGGGAAGGCCGCCTACAGGCTCACACCCGGCGCGTCCATCCGCTGGATCGACGCCTTGCTGGCACGTGCAGGCCGTCCGGCGGCCTGGCCGCTCGAACGTGTGCTGGTGACTAAGCTGGTTCTAAGCGTCGGGATGGCAACGGTCGTCACACTCTTCGTGCTTCGGGATCCCAGCCCTAGGCTGGTCGCCCTGGCCATCGTGGGTGCGCTCTTGGCCTGGGGGGCGCCCGAGCTCATCCTGTGGGGGCGGGGCCAGGAGAGACGACAGCTCATTCAGCTCAGTCTCCCGGACGCGATGGACCAGTTGTCCATCGCAGTCGAGGCCGGCCTCGGTTTCGAGGCCGCACTTTCCCACGTGGCAAGGCACGGCACGGGGCCCCTGTCGGAGGAACTCATCCGTACTTTGCAGGACATCCAAGTAGGTGTGCCACGGCGCCTCGCCTATGAGGACCTAGCGGAGCGCACCCAAGTCCAGGATCTGGGCCGGTTCGTTCGCGCGATCAATCAGGCAGAGGCCAACGGCATCTCGGTGGGACGGGTCCTCAACACGCAGGCTCGAGAGATGCGGCTCAAGCGGCGCCAGCTGGCCGAGGAGAAGGCCATGAAGATTCCGGTGAAGGTGGTCTTCCCCCTGACCCTCCTCATCCTGCCCGTCCTTTTCATCGTCATCATGGGGCCAGCTGTGCTCAACGCCCTGGCGATGTTCTAACCAACCACTGCTTGCTGATCTCAGGAGGAACCGTGCCACTTGGACCGGAGGATGTCGTCAGGAAGTCCTTCAAGACGTCGGTGTTCCGACGGGGTTACGACGAGGCGGAGGTTGACGCCTTCCTCGAGGAGATCGTCGCCGATCTGCGGCGTCGTGAGGCCGAGCGTGACGAGCTGCTCGCCGAGCTTCAACGTCCGCGCTCCGTCGGAGAGGTTGAGACCGAGCGCGTCGTCCGTGAGCGGGAGCAACTTGACCTGATCCGGAACGAACGCCAAGAGCTCGTCAGCGAGCTGGGCGGGCTGCAGTCACAACTGACGGCCGCCCGGAAAGAAGTCGCGCAGGCGGAGGGCCGTGTGGCGCAGGCCACCGCCGCGCAGCAGGACGCGGAGACCCGCCGTGAGCAGGCTGAAGCGACTCTGGCCACGTTGGAGGAGAAGGTGGCCCGCGCGCAGGCCGTGCACGACGATCTCCGTGGCGCCTTCGACACACTGGTCGCCGAACTGCGGGCTCTGCGCACGGAAGCCGAAATTCGTGCAAAGGACATCCTCGGGATCGAGCCGGGGCAGCCCGCCGGGAACCCGACGGACGACCTCGACGTCATCGGCCGCCTGGCGCGCAGCATCCACGACCAGCACGTCTCCGCCGCAGAGGCGGAGGCTGCCCGACTGCGAGAAGGTACGCAGGCCGAGGTCGACGCGATGCGCACCAGCGCGATGGCGCAGGCCGAGGAGGTGCGCGCGACCGCCCAGGCAGAGGCCGACATGGTGCTCGCCGACGCCGCGGCGGAGCAGGAGCGGGTGCTGAGCGAGGCGAGGACCGAGGCCGACCGCTTGCTGGCGGACGCCGACACCCGGCAGGCCGAGGTGACGCAGTCCGCCAAGCGCCTGCTCACGACCGCGCAGCAGGAGAGCCGGCAGATCGCCGCGGCGGCGCAGGCCGAGCACGACCGGCTCATCGCGGAGGCCGAGGAGGAGCGAGCCGGCATTCTGGCCGACCTCCAGGCCCGCCGCGAGCTGCTCGAGCACCGGATCACCGAGCTCGACCGCCAGCAGGGGGAGTACCGCGACCGGCTCCGCCAGCTGGTGCAGCAGCAGCTCGCCGGCCTGGACGACGAGAGCTGGCGCGTGGCCGCGCCCACCGCGTCGGACGTGGAGTCCCCGGCGGTACCCTGACCAGGTGTTCTGGTGGCGGGAGAGGATCGAGCCGAGCGGCGCGGAGTATGGCGTCGAGTGGGCGATCACCGACCGCCGGGGCGGGTCGAGCCAGGAGCCGTTCGACGAGCTCAACCTGGCCCGGCACGTCGGTGACCTCGACGAGGCGGTGACGACCAACAGGCACCGCCTGGCGCACGAGCTGGGCCTGCGGCTGGCCGACCTGCGCTTCATGGACCAGGTCCACGGCTGCGACGTCGCCGTGACCCCGGGCACGGGGGAGGCCGAACCGACGGAGGATGCCGTGCCGCCCTCCGTCGACGGCCTGATCTCGGGCCGCACCGATGAGGCCCTCGTGGTCATGGTGGCCGACTGCGTGCCGGTGCTCCTCGTCGACCGCGTCGAAGGCTTCGTCGCTGCCGTGCATGCGGGCCGTCCGGGCATGGTGTCGGGAGTCGTCCCCGCGACCCTCGCCCGGATGCGCGAGCTCGGCGCACGCGACCTCGAAGCCCTCGTCGGACCGTCGGTCTGCGGGCGTTGCTACGAGGTCCCGGCCGACATGAGGGACGCCGCCGCGGCGGTCGAGCCCGTGAGCGCCGCTGTCACCTGGACCGGTACGCCCGCCATCGACCTGGCCTCGGGCGTCGTCGAGCAGCTCGTGCGCGAGGGGGTCTCGGTGCGCTGGCTGCCCGGCTGCACCAAGGAGGATCCGGACCTCTACTCCTACCGGCGCGACGGGCAGACCGGCCGCTTCGTCGGCGTCGTCCGTCTGCTGGAGCGGGAGCGCGTCGCATGAGCACGGACGCCCGCCGCGAGGAGCTCGCGGCCAACCTCGCCGCCGTGCACGCCCGCATCGACGCCGCCTGCGCCGCCGCCGGGCGCGACCGCGACGAGCTGACGCTCATCGCGGTCACCAAGTTCTTCCCCGCCAGCGACGTCGCCCACCTCGCCGCCCTCGGCGCACGGCACATCGGCGAGAACCGGGACCAGGAGGCCGGCTCCAAGGTCGCCGAGCTCGCCCCTGACGTGCGCGCCCAGCTCACGGTCCACTTCATCGGGCAGCTGCAGACCAACAAGGCCAACCACGTCACCCGGTATGCCGACGTCGTCCAGTCCGTCGACCGGGCCAAGCTCGTGCGGGCGCTGGACCGCGGTGTCGGGCACGCCCTGGACGAGGGGGCACGGCATACCCCGCTCGAGGTGCTGCTCCAGGTGGACCTGGGGGAGGGGGAGGACCGCGGTCGGGGTGGCGCGCTCCCCGAGGACATCCCGGGTCTGGCCGACGCCGTCGCCGGGACCGAGCACCTGCGTCTGCGGGGCCTGATGGCTGTCGCGCCTCTCGGCCTGGACGAGGCCGGTACACGCGCGGCGTTCGAGCGCCTCCGCGCGCTGTCGCAGAGCCTCCGCGCCGACCATCCGGAGTCCACCTGGATCTCCGCCGGCATGAGCGGCGACCTTGAAACTGCTGTGACTTGTGGTGCGACACACCTGCGTGTCGGAACCTCGATCATGGGATCGCGGTTGTAGCGTCGACATCGACCGATCCACCACGGGTGCTAGCCCGTTTCGCACCAAGGAGCTCGCACACATGGCCGGGGCGCTGCGCAAGACCATGGAGTACCTCGGACTCGCCGAGTCCGACGAGCGGTACGACGACTACGACGCCTACGACGACGAGGCTCGTCGCGAGCCGGTCCGCCACGAGGCGCCGGAGGCGCCCGTGCGCGCCGTGCACGACGACGACCGTGGTGCCGAGGTCACCCCCCTTCCGCGGCGCACCCCCGCCAAGCAGGTCGTCCGGGAGCCCCAGATGAGCGAACTCAACCGCATCACCACGATCCACCCGCGGACCTACAACGAGGCCAAGAACATCGGCGAGGCCTTCCGCGGTGGCATCCCGGTGATCATGAACCTCACCGACATGGACGACGCGGACGCCAAGCGCCTGGTCGACTTCGCCGCCGGCCTGGCCTTCGGTCTGCGCGGCTCCATCGAGCGCGTGACCAGCAAGGTCTTCCTGCTGAGCCCGGAGTACGTCGAGGTGGACGGCGGTGTCGAGGCCACGGGGCACAAGGCGCAGGGGCCGTTCAACCAGAGCTGACGTAGCCTTCCTCCCATGGTCGGCCAGATCCTGTCACTCCTGCTCTCGTTCTACATGTTCGTCCTCATCGGACGGCTGGTCTTCGACTGGGTGCAGGTCTTCGCGCGGGACTGGCGGCCCAAGGGCCCGGTGCTGGTGCTGGCCAACGCGATCTACGCGCTGACCGACCCGCCGCTGCGCGCACTGCGCAAGGTGATCCCGCCGCTCCGGCTGGGCGGCATCGCGCTCGACCTGGGCTTCCTCGTGCTCATCATCGCGGTGAGCATGGGCCGCTCGCTGGTCCTGGCCCTGCCCTTCTGAGGGGGCCTCTGGCCTGCTGCTTCGGGCGTGACCGGCGTGCCTGGAGTGCGTTAGAGTTTCGTCCTGCACGTGCACGACCCGCACGTCATCGAGCCTGCCCACGCCGTGATCCGGGCATGCCCGATGACTTCCTGATCGAGGTGAAACATGGCGCTGTCCCCCGAGGACGTCATCAAGAAGAGCTTCAGTGCGACGCACCTGAGGCGAGGCTATGACGAGACCCAGGTCGACGACTTCCTCGACGAGGTGGTCGTCGAGCTGCGCCGACTGATCGCGGAGAACGACTCCCTGCGGTCCGACCTCGAGGACTGCCGAGCCGGCCAGGGGTATGCCGGCGACCAGACCGAGTCCATCCGCCCGGCCGTCATCGGCCAGCGCGACGCCGACCTGGAGGCCGAGCTCGAAGAGCTGCGCGCCCAGGTCGAGGCCGAGCGTGCCGCCGCCGAGGAGGCCCGCCGCGCCGCCGCCGAGGCCGAGCAGCGCCTCGCCGCCGCCGGCGACGCCCCTGCCGTCGAGGACCGCTCCGGCGAGGTCGAGGACCTGCGCCGCCAGCTGGAGGAGTGCCAGGCCGCCCGGGCGCAGGCCGAGGAGCGTGCGCAGACGGCCGAGCAGGCCCATGCCGCGGGCTCGGAGAACGCCGGCGCCGAGGTCGAGGAGCTCCGCTCCCGCGTCGCGGCCGCCGACGAGCGCATCCGTGAGCTCGAGGCCGAGCTGGAGCAGGCCTCCGAGCGTGCCCGCCAGGCCGAGGAGAACGCCGCCCAGGCTGCGCAGGTGGCTCCGGTCGCCGCCGTCGCTCCGGCCGGCGTGCCGGGGGAGGACCCCACCACGATCATCTCGCTGGCCCAGCGCCTGCACGACCAGCACGTCGCCGAGGGCGAGAGCACCCGCAACCGCCTGGTCGAGGAGGGCGAGTCCTACCGCGACCGCGTCGTGGCCGAGGCCGACCAGAAGCGCGAGGAGCTCATCACCGTCGGTCAGCAGACCCACGACCGCCTCGTCGGCGAGGGTCAGGCCAAGCACGACGAGCTGGTGCAGACCGGCCAGCAGACGCACGACCGCCTCGTGGAGGAGGGCCGCGCCAAGCACGACGAGCTCGTCCAGACCGGCCAGCAGACCCACGACTCCCTGGTCGAGGAGGGGCAGCAGGAGCGCCACCGCCTCGTCACCGAGGGTCAGGCCCGCCACGACGAGCTCGTGCAGACCGGTCAGCAAACGCACGACACCCTCGTCAACGAGGGCCAGTCGTCGCGCGACCAGATGATCGGCGAGGCCGAGCAGCACCGCGCCGGCATCCTGCACGACCTCAACACCCAGCAGTCCACGCTCAGCAGCAAGATCAACGAGCTGCAGACCCAGGAGACCGAGCTGCGCGACCGCCTGCGCGCGTTCCTCTCCGACCAGCTCGCCAAGGTCGAGGGCACCGACTGACGGTCCCCGATCGCACGGCGCACGAGGGCGCCCCGGCCACGCGGCCGGGGCGCCCTCGGCGCGTCCGGCGCGACGGTGGCGATTCATCGTTGTCATCGCCGGTCAGGTGGCCTATATTCTCCGCACCATGCCAGACCGGCCCCCGGGCCGGTCGGGTCTTCTGACAGGGGAAGAGAGCCGTAGTGGCCAAGCTTGCGAAGAACACTCCGACCGCCGACCTGCACGCCTCGCTGAGCGTCCGCGAGGACGAGGCGCCCTGGACGGCGGACGAGCTCGCTGAGGTCCGGTCCGAGCTCGAGGCCGACGTGGCCCGTCTCAGCGCCGAGGTGGACGAGGCCGAGCACGACCTCGTCGAGCTGATGCGCAGCTTCGGCGACGGCGCGGGCGACGACCAGGCCGACGCTGGCGCGGCGACCTGGGAGCGCGAGCACGAGCTCTCGCTCACCAACAACGCCAAGGGGCTGCTGATGCAGAGCCTGCACGCGCTGGAGCGCATGGACGCGGGCACCTACGGCGACTGCGAGTCCTGCGGCCGTCCCATCGGCAAGATGCGGCTCCAGGCCTTCCCCCGTGCGACCCTATGCATGACATGCAAGCAGAAGCAGGAACGCCGCTGACCCCCAGCCGCCCCAGACGCACCCTCGTCGTCCTCGGCCTCGCCGCCCTCTGGATCGTCCTCGACCAGCTGACCAAGGTGTGGGCCGAGCGTGCCCTGACCCTCGGCGAGCCCGTCCAGGTCGTCGGCGACCTGCTGCGGCTGCACCTCATCTACAACTCGGGCGCGGCGTTCTCCCTGGGCACCGGCTCGACAGGTGTCCTCACAGTCGTGGCCTCGATCATCGTCGTGCTCATCGTGTGGCAGGCGTTCAAGGTGCGCAGCCTGCCGTGGGCGGTCGCCCTCGGTCTGCTGCTCGGCGGTGCGCTGGGCAACCTCGTCGACCGGTTCTTCCGCGCCCCGGGGGTCGGCGTGGGGCACGTCGTCGACTTCCTGCGCCTGCCCAACTTCCCGATCTTCAACGTGGCCGACATCGGCGTGACGACGGCCGCCTGCCTCATCGCCCTGCTCGCGCTGCGGGGCTTCCACCCCGACGGCACGCGCGACTCCGACAAGGCCGAGGCCTACCCGACGCGGGAGGAGCAGGACGCGGCCACGCCGCATACCTCTCCCACGCAGGGCGACCCGACGGAGGGCACCCGATGAGCGAGTCCCGCACCTTCATGATCCCCGACGGGCTGGCGGGCGAGCGCATCGACGCGGCCCTCGCCCGGCTGCTCGGCCTGTCCCGCTCCAAGGCCGCCGACCTCGCCGCCAACGGCCACGTGACCCAGGACGGCCGCGTCGTCGGCAAGTCCGACCGCGTCGTGGCCGGCAGCTGGGTCGAGGTCGTGCTGCCGCCGGTCGGCCCGCCGCCCGGGCTCGAGGTCATCGCGGAGCCCGTCGAGGGCATGCGCATCGTCCACGACGACAGCGAGATCGTCGTCGTCGACAAGCCGGCCGAGGTGGCCGCCCACCCGAGCGTGGGCTGGTCGGGCCCGACCGTCGTCGGCGGTCTGGCCGCCGCCGGCTACCGCATCTCCACCTCCGGCGCCCCGGAGCGGCAGGGCATCGTCCAGCGCCTCGACGTCGGCACCTCCGGCCTCATGGTCGTGGCCAAGTCCGAGCGCGCCTACACCGTGCTCAAGCAGGCCTTCCGCGACCGCACGGTCGACAAGACCTACCACGCGCTGGTGCAGGGCCTCCCCGACCCGCACGAGGGCACCATCGACGCCCCGATCGGGCGTCACCCGGGCCACGACTACCGCTTCGCGGTGCGTCGTGACGGCCGCCCGAGCATCACGCACTACGAGCTGCTCGAGGCCCACCGGTCGGCCAGCCTGATGGAGATCCACCTCGAGACCGGGCGCACGCACCAGATCCGCGTGCACTTCTCGGCCCTCAAGCACCCGTGCTGCGGCGACCTGACCTACGGCGGCGACCCGACGCTGGCCAAGCGCCTCGGGCTGACCCGGCAGTGGCTGCACGCGGTCAAGCTCGGCTTCCTGCACCCCGGCAGCGGGGCATACGTCGAGTTCGAGTCGCCCTACCCGGCCGACCTGCAGCACGCGCTGGACGTCATCCGCGGCTGAGACCGCGACCCCGGCTCAGGCCGGGGCGACCGTGGCCCGAGTGCGGCGCGCGGCCTCGGCGCGCCGCACGTGGCTGCGGGCGTGCTCCAGCGCGTCCGGGAAGCGGTCGAAGAGGTGCCGTGGGTCGCGCAGGGCCTCGATGACGCCGACCGAGCGCAGCAGGGCCATGTGGCGGCTCGGGACACCCTTGACGAGCACGGTGACGCCCTGCTTCTCCAGCGAGCGGATGATCTCGGCCAGCGTGTTGGCGCCAGTGGCATCGAGGGTGCGCAGCTGGGAGAAGGCGAGGATGACGACCTCGACGTCGCCGTCGGCACGGACCTCGGCCCGCACCCGCTCGGCGGCCCCGAAGAACATCGAGCCGGTGAGGCGGTAGACCGCGATCCGCGCGTCGGCCGGGTCCGGGTCGCTGTCAATCTCCTCGCGGCGCACCCCGCTGGTGCGGGCGACGGCGCGCAGCGCGAAGACCGCGGCGACCGCGATGCCGAGCTGGACGGCCTCGATGAGGTCGACGAGGACCGTCACGCCCATGGTGAGCAGCAGCACCGCCGCGTCGGAGCGGGTCGCGCGCAGGATGGTGCGGATCTCGCGGTAGGGGATCATGCGGACCGCGGTGAGCATGAGCACGGCGGCCAGCGCGGCGGTGGGGATCCGCGAGACCGGGCCGGACGCCAGGTAGATGACACCCAGCAGCACCAGGGAGTGGGAGATCGCGGCCAGCCGCGTGCGACCGCCGGCCTTGACGTTGACAGCGGTGCGGGCGATGGCGCCGGTGGCGGGGATGCCGCCGAAGGCGCCGGAGGCGAGGCACGCCATACCCTGCCCGACGAGTTCACGGTCGGGGTTGTGGCGCGCGTCGCCGGACAGGTCGACGGCCACCCGGGCGGAGAGCAGCGACTCGATCGCCGAAAGGGCGGCGACCGCGACGGCCGCGGTCAGGAGGGTCTGCAGCACCGCGGGGTCGACCGACGGCAGCGAGGGCATCGGCAGCGAGGAGGGGATCTCGCCGATGCGGGCCAGGGGCAGGTCGAGCACCTCCGCGACGATCGTGACCAGGACGATGGCCAGCAGCGAGGCGGGGATGCGCTCGTCGATGCGAGGGAGCAGCAGCATGAGCAGCACGACCGCGGCGACAGCGGCCAGCGGCCAGACGGCTGCGGACCAGTCCGCGTGCGTCGCGGCCGAGAAGGCGGCCAGCACGGGGCGGGTGCCGGCGCTCGCGGACGGACCCAGGACCAGGGGCACCTGCTGCAGGAAGATGATGACGCCGATGCCGGCGGTGAAGCCCGCGATGACGGGCCAGGGGACCAGCCCGATCAGCTGGCCCAGTCGGAGCACCCCGGCGACGACGAGCAGGAGCCCGGCGAGGATGCCGACGATCGCGAGGGCGCCGACGCCGTGCTCGCCGACGATCGGGACGAGGACGACGGCCATCGCGCCGGTGGGTCCCGACACCTGGACGTTGGAGCCCCCGAAGACGGCGGCCACGATGCCCGCGACCACGGCGGTGACCAGGCCGGCTGCGGCCCCGGCGCCGGAGCTGATGCCGAAGGCGAGGGCCAGGGGGAGCGCGACGATGCCGACGGTGGCACCGGCGACGAGGTCGGCCCGCCAGGTGCGAGGGACGTCGGCGTAGTCGGCGCGCCCCGGCAGCAGGCCGCGCAGGACGGCGGCGGCGCTCACCGGCGGCCGTCCAGGGCGGCGGCGAGGGCGAGCTGCTCCTGCTGGGCGGCGAGGCGGTCGAGGAGGAAGGACCGAGCGACGGTCAGCAGGTCGGCCACCTGCGGGTGGGCCAACTCGTAGTGGACCGCGTTGCCGGCGCGGGTCGAGGTGACCACGTGGTGACGGCGGAGCACGCTCAGGTGCTGGCTGAGCAGGGAGGGCTCGACGTCGAGGACCGCGAGGATGTCGCTGACCGCGCACGGGCCGTCGGCGGCGACGAGGATCTCGAGGATGCGCACCCGGGCGGGGTGGGCGAGGGCCTTGAAGAGGTTGGCCTTGATCTCGTAGAGGGGGGCGTCGGTGGCAGAGGTCACGAGGTTCCTTGCAGGAGAAGCAGCCGGACCTGACGAGTTTAGCATTTCGTCAATCCATGAATCCATGTGGCCCTGGTCTCGTTCGGCCCTCGGTCGAATCGGACACGCCGGGCGTTCCTGCCGTGCAGGTCAGCGCGGGCGTTCTCGCAGGTCCCCTCCGGGTGGTCGGTGATGTCGGTCGGGCGATCTAGGATCGACTGCGATGTCAGTCGCAGCCAGCCCCGCCCAGAGCTTCGTCCACCTGCACAACCACACCGAGTACTCCATGCTCGACGGTGCCGCGCGGATCGACGACATGTTCAAGACCGCGGCCGAGTTCGGGATGCCCGCGATCGCGACGACCGACCACGGCTTCATCTTCGGCGCCTACGAGTTCTGGAAGACCGCGCAGCGCTACGACGTCAAGCCGATCATCGGCCTCGAGGCCTACCTGACGCCGGGCACGCACCGCACCGACAAGACCCGGGTCAAGTACGGCGACGGCGGGCGCGACGACGTCTCCGGTGGTGGTGCCTACACCCACATGACGATGCTGGCCCGCAACAACAACGGCATGCACAACCTCTTCCGGCTGGCGTCGCTCGCGTCGATGGAGGGCTACTACTTCAAGCCCCGGATGGACCGCGAGCTCCTGGAGAAGTACGGCCAGGGGATGATCGTCACCACCGGCTGCCCGTCCAGCGAGGTGCAGACCCGCCTGCGGCTCGGCCAGTGGAAGGAGGCAGTGCAGTGGGCCTCCGACCTCAAGGACATCTTCGGCGCGGACAACGTCTTCTGCGAGCTCATGGACCACGGCATCGAGATCGAGCGCGTGGTCCGGCAGGACCTGCTCAAGCTCGCCAAGGAGCTCAACCTCCCGCTGCTGGCGACCAACGACCTGCACTACACCCGCCAGGAGGACGCCACCGCGCACGCGGCGCTGCTGTGCGTCCAGTCCGGGTCGACGATGCAGGACCCCAACCGCTTCAAGTTCGACGGTGACGGCTACTACCTCAAGAGCGCCGAGGAGATGCGCCACATCTGGCGCGAGCTGCCCGAGGCGTGCGACAACACCCTGCTCGTCGCCGAGCGGTGCGAGGTCTCCTTCACCGAGGGCGAGGGGCGCTACATGCCCCGCTTCCCCTGCCCGCCCGGGCACGACGAGACCAGCTGGTTCCTCTCCGAGGTCGAGACCGGCCTGCGCCGCCGCTTCCCCGAGGGCGTGCCGGACTACGCCAGCAAGCAGGCGGCCTACGAGTCCGAGGTCATCATCTCCAAGGGCTACGCCGGCTACTTCCTCGTCGTCGCCGACTTCATCAACTGGGCCAAGAACAACGGCATCCGCGTCGGCCCCGGCCGTGGCTCGGGTGCGGGCTCGATGTGCGCCTACGCGATGGGCATCACCGACCTCGACCCGATCCCGCACGGTCTGATCTTCGAGCGCTTCCTCAACCCCGAGCGCAAGTCGATGCCCGACTTCGACGTCGACTTCGACGACCGGCGACGCGCCGAGGTCATCCGCTACGTCACCGAGAAGTACGGCGACGACCGGGTCGCGATGATCGTCACCTACGGCACCATCAAGGCCAAGCAGGCGCTCAAGGACGCCTCCCGCGTGATGGGCTACCCCTTCGCGATGGGCGAGAAGCTCACCAAGGCGATGCCGCCGGACGTCATGGGCAAGGGCATCCCGCTCTCGGGCGTCTACGACGAGGAGCACAAGCGCTACAAGGAGGCCGACGAGTTCCGCCAGGTCCTCGCCGAGGACCCGCACGCCGCGGAGGTCTTCGAGACCGCCAAGGGCCTGGAGGGCCTGAAGCGGCAGTGGGGCGTGCACGCCGCCGGCGTCATCATGTCGAGCGAGCCCCTGCTCGACCTCATCCCGATCATGCGCCGCGAGCAGGACGGCCAGATCATCACCCAGTTCGACTACCCCACGTGCGAGTCGCTGGGTCTGGTCAAGATGGACTTCCTGGGGCTGCGCAACCTCACGGTCCTCGACGACGCGATCAAGAACATCAAGGACAACCGGGGCGAGGACATCGACCTCGACCAGCTGTCCAAGGACATGACCGACAAGAAGACCTACGAGCTGCTGGGCCGCGGTGACACCCTCGGCGTCTTCCAGCTCGACGGCAACGGCATGCGCCAGCTGCTGCGCCTCATGCGCCCCGACAACTTCGAGGACATCTCCGCGGCGCTCGCGCTCTACCGGCCCGGCCCGATGGGCGTCAACGCCCACACCAACTTCGCGCTGCGCAAGAACGGCCAGCAGGAGGTCGTGCCGCTCGACCCGGCGCTGAAGGGCAAGCTGCAGCCCCAGATGGAGGAGGCCCTCGGACCAATTCTTGGAAATACATATGGTTTATGTATCTACCAGGAACAGGTCATGGAAATTGCTCAGAAATTGGCGGGCTACACGCTCGGCAACGCGGACCTGCTCCGCCGCGCGATGGGCAAGAAGAAGAAGGAGGTCCTCGACGCCGAGTACGTCCCCTTCTCCGAGGGCATGAAGGCCAACGGTTACAACGAGGCCTCCATCGCCGCGCTGTGGGGCGTCCTGGTGCCGTTCTCTGACTACGCCTTCAACAAGGCTCACACGGCCGCCTATGGCGTCATCTCCTACTGGACCGCCTACCTCAAGGCCAACTACCCGGCCGAGTACATGGCGGCGCTGCTGACCAGCGTCGGCGACGACAAGGACAAGACGGCGCTCTACCTCGCCGAGTGCCGGCGCATGGGCATCGCGGTGCTGCCGCCCGACGTCAACGCCTCCGTCGCCAACTTCGCCGCGGTCGGCGACGACATCCGCTTCGGCCTCTCGGCGATCCGCAACGTCGGCCACAACGTCGTCAGCGCGATCGCCCGGACCCGGGAGGAGAAGGGCGACTTCACCTCCTTCGAGGACTTCCTGCGCAAGTGCCCGGTCGTGGTCTGCAACAAGCGGACCATCGAGTCGCTGGTCAAGGCCGGCGCCTTCGACAGCCTCGGTCACACCCGCCAGGGCCTGGTCAGCGTGCACGAGCGCTACGTCGACGCCCTCGTCGACGAGAAGAAGCAGGAGGCGATCGGCCAGGACAGCCTCTTCTCCGGATTCGGCCTCGGCGACGACGGCGAGCAGGACGCGGGTATGCAGATCGTCACCCTCCCGCCCATCCCCGCGGTGGAGTGGGACAAGTCGGTGCTGCTCGCCTTCGAGCGGGAGATGCTCGGCCTCTACGTCTCCGACCACCCGCTCAACGGCATCGAGCACATCCTGTCGCAGCACGCCAGCGCCTCGATCCTGGAGATCGTCGGCGAGGACGGCGCCAAGGACGGCGACTTCGTCACCGTCGCGGGCCTGATGACCAACCTGCAGCTCAAGCGCACCAAGAACGGCGACCCCTACGCCCGCCTGTCCATCGAGGACATGGCCGGCTCGATCGACGTCGTCTTCTGGCCCAAGACCTACATGACGATCTCGACGATGCTCGCCGAGGACACCGTCGCCGTGGTCAAGGGCCGGCTCAAGAAGGGCGACGACGGCGCCGAGCTGCTCGCCAACGAGCTCCAGCTGCCCGACATCAAGCAGGGCCCGCGCGGACCGGTCGTGCTCAACGTGCCGCTGACCCGGGCCACGGACGGGCTGGCCCACAAGCTCAAGGGCGTGCTGGCCAACCACCCCGGCGGCACGGAGGTGCACGTCAAGCTCGTGCAGCCGGGCCGGACGGTGCTCATGCGCCTCGACGAGTCGCTGCGGGTCAACGCCTCGGCCGAGCTCTTCGGCGAGCTCAAGGCCTTGCTCGGGCCGGCCTGCATCAGCAGCTGAGGTGGACGGGAGAGACGGCGCACGGCATACCTCCGGAGTTGTTCCCTCCGAAAACTCGGGGGCCGCATACACGCCTCGCCCCGACTCGCGGGTAGCGTTGGGCGGGTGACTGCCGAGACCACCCGACCGACCCCACCCGTCGCCGCACGCCGCGAGACCGTGCGCAGCCACCACGGGGAGGACGTGTCCGACCCCTACGAGTGGCTCCGCGACAAGGAGGACCCGGAGGTCATCGCCCACCTCGAGGCCGAGAACGCCTACACCGAGGCGATGACGTCCCACCTCGAGGGGCTGCGCGAGGCGGTCTTCACCGAGATCAAGGGCCGCACCCAGGAGACCGACCTCTCGGTCCCGGTGCGCCACCGCGACTGGTGGTACTACTCGCGCACGATCGAGGGTCAGCAGTACGCCGTGCACGGCCGCATCGCCGTCGGTGACTCGCCCGACCGCCCGGTGCTCGACCCCGCCTCGCCGCCCGAGGGCGAGCAGGTGCTGCTCGACGGCAACGCCGAGGCGGAGGGCCTGGAGTTCTTCTCCCTCGGCGCCTTCGACGTCAGCGCCTCCGGCGACCGGCTCGCGTATGCCGTGGACACCTCCGGCGACGAGCGCTTCGACCTGCGCATCAAGGACCTCACCACCGGCGAGGTCATCGACGACGCGGTCACCGGCATCGGCTACGGCACGGCCTGGTCCGCCGACGCCGCCCACATCTTCTACACCCGCGTCGACGACGCGTGGCGGCCCTACCAGGTCTGGCGGCACGAGGTCGGCGCGTCCGCCGAGACCGACGTCCTCGTCTACCAGGAGGACGACGAGCGCTTCTGGATGGGCGTCGGGGCCTCCCGCGACGACCGCCACATCATCATCGGCCTGGGCAGCAAGAACACCTCCGAGTTCCGCATCCTCTCCGCCGAGGACCCGCTGGGGGAGTTCCGCGTCGTGGCCCCCCGCGAGGAGGGCGTCGAGTACGAGGTCGAGCCCGCGGGCGAGCGCCTCTGGATCGTCCACAACCGCAGCCACCGCGACTTCGAGCTTGCGGTCGCGCCGCTCGGCAGCAGCTCCGCCGAGGAGTGGCGCACCGTCCTGCCCGGGGAGGAGGGCGTGCGCATCAGCGGCGTCGAGGCCTTCTCCGGCCACCTCGCGGTCTCGCTGCGCCGCGACGGCCTGACCCAGGTGCAGGTGCTGCCGCTGTCGACCGCGGGCCTGCCGGTGGGCCAGGGCTACCAGGTGCCCGTCGACGAGGAGGTCTACTCCATCGAGACCGGCACCAACCCGACCTACGACACCGACACCCTCCAGGTCGTCGTCGAGTCGCTGGTCACCCCGCGCAGCATCTACGACCTCGACCTGGTCAGCGGCGACCTCGACCTGGTCAAGCGCCAGCCGGTGCTCGGCGGCTTCGACCCGGCCGACTACCAGCAGCACCGCCTCTGGGCTACGGCCGCCGACGGCACCAAGATCCCGATCTCGCTGGTGGCGCGCAAGGACGTGCAGGTCGACGGCACCAACCCCGGCCTGCTCTACGGCTACGGCTCCTACGAGATCTCCATCGACCCCTACTTCTCCGTGGCGCGGCTGTCCTACCTCGACCGCGGCGTCGTCTACGCCATCGCGCACGTGCGCGGCGGCGGCGAGATGGGCCGCGGCTGGTACGAGACCGGCCGCATGGAGCACAAGCGCAACACCTTCACCGACTTCGTCGCCTGCGCCGACCACCTCGTCGAGACCGGCTGGGTCGCCCCAGACCGGCTCGCCGCCGAGGGCCGCTCCGCCGGCGGTCTGCTCATGGGCGCCGTGGTCAACCTCGCGCCCGAGCGCTTCCGCGTCGTGCACGCCGGAGTGCCCTTCGTCGACGCGCTGACGACGATCCTCGACCCCTCGCTGCCGCTGACCGTGGGGGAGTGGGAGGAGTGGGGCAACCCGCTGGAGTCGGCCGAGATCTACGAGATCATGCGCTCCTACAGCCCCTACGAGAACATCCGCGAGACCGACTACCCCGCGATCCTCGCGACCACCGGCCTCAACGACACGCGCGTCTTCTTCGTCGAGCCGGCCAAGTGGGTCGCGCGCCTGCGCGAGACCGTCACCAACGACCCGGCCGAGCGCCCGATCCTGCTCAAGACCGAGATGGTCGCGGGCCACGGCGGCAAGACCGGTCGGTATGACGCGTGGCGCGAGACCGCCTTCGAGATCGCGTTCATGCTCGACCAGCTGGGCGCCACCGAGCTGCGCGGCTGACGTCGCCGGGGTGGGCGACGCCCGTCGTTCCACCCCGCGCGGCCCCGTCGGGCCGTGCCATCATCGCTGCGTGGAGTGCCTGTTCTGCCGCATCGTCTCCGGGGACGAACCCGCCGAGATCGTGCTGCGGACGGACACGGCGGTCGGCTTCCTCGACACCCGGCCCGTCTTCAAGGGGCACGTGCTGCTGGTGCCGCGTGACCACATACCCACGCTGACGGAGCTGCCCGACGACCAGCTCGAGCCGCTCTTCGCCACCGCCCGGACCCTGGCCGGCGTGATGCGCACCGAGCTGGGCGCGCAGGGCTCGTTCGTGGCGATGAACAACGTCGTGAGCCAGTCCGTGCCCCACCTGCACGTGCACGTCGTGCCGCGCACCAAGGGCGACGGGCTGCGGGGCTTCTTCTGGCCGCGGACGAAGTATGACGAGGGGGAGGCCGAGGCCTACGGGCGCCGGCTGCGGGAGGCGCTGGGCACCGGTGCAGCCTGACCCGGACGTGCGGCGCGACCCGGCGCTGTGGATGCGGCGGGTCCGCCCCCGCACGCGTGCCATCAGGGCGCTGCGACGGGTGCGGCGCAACCTGCCCCACCTGCTGCTCGCCGCCAGCGCCGCCGGTCTGGCCTACCTCATCGCCAGCCTCGTCTTCCCGTCCGCCGACGCCGTCTTCGCCCCGATCGCCGCCGTCGTCTCGGTCGGGCTGTCGGCCGGCCAGCGGCTGGTGCGCGCGGCGGAGATCACGACCGGCGTCGTCCTCGGGCTGCTGCTCGCCGACACACTGACCCGGCTCATCGGCGCGGGGCCGTGGCAGCTGGCGCTCGCCGTGCTGCTCGGGATGTCCGCGGCCGTGGCGCTGCGCGCGAGCTCGCTCATGGCCAACCAGGCGGCCGTGACGGGGGTGTTCGTCATGGTCCTCGTCCCCCTGCAGAACACCCCGCCGCACGTGCGGCTCATCGACGCGGTCATCGGCGGGCTCGTGGCCATCACGCTCAACGCGCTCTTCGCGCCCGACCCCCACCGGGTGGCGCTCACCACAGCTGAGCAGCTGCTGGAGAGGCTCGCCACGGCATACCGGGATCTCGCGCGAGCGCTCGACGAGTCCGACCTCAAGACGGCGCGTCGCGTGCTGAGCGACCTGGAGCAGCTGGAGACCGCCGGCCGCGACCTCGAGACCGCGATCAACGCGACGCGCGAGCGCATCACGCTCGCGCCGAGCAAGACGCGTCTGGTGCAGCGGCGCCGGCTGCGCGCGATGGAGCAGCTGGCCGTCCGCGCCGGGATCATGGTCACCTCCGCCCGGTCGAGCTCGCGCGCCGCGGCCACGCTGGCGCGGCACGGCGGTGAGACCGACGAGAGCCTCGTGACCGCGGTCGACCAGGTGTCCCAGGCGCTGCGGGTGCTCCGCGACTGGGTCCGGGGCACCGTGCGCATGAACACCGCCCGCGAGGAGGTGCTGCGAGCCGCCGTGACCGCGAGCAAGGCGCTGCGCAAGGGCTCGCCGGCGGAGCAGGCGCTGGCCTGGCAGGTGCGTTCGGCGTCCGTCGACATGCTGCGCGTGCTCGGGCTGACCTACACCGCGGCGGTCAAGGCGCTCGAGGACGCCGCCGGGAGGGCCGACACCCTCCCGCCCGAGCCCGGAGGGCCCGGCAACGCACCTGCGTAAAGCGTGGCGAACGGCTAGCCTCGCAGGAACCGCGATCGAGAAGGAGGACCTCATGGATCTGATGACCCGGGCCGAGTTCGAGGAGCTGGTGGGAGACGGGGACGGCACGCGCGTCTCGCTGTTCATCCCGACCCACCGCGTGGGTGGGGGCAAGGAGAGCGAGGCCGACCGCCTCCGGTGGAAGAACCTGCTCGGCGCGGTGGAGGCGGCCCTTCTCGAGGACGGCCACGAGCAGCGCGACGTCGCGCAGCTGCTCGCCCCGGCCCGGGAGCTGCACGGCGACGGTATGGCGTGGAGCCACATGGCGGACGGGCTCGCCATGTATCTCGCCCCCGGCTGGAGCGCGATGTACCGCGTCCCGCTGGAGCTGCCCGAGCTGGCAGCCATCGGGTCGGGCTTCGTGCTCGGGCCGGTGCTGCCGCTGCTCAGCGACCAGAACTACGTGGTCCTCACCCTGAGCCAGCGGCACGTCCGCGTGCTGCGCGGCAGCCGCGACCGCATCGGCGAGCTCGACGTGCCGTCGGTGCCGAGCGCCTTCGAGGACGTCTTCGAGCCCGACGGTCCCGCCTCCGACTCGGTGCCGCGGCCGACGGCGTCCGGGCGCAGCGGCCAGGCCGGGTCGGTCTACTACGGCGGTGGCTCGGCCGACAACGTCCACAAGGAGGACGTCACCGAGTTCTTCCGCGAGGTCGCCCGGGGCGTCGAGGAGCACCTGGCCGGTCGCACGATCCCGATGATCCTGGCCGGCCTGCCAGAGTGGGTGGCCGTCTACCGCACGATCAACACCTATCCGCACCTGCTCGACGCGGCGATCGAGCGCAACCCCGACGACATGAGCGCGGACGACCTGCGCACGGCCGCCTGGGGGCTCGTCGAGACCCGCCTCGCACAGGACTCCGCGCGGCTGCTCGACCGCTACCAGGAGCAGCTGGCCCGGGGCAACGGTGCGGCGACGCCCGAGGACGTGGCCGCGGCCGCTGCCGAGGGGCGTGTCGACACGCTGCTCATCTCGGCGGACGGGTGCTACACCGGCAACCCCGACGGTCCGGCGATCGTCCGCCCGGGCCGTGACGAGGACGACGTGTGCGGTGTGGTCGACGCCGCCGCCCGTGCGACCCTGCGCAACGGGGGAGCTGTGCGGGTGCTCGAGGAGCTTCCCGACGGGGCTCCCGTGGCAGCGGTGATGCGCTACTGACGCGCAGCCGGCATACGTGGACGAGGTGGTCGCCCTGTGGCGGCCATCTCGTTCGTGTCCTTGCGGTGCAGTCGCGGGGGTCCGGTCCTGATCAGGAGAGTGGTGGATCGTGGTCGTCAGGGCGACCATTTCCTACCACTCTGTTTCCGGCCCCGGGCAGTTTGGCGGCCCGGTGCTGACGGTGAGCGAGCCGGGCCATTGCTGACGTTAGACCCGGCCCTGTCTTCGTAGCGCATCCAAACGTCGCTTTCACCCAAAAGGGTGAGGCCCGCGGCGAGAGACGATTGCTCGTCTCCCACCGCGGGCCTCGGACCGGCATCACCCGGTCAAGATGCCGCGCCGTTGCGACACGCTCGCTTCGCTCTGATCAGTTCGCGACGTCACCGCCGCGATGTCGATCAGATGTCGAAGTACAGCTCGAACTCGTGCGGGTGCGGGCGCAGACGGATCGGGTCGATCTCGTGGGTGCGCTTGTAGTCGATCCACGCCCGGATGAGGTCCTCGGTGAAGACGTCACCCTCGGTGAGGTAGGCGTGGTCGGCCTCGAGCGCGTCGAGCACCTCCGGCAGCGAGGTGGGCAGCTGCTCGATGCCCTCCATCTCCTCCGGGGGCAGCTCGTAGAGGTCCTTGTCCACCGGCTCCGGCGGCTCGATGCGGTTGCGGATGCCGTCGAGGCCGGCCATGAGCTGCGCGGAGAACGCCAGGTAGGGGTTCGCCGACGGGTCCGGGACGCGGTACTCGATGCGCTTGGCCTTCGGGCTGCTGCCGGTGATCGGGATGCGGACGCACGCCGAGCGGTTGCGGGCCGAGTAGACCAGGTTGATCGGGGCCTCGAAGCCCGGCACCAGACGGTGGTAGGAGTTCATCGAGGGGTTGGTGAACGCCAGCAGCGACGGGCCGTGGGCGAGCAGACCACCGATGTACCAGCGGGCGATGTCGGACAGGCCGCCGTAGCCGTTCTCGTCGTAGAAGAGCGGCTCGCCGTTCTTCCAGAGGCTCTGGTGCGTGTGCATGCCGGAGCCGTTGTCACCGAAGAGCGGCTTGGGCATGAAGGTCGCGGTCTTGCCGGCGGCCCAGGCGGAGTTCTTGATGACGTACTTGAACTTCATCATGTCGTCGCCGGAGTGCAGCAGGGTGTTGAAGCGGTAGTTGATCTCCTGCTGGCCCGCGGTGCCGACCTCGTGGTGGGCACGCTCGACCGCCAGGCCGACCTCGGCCAGGTCCAGGCACATGCGGTCACGGATGTCGGCGAAGTGGTCCACGGGCGGGACCGGGAAGTAGCCACCCTTGTAGCGCGGCTTGTAGCCCCGGTTGCCACCCTCCTCGGAGCGGCCCGTGTTCCACGCCGCCTCGATGGAGTCGATGTGGTAATAACCACCGCTGGGGCCGGTGGAGAAGCGCACGTCGTCGAAGACGTAGAACTCGGCCTCGGCACCGAAGTAGGCGGTGTCGGCGATGCCGCTGGAGCGCAGGTACTCCTCGGCCTTGCGAGCGATCTGACGGGGGTCACGCTCGTAGGGCTCGTCGGTGAACGGGTCGACGATGGAGAAGTTCATGATCAGCGTCTTCTCGGCCCGGTAGGGGTCGAGGTAGGCCGTCTGGGGGTCGGGGATGAGCTTCATGTCGGACTCGTGGATCGACTTGAAGCCGCGGATCGAGGACCCGTCGAACATCTGCCCGGTGCTGAAGGCCTCCTCGTCGAAGGACTCGGCCGGCACGTTGAAGTGCTGCATGACGCCGGGAAGGTCGCAGAACCTGATGTCGATGAACTTGACGTCCTCGTCCTTGATGAAGGCGAGGACCTCCTCCGCACTGCTGAACATGTGGTGTGCCTCCTAGTTGGACCCGTTCGGTCGTGCCTGACAGTAGCCCGAGGTGGTTTCCGCACCGTCACCCCGATGTTTCAGGAGTGTTTCACCGATCGTTACGCTGGGACGTGTGAGCGAGCCGTCCTACCAGGGTCAGTCCCTGGGTCTTCCCCCCAGCGGTAGCGGCTCGGTCGCCGGTCTTCTACGGCGTGCCGCCGCCCTTCTCGTCGACTGGTTCCTCTGCCAGCTCATCGCCGTCGGACTGCTCGGTATGCAGTGGGGCGAGGTGCAGGGCACCGAGGCCTTCCTGCCGCTCGGGCTGCTCTTCGTCGAGAACGTCCTGCTGGTCAGCACCCTCGGCACGACCGTCGGGCACCGGCTCCTGGGCCTGCGCGTGGTGTCCGTCGACAGCCTCCACCAGCCGGTGCCGCCGGCCCCGCTGCGCTCCGTCGCGCGCGCGGCGCTGCTCTGCCTCTTCGTCCCGGCGCTCGTCATGGACGCCGAGGGCCGCGGCTGGCACGACAAGGCGGCGCGCTCGGTCGTCATCCGCACCCGCTGACACGCGGCGCGGCACGAGCGGTCGCGCGCACGGCATACCGGGGCGGGTCGGGCCCACTCACCACACGTTGTTGTCAGATCGGCCTGATGCATCGGTCCATCTGGACAACATCGTGTGGTGAGTCGTGAGTGTTCCGAGAGGCCCGCCTCCGAACCGGGACAGCGCGCGCTCGGTGGCCCTAGATTGACGCTCGTGACCAGCAGGATGCGGAGCCGCCGAAGCCTGGCGCACTGGTGGGCCACAGGGAATCTCGGGAGGACACGGGCACCCGCCCGGCATGGGGGCCAGAGCCTCTCCTAAGCGACGGAGCTCGGGAGACGTTGAAAGGAAGTCCCCAGATGAGCACAGTCCAAGTACCACGATCGCGTCGCCGGCGCCGCGGCCCGCGCCCGGTCGCCGTCCTGGCGGCCCTCGGGGTGGTGACCGCGCTGGCGGCACCCGCTCTCGCCGTCACCGCCACATTTGGCAACCCGGCGGTGCCCCGCCCGTGGGGCGACGGCTACGAGCACTTCACGGTCGTGGACACGAACAACCCGGCCCCCTTCGACGGCTACTTCACCTCGATCGACTTCTTCGCCGGGTGGGCCGGGGCGGTTCGCTTCGTCGTCGTCGACTCCGACTACACGGTGACCTGGCTCTCCGAAGTGGTGGAGGTAGCCGCCCCAGGTGCCCACACGGCCGACTTCGACGAGAGCGTCGGTGTCACCGAGGGCTCCAACCTGGGGTTCTACGCCGTCGGCCGCAGCGTCGTGGTGATGGACTACGGATTCGGGGCCCCGGCTCCGTACGAGGCGAACCTGTCCGGTCCACCCGAGGTCGGCGAGCCGCTCGAGCTCGAGCATCCCCTGGACCAGGTCGCTCACCGTGTCTACTCGCTCAACGCGCAGATCACGGCCGCCTCCCCAGAGGTCTGCAAGAAGGGCGGATGGGAGCTCTACGGATATCCCAACCAGGGACAGTGCATCGCCAGCGTCGTCGCTGCTCCGGCCAGCCGTCACCGACCGTGACCTAGGACAAGGGCAGGGCCCGGGCGACGCATCGCCCGGGCCCTCCCGCCACTCTCAGGTATGCCGTGTCAGCGGCCGCGCAGCGCCTTGCGGCTCATGCGCGGGGCGCGGGTCGGGTCGATGCCGGCGGGGATCGGCGGGCGGTTCTTGCCACCGAGCGCCTTGAGGCGCTGCTGGACGACCATGGCCTCGTCGTTGGTGAGCTTCTTGGGCAGCTTCTTGATCGAGGGGACGACCTGGCGCAGCTTGAGGTCGCCCTCGCCCGAGCCGACGGTGATGGTGTGCACCGGCACCTCCTCGCCGACGACGCGGGCGACGCGCTTGCGCTCGGAGGCGGCGAGGCGCTGGGCGGCGCCGCGCGGGCCCTCGGCGATGAGCACGACACCCGGACGGCCGACGGCGCGGAAGACCATGGCGGCGTTGTGCAGGTCGCGCATGCCGCGCATCTGGCCACCGGCCTCAGCGGCGACGGGCTCCTGGTCGTAGAACCAGCCGCGGCGCAGCTGGCCCATGACGGCGGACGTGGCGCCCGGCTGGCCCTCGATCTGGGCGAAGGCGGCACGCTCGGCGCGCCGGCCCAGGATGATCGTCGCGGCGAGGATCGCCAGCGGCAGACCGATGATCAGGCAGTAGACGACCTGGTCGATCCACAGGCCGACGAGGACGGCCACGACGAGCACGCCCAGCGCCGCCAGCAGCATCCACCAGACGGCGGCGGGGTCGGCCTTGCGGGTCATGTCGAAGACCTGGCGGACCTGCGCCACCCGACCCGGCTTCTTCGGGTCCTTGGTCTTCTTGGTGCGGCGGCCGAACAGGCCCTTCTTCGTCGGCTCGCCGGCGTCGCTCGTGCTCGTGGACATGGGGATCAGGATACGTGGTGCCGGACGGTCAGCAGGCGCTGCGTCGGACGGCGGACAGGTCCTGGCGGGGGTCGCCGGTCATACCGCTGGCGACCAGCGACGCGGCCTCCTGGCGTGCCGGGACGGCGGCCTCGAACTGCTCGCGCAGGTGGCTGAGGTTCTCCGGGATCGCGCGGCCCCACTTGGTCATCGCCGAGGCGTAGAGCTTGCCCGCGCGGTAGGAGCTGCGCACGAGCGGACCGGCCATGACGCCCTTGAAGCCGATCTGCTCGGCCAGGTCCGACCAGTGGAGGAACTCCTCGGGCTTGACCCAGCGGTCGATCGGGTGGTGCAGCTTGGAGGGCCGGAGGTACTGCGTGATCGTGAGGATGTCGCAGCCGGCGTCGTGCAGGTCGCGCATGGCCTGCTCGATCTCGTGCTCCTCCTCGCCCATGCCCAGGATGAGGTTGGACTTGGTGACGAGCTCGTTGTCGCGCGCCATCGACAGCACCTTCAGCGACTTGTCGTAGGTGAAGGCCGGGCGGATCTTCTTGAAGATGCGCGGGACGGTCTCGAGGTTGTGCGCGAACACCTCGGGGCGGGCGTCGAAGACCTGCTGGACCAGCTCGGGCACGGCGCCGAAGTCGGGCGGGAGGATCTCCACGCCGGTGTTCGGGTTGAGCTCGTGGACCTTACGGATGACCTCGGCGTAGAGCCACGCCGCGCCGTCCTTCTGGTCGTCGCGGGCGACACCGGTGATGGTGGCGTAGCGCAGGTCCATCTTCTGGATGGACTCGGCGACCTTGCGGGGCTCGTCCATGTCCAGGGGGCCGGGGCGGCCGGTGGCGATGTCGCAGAAGTCGCAACGCCGGGTGCAGATGTCACCGCCGATGAGGAAGGTGGCCTCGCGGTCCTCCCAGCACTCGAAGATGTTGGGACAGCCGGCCTCCTGGCAGACCGTGTGCAGGCCGCCGGTCTTGACCATCGAGTGCAGCTCGCGGTATTCCGGGCCCATCTTGGCGGTGGTGCGGATCCACGACGGCTTGCGCTCGATCGGCGTCTCGGCGTTGCGGGCCTCGACCCGCAGCATGCGCCGGCCCTCGGGTGCGACGGTCACAGGGTGCTCCTAGCGTTGTCACGGTGCCCGCCGCGGCGGGCATGCACCACCCCAGCCTAAGCGCGACGAGGGGTATGCCGAAACGCGGGTGGGCAGGGGCGGCCACCGCGGATGGGAGTGCCCGGCGGTCTGCGGCTCAGGCCCCGTCGCTCCCGGGGCGTCGCACCCGGGCCGCCGCGACCGCGGCGACGAGGTGCCCCAGCTCCCGGCCGTCGGCGGGGTCGTAGCCGAGCGTGTCGCGGATGCGGGCCAGCCGCTCGTGCACGGTCTGCCGCCGCACGAGCAGGGCGCGTGCTGCCGCGCTGATGTTGAGGCCGTGCTCGATCCAGACGTCCAGCGTCCGCACCAGCTCCGTGCCGTGCTCGCGGTCCCAGCGACGCAGCGCCCCGAGCGCGTCGTCCAGGAAGGTGTCCAGCTGGTCGGGCGGCACGGCACCGAGCAGATGGGGCACGGTCGAGCGGCGCCAGCTGGCGGCTCCCGGGACTCCCGGGCCGACGGCCAGTCCCGCCCGGGCGCGCTGCAGCGTCCGGCCGGCCAGGGGCAGGCCGACAGGCGGCCCCACCACGAGCTCTGTGCCGGTGTCCCTGGCCGTGCCGTCGAGCAGGTCGGCCACCCGCCCGGCGGGGTCCCCGGCGGCGGCCACGGCGACGAGGCCGAGGACCTGCCCGCGCACCGCATCGACCAGGTGCGGCCCCAGGCCCTCCGCGCGGGCGAGCAGCATCGCGCTGCGCCGGGGGTCGGCACAGGCCCCGGCCACGCCCACCACGGCGTGGTGCGGTGCGGGGTGGAAGCCGCACGACGCCATACGCGCGAGGAGCGAGGTGCGGTCGGGCGTCGTGGCGGTCCCGCGCTCGAGGAGGTCCCCGAGCAGGGCTACCCCCGCCCGGCCGGCTCCGACGCCCTCGGGCACGGACCGTTCGACCACGAGCCCCACGACGGCGGCCACCCGGTCGGCGTAGAACTGCGTCTCCGGTGAGGAGCGGGCCCCGACCAGGACGTGTCCCCACGGCGCTCCGGCGACGCGCACGACCGAGCGGGCGGGGTGGTCGTCCGGGCGGCGAGCCGGTCCGTCCGGTGGCGCTGCTGCCGCGACGACCTGCCCCGAGAGGGTGCTCACCTCCACCGGCGCGCCGACGCTACGGGCGATGCGGACGACGACCTCCTCCACGCCCGCTCCGTCGGCGGCCTCGTCGTGGAGCTGCCTCACGAGCTCGTCGCTGCGCCGCAGCCGGGCGAGCTCGGCGGAGAGCAGGTCGGAGTTGACCTGCCGGCAGATCTCGGCGAAGGGAACCACGGCGCGGAGGACGACGAGCGGGAGGTCGGCGCGTCGCGCCTCGTCCACGATCTCCGGCGGCACCTCGGGCAGGGACCGGCCGGGCTCCAGGGCCACGGCGGCGACCCCGCGCGCGGCGACGTCCCTGACCCAGTGGCGCCGTGACCCGGCGTCCGCCCCGGCCAGGCCCAGGCCCGTGGTCAGCAGGACCTCCCCGCCGGACAGCAGCGGGGCGATCTCGTAGATCTCGCTGGAGTGGACCCACTGCACCTCGCGCTCGCGGTGCTCGTCCCTGCCGAGGAGCTCCGGCTCCGCACGACGGACGCACTCGTGGGCGAGGAACTCGGCAAGGGTCAGCATCACGGCTCCTTCGCCGGTCGTGCAGGGGTGACTCCGGACATCCTGTCCTGGGTCGGCGGTCCGGGACAAGACGGTCCGCCCGTTGTCGCGTGCTGTCGAGCACTGCCACGCTCGACAGCACGCGGCGTCATCGAGGACGCCGGGGACGAAGGAGGACCCGATGACGGACGACATCCTGGAGGGAGAGGCCCCGCGGGCGGCGCAGCTCGGCGCCGCGGAGCGGGCGGGCCTCGAGGCGGCTCTCGAGGAGGCGCTGCTCGGCAAGGAGGAGGGCGGCGTCCCCATCGGGGCGGCGCTCCTGGCCGCCGACGGCACCATCCTGGGCCGGGGCCACAACCGGCGCGTGCAGCACGGCGACCCGTCCGCGCACGCCGAGACGGACGCCTTCCGTGCCGCCGGCCGCCAGCCGCACTACCGCGGCACGACGATGGTCACCACCCTCTCGCCGTGCTGGTACTGCTCGGGCCTGGTGCGGCAGTTCGGCATCTCGCGGCTCGTCGTGGGGGAGGCACAGACCTTCTCCGGCGGGCACGACTGGCTCGCCGAGCTCGGCGTCGAGGTGATCGTGGTCGACGACGAGCGGTGCGTCGCCCTCATGACCGAGTTCATCGAGCAGCACCCGGACCTGTGGTTCGAGGACATCGGGGAGGAGCGGCCGTGACGCGCGCGACCGACGAGCCGCTGACCGACGTGCAGGCGGCGACGGTCGACCCCGACTATCCGGTCGACCCGGTCCCGCACCACGCCCGGAAGTCCTGGTTCTCCCTGGCGGTGGTCCTGGTCGGCTTCACGATGTTCACCCCGACGATGCTGGCCGGTGCGCAGGTCGGTGCTGCCTACTCGTTCCTGCCGCTCATGGGCGTGCTCCTGCTGGGCAGCCTGGTGCTGGGCATCTACGTCAGCGCGCTGGGCTGGCTCGGCGCCAGCACCAACCTGACGACCGCGATGATGGCGCGCGCCACCTTCGGACGCGCCGGAGCCAAGATGTCCTCCCTCCTGCTGGGCGGGACGCAGGTCGGCTGGTACGGCGTCTCCGTGGCGACCCTGGCGCTGCTCACCGGGCAGGCGCTCGGCTGGGAGAGCGATGCCGCCGTGCGGTGGCTCATGCTCGGTTCCGGCCTGCTCATGGGCATCACCGCCTACATCGGCTACCGGGGGATGTACGTGCTGTCCCTCGTCGCGCTGCCACTGATGCTGATCCTCGGCGCCTGGGTGGCGTGGAAGGCGTTCGCCGAGGTCGGGGGAGTGGGCGAGATGCTCGCGATCAAGCCGGAGTCCACGATGGGCCTGGCCATGGCCGTGACGCTGATCGTCGGCACCTTCGCCTCCGGCGGCACGCAGGCGCCCAACTGGACGCGCTTCGCCAGGACCCCGGCGGCCGGCTTCTGGACCTGCATCGCGGCCTTCCTCGGCGCCCAGATGCTCATGCTCTTCTCGGGCGCGATCGGGGCACTGGCCTTCGGCGAGGGCGACTTCGTCGTCGTGCTCCTCAACCTGGGCCTGGTCGTGTGGGGCCTGCTGTTCCTGGTCGCCAACATCTGGACGACCAACGACAACACCGCCTACAACGTGGGTGTCGCGGGCGCCGAGCTCTTCAACTCGCGGAGGCGCAAGCCCTTCGTCATCGCGGGCGTGGTCCTCGGCACGCTGCTCGCGGTCACCGGGATCTACGACAGCCTGATCACCTACCTGGTATGGCTGGGCATCCTCATCCCGCCGCTCGGCGGCGTCATCCTGGGCGACCACCTGGCGCGGCGCGACGAGTGGGGCTCGACGACCAGCCTCGTGCCGGACGGTGTGCGCTGGGACAACATCGCCGTGTATGCCGTGGGGTGCGCCGCCGCGTGGGCGTCCAACGAGGCCGCCTTCTTCATACCGCCGGTGGTCGGGGCGCTCGTCGCGCTGCTCGGGGCGGTGCTGGTGCGCAGCCTGCGCCGTCGGCCCGCTCCGCAGCAGGGCTAGCGGACGCGAACGGCCCGCGGCGTCCTTCGGGGGGCGCCGCGGGCCGTTCGTGTGCGTGGGGCGCCGTCGTGCAGGTGCCCGCCAGCTCAGTCGATGTCGGCGGTCCGGAACTTGGCCCAGGCCACGACCAGCACGACGGCCAGCAGCACGGCCATGACCATCGCCCCGTGCTCCAGCGAGAGCGACTGCTCGATGGAGCGGCAGCCGTTGATGCCGTCGCAGTCGGTCCAGATCTCCCAGGTGGTGCCGTCCTGGACGAACGCGCTGATGTTGCGGGCCAGGAGGTAGCGCTGCACGCCCGACAGCGCGCTGCCCACCATGCCCTCGACGATCACGAGGTAGCCGACGACCACGCCGACCACGACTCCGCTGTGCCGCACCAGGAACCCCCCGCCGGCGCCGAGCGCGGCGGCGACCATGACGACCACGAGGAGGCGCAGCAGCATCCACCCCAGGTCGACCCACTCCTGCCCGGTCACGCCGTCGTCGAGACGGAACCAGCGGAAGATCACTGGCACGCCGACGAGCGTCAGACCGGCGCCGACGAGCGTGATCGGCACCGAGGCCAGCATCGGGGCCAGGACCTTGGAGACGAAGACGGGTGTGCGGCGGGGCACGAACGTCAGCCAGCTGCCCATCGTGCGGTGCGCGAACTCGGCGGCGACCGCGGTCGAGCCGAGCACCAGTGCCAGGAAGGCGAAGGGGTAGACCAGGCCCTGGAGGAGCTGGGTGTACTGCTCGGCCAGCGACGGCATCTGCCCGTACATCTCCTCGATCGTCGGCGGCCCGCCCTCCTCGCAGCCGTAGTCGATCGTCGGGTTGCCGGTCGTGCGGCGCTCCTGGGCCTCCTGCTGGAGGCACTCCTGCACGTAGCGCTGGTGGTCGGCGACGATCCGGTCGTACTCCTCGAGCATCCCGGCCCGCGCCAGGTCGATGGTGCGCGCCTGGAGGTAGACGGTGGCGAGCACGGAGATCACGATCGCGGCGGCACCGAGGATGCAGACCCACAGGATCTTGCGCGAGGCGAGGCGCCGCAGCTCGACGGTGGTGAGGCGGATCATCGATCCTCCTCCCCACGGTCGCCGGTATGCGGTGCCGCCGGGTCGCCGCCGACCGCGCCCGGGTCGACGGTCGGGGCGGGCAGTCCCTCGCCCTCGGTGAGCTCGAGGAAGATCTGCTCCAGCCCGCGACGGTTGGGCACGAGGCGCTCGACCCACAGGCCCTGCTCGCCGAGCAGGCGGGAGATCTCGGCCGGCTCGGCACCGGTGACGTTGAGCAGGCCCGCGGAGTCGTCGTCCCAGCGGGCGGCCAGTCCCTCGACCGCGTCGTGACCGGCGGGGTGCGCCATCCACTCCACGGAGAAGCCGGCGTCGCGCAGGATGCGGATCGCCGCGCCCGGGTGCCGGACGCCCACCTCGACCGTGCCGCCGCCGGCGCCGATCAGCCCGGCGACCGAGCCCTGTGCCAGCACGCGACCGCGGCCGATGATCGAGACGGTGTCGGCGATCTGCTCGATCTCCGAGAGGATGTGGCTGCTCACGAGCACCGTGCGGCCCTCGTCGCCGAGGCGGCGCATGGTGCGTCGGATCTCGGAGATGCCGGCGGGGTCCAGGCCGTTGGTCGGCTCGTCGAAGATCAGCAGGTCGGGGGACTTGAGCAGGGTCGCCGCGATGGCGAGCCGCTGCTTCATACCGAGGCTGTAGGCACGGAACTGGTCCTTGCCCCGCCCGGTGAGCCCCACGCTGTCGAGGACCTCGCCGACGCGCGACCGGGGCGTGGCGATGGCGTCGGCCAGCAGCGTGAGGTTCTTCTCCGCCGAGAAGGTGGGGAAGAACTTCGGTGACTCGACGATCGCGCCGACCCGGTCGACGACGGCGGGCAGGCGCTGCGGCACCGGCGTGCCGAAGATGTGCATCGTGCCGCTGTCGGCGGGGGTCAGGCCCAGCAGCATCCGGATCGTCGTGGTCTTGCCCGACCCGTTGGGGCCGAGGAAGCCGTGCACGCCGCCGGCGGGCACGTCGAGGTCGAGGCCGTGCACGGCGACCCGTCGCCCCCTCAGCGTCCGGAACGTCTTGCGCAACCCCCGGGTGGCGATCGCCAGCCCCTCGTCCGTCGACACGGCGACACCCATCCACAGCTCCCGTCTACCCCCGGACGGCCGTCCGGACCTGCGTCACCCAGTCAACACCCCCTCTGTGTCGTCGGGACCTCATCTGTTGCAGCGTGTCCCGCGCGATCGTGGTCACATCGCACCGAGACCACCGATCACCACGTAGACCAGCCCGACGATCGCGCAGGTGACGCCGACGGTGGTGCACACCCAGAAGCCCACCGACCGGGCTGCGGCCTCGATGGCGGCCGGTGGCGTGTGAGGGGGCGGGCGGGGGGACTCGTCCATCGCCGTCCTGTGCGTCCCCAGCCAGTAGAGGGCAGACACGGTGTCCTCGGGCCAGTCCTCGGTCCGGAACCGGTGGATCACCGCCCCCTCGTGGTCGAGGAGGGCCAGCACGCCGTGTCCGCCGGCCCGGCCCACGTGCGATACCCGGGAGATGGCCGCGCGGCGGAGGTAGACCGTCGGGCCGAACGTGGGGCGGACCTGGACCTCCCCGGCCGTGATGCGGATGCGCCGCCGCGCCGGGATGACCAGTCCCGCCGTCACCAGCGCCACGGTCCCGGTGATCAGCGTGACGACGGGCACGAGCACGACGTCCCCGGCCAGGGTCGTGGCGGCGACAGCCACCATGACCACGCACAGCAGCCCGCACCCTCCGACCAATACCCAGTGCCGCGGGCCAGCGCTCTCGTGCTCGATCGCGGCCCCCTCGTTCGTCGTCATGGCGCCCGAGGCTAGGCGGGGACGGTCGCCCCCCGCAGGAGTCGCGGGCCAGCCTGTGGACGACGCCCCGAGGGTCACCGCCCTTGTGGACGGCGGCCCGTCAGCGCGCGACGGCCCCGTCCAGCACCCGCTCCAGCTGCGCGGTCACCAGCGGCAGCACCTCGGCCACCGTCACGTCGCGGTCGAGCTCGCGCGAGAGGGAGGTGACGCCGGCGTCGGTGATCCCGCAGGGGATGACCACGTCGGCGTAGCCGAGGTCGTTGTCGCAGTTGAGCGCGAAGCCGTGCATCGTCACGTCGTGGCTGACGCGGATGCCGATGGCGCCGATCTTGCGCTCGGGGCCACGCTCGTCGGCGGCCACCCACACGCCGGATCGTCTCTCGACGCGCATGGTCTCGACGCCGAGCTCGCGGCAGACGGTCATCATGACGTCCTCGAGGCGGCGCACGTGGGCGACGACGTCGACGGGGGAGGGCAGGCGCACGATCGGGTAGCCGACGAGCTGGCCCGGACCGTGCCAGGTGATCTTGCCGCCGCGGTCGACGTCGATGACCGGCGTGCCGTCCAGCGGGCGCTCGTGCGGCTCGGTGCGCTTGCCGGCGGTGTAGACCGCGGCGTGCTCGAGCAGCAGCACGGTGTCGGGCAGCTCGCCGGCCACGACCTGCGCGTGGACCGCCCGCTGGTGGTCCCAGGCCTGCTGGTAGTCGACGTAGTCGGGGGCGAAGCCGAGGTGCTCGAAACGCATGGTGCCACTGTACGCGCGGCCCTGTGGACAACTCCTGCGGGCGCCGGGCCCCTGCTGGCACGGTGGGTGACCTGCGAGGAGGTGGGCGATGGAGCAGGAGCCGGAGGAGCTCCCGAGGGTCCCGGGCTACGAGGTGCTCGGACGGCTGGGGGAGGGCGCCAGCGCGACGGTCTGGCGTGCCCGCCGGCTCGGCGACGGGCTCGACGTGGCGCTGAAGGTGCTCACGCCCGCCGGTGGCGACGTGACCGAGGGGTTGCGCGAGGCGGGGCTGCTGGCCGGGGTGCGCCACCGCCACGTGGTGCGGCTGCACGACGTGCTGCCGCTGCCCGACCCGGTGAGCGGCCGACCGGCGAGCGTGGTGCTGGCGACCCAGCTGGCGGCCGGTGGCTCCCTGGCGCAGGTGCTGGCCCGGCGGCGCATCCTCACGGCGGGGGAGTTGGTGACGGCGCTGCAGCCGGTCGCGGGGGCCCTCGCCGACCTGCACGGCCAGGGGATCGTCCACGCCGACCTCTCCCCGGGCAACGTGCTCTTCCTGCGCGACGGTATGCCGTTGCTCGGGGACCTCGGGGCGGCGCGCGTGACGGGGGTGACGCCGGGCGACCCGCAGGGGACCGGCGCGACGTCGGGCATGGTGGCCCCCGAGGTCGTGGAGGGCTTCCCGGCGACGCAGGAGTCCGACGTCTACCAGCTCGGTGCCGTCGCTTGGTTGTGCCTGGCAGGGGAGCCGCCCGGCCCGCCGTGGTCCCGCCGCGACCTGGAGGAGCTGGCTCCCGGGCTGCCCGCGGGGCTCGCCGACCTCGTGACCCGGTGCCTGGCGCCCGAGCCCGGTGACCGGCCGGACGCCGAGGAGGTGGCGCTCGCCCTACTCGCCGCGGCGACGCCCGAGCCGGTGGAGGTCGCCCCTGACGCCGACCCCGGGTTCGGCGTCACCGAGCGGCTGCGGCGCGCGGCCCGCGACGACCTGGGCGCCGCCGACGAGACCCGCGCTCGGCGACGGGCCGCGACCCGGTCGGGCTGGCAGCAGCGCCCGCGGCTGCTCGTCGCGCTCGCGGCGGCGCTGGTCCTCCTCGTCACGGGGGCGCTCGTGGTGCCCGCGGTGGCCCCGCGCGCCGTCGACGTCGTCCGGGGCGTGGCGGACCGACCGGACGAGGCTGCGGCAGGAGGAGGTGTCGAGGCCGAGCCCCGGCCGGCACCGGCACCCGAGCCACCGGCACCCGAGCCACCGGCACCTGAGCCACAGCCACCACCGGCACCTGAGCCACCGGAGACGGCAGGGCCCGAGGACGCCGATGACCAGCACCTCGCCGCGGTCCTCCAGGGCCTCGTCGACGGCCGGGCCGCTGCCTGGCGGAAGGGCGACCTCGCCCGGCTGGCCGACGTGCTGGCGTCCGGCTCGCCCGCCCTCACGACGGACACCGCCTCGCTCGAGCGGGCGGTCGACCTGGAGCTGCGCTATCCCGAGCTGGCGTTCTCCGTCGCGGAGGTCGAGGTCGTGGCCCGGACCGACCGCCGGCTCGAGGTGGAGGCGGTGCTGGGCCGCGACGGCGTCAGGGGCGTGGGCGACGAGGGACAGGTGCTCGTGGAGGAGCCGGGCGACGTCGGACCCGTCCGCCTCGTGCTCACCCGTCAGGACCCGGGGTCGCCGTGGCGCCTGTGGTCCTGGGAGCCGGCCTAGGGGTCAACAGGCAGGTCATCACCCGGCAGGTCTCCGCAGCACCCCCCGGGGCCCAGCCGACCCCAGGGCGGAGCCATCCGACCACCGCCCACGGACGCGCGAGGGCGCGGCCGACCGGTGGTCGACCGCGCCCTGCGTTCCCGGACGAGGGAAAGGATCAGACGTCGAAGGTGCCGTCCTCCAGGCGCTCCTTCATGGCCACCAGGAAGCGGGCGGCGTCGGCACCGTCCACGACGCGGTGGTCGTAGCTCAGCGCCAGGTAGACCATGTCGCGGATCGCGATGGTCTCGCCGCCGTCCTCGTCGGTCACGACGACCGGGCGCTTGACGACCGCACCCGTGCCGAGGATCGCGACGTTCGGCTGGTTGATGATCGGCGTGTCGAAGAGCGCACCGCGCGAGCCGGTGTTCGTGAGCGTGAAGGTGGCGCCGGACAGCTCGTCCGGACCGACCTTGTTGTCACGGGTGCGCTCGGCCAGGTCGGCGATCTTGCGGGCCAGACCCGCGATGTTTAGGTCGCCGGCGTCCTTGATGACGGGCACGAGCAGGCCGCGCGGGGTGTCCACGGCGACGCCGAGGTTCTCCGAGCCGTGGTAGACGATCGTGTCGTCCTCGACGCTGGAGTTGACGATCGGGTACTGCTTGAGCGCCTCGATCGCGGCCTGGGCGAAGAACGGCAGGTAGGACAGCTTGGTGCCCTCCCGCTTGAGGAAGTCGTCCCTGACCCGCTTGCGCAGGCGGGACACCTTCGTGACGTCGACCTCGAGGACCGTCGTCAGCTGGGCGCTCGTCTGCAGCGACTCGACCATGCGCTGGGCGATGACCTTGCGCAGGCGCGACATCTTCTCGGTCGTGCCGCGCTTGGACGACGACTCGCTCGCCGCCGGGGCGGCGGCCTTCTCCGGGGCGGACGAGGCGGGAGCGGCCTCGGCGGCCGGGGCCTCCGGCTCCTGCGCGGCCTTGGCGGCGTCGAGCACGTCCTGCTTGCGGATGCGACCGCCGACGCCGGTGCCCTTGAGCGAGCCCAGGTCGACGCCGTGCTGCGCCGCGAGCTTGCGGACCAGCGGGGTCACGTAGGCGGAGACGTCCTGGCTCTCGGCCGGGACGGCCGTCGAGACGTCCTTGTGCGAGGAGGAACCGGTCTGCTCCGACTCGCTGCCCAGGCCGACGGCCGGCTCGGGCTCGGTGGAGGAGCCGGTGCCCTCGGACTCGGCCGACTGCTGCGCGGCCTCCTCGTGGCGGGTCTGCTCCTCGGCGAGGTCGGCGCTGCCGCCGTCCTGGCCCTCGGCGTCCTTGGTCTCGGGCTTCTCGGTCGGCGCCTGGGACTCGGGCTCGGGCTCCGGCTCGGACTTCTGCTCCGGCTCGGACTCCTGGGAGCCGCCGCCGGAGGACTCGCCGCCGATGACGGCCAGCTCGCCGCCGACCTCGACGACCTCGTCCTCGCCGACGAGGATCTTGGTGAGCACGCCCGCGACGGGCGAGGGGATCTCGGTGTCGACCTTGTCGGTGGAGACCTCCAGGAGGGGCTCGTCCACCTCGACGGTGTCGCCCTCGGACTTCAGCCAGCGGGTGACGGTGCCCTCGGTCACCGACTCGCCCAGCGCGGGCATGGTGACGGTCTCGCCACCGCTGACCTCGCCGCCGCCGGACGACGACTGCTGAGGCTGCTCCTGCGCGGGCTCCTCCTCGGCGGCAGGCTCCTCCTGCTGCTGGGGCTCCTCCTCCTGCTGCTGGGGCTCCTCGGCCGGTTGCTCCTGCTCGGAGGACCCGGACTCCTCGCTCCCGCCGTCGCCACCGGACTCGGAGGCGTCGCCGACGACGGCGAGGTCGGCCCCGACCTGGACGGTCTCGTCCTCCTGGGCGAGGATCTCCAGCAGCACACCGGCCACCGGGGAGGGGATCTCGGTGTCGACCTTGTCGGTCGACACCTCGAGCAGAGGCTCGTCGACCTCCACGGTGTCGCCGACGTTCTTGAGCCAGCGGGTCACGGTCCCTTCGGTGACGGACTCACCGAGGGCCGGCATCGATACACGTTCCGACATGTCTCTTGTCTCTCCTCGTCCGGGGGTTGGAAGTCTACGCAGGATTGCCGCTGGGTCAGGCGTGGGCGTGCAGGGGCTTGCCCGCGAGCGCCAGGTGGGCCTCGCCCAGGGCCTCGTTCTGGGTGGGGTGCGCGTGGATGAACTGCGCGACGTCCTCGGGCAGGGCCTCCCAGCCCACGATGAGCTGCGCCTCGCCGATCTGCTCGCCCATCCGCGCCCCCACCATGTGGACGCCGACGACCGGGCCGTCGGCGGCGGAGCGGACCAGCTTGACGAAGCCGGCGGTGCCCAGGATCTGGGACTTGCCGTTGCCGCCGAGGTTGTACTCGTAGGACGTGACGCCGTCGCCGTGCCTGGCGCGCGCCTGCTCCTCCGTGAGACCGACGCTGGCGATCTCCGGGTCGCAGTAGGTGACCTTGGGGATCAGCGTGTCGTCGACCGGGGTCGGCTCCAGGCCGGCGATGTCCTCGGCGACGAAGATGCCGTGGGCGAAGCCGCGGTGGGCCAGCTGGGGGCCGGGCACCAGGTCGCCGACGGCGCGGACGCCCTCGACGTTGGTGCGCAGGCGCTCGTCGGTGGGGACGTAGCCGCGGTCGATGGTGACCCCGACCTCCTCGTAGCCCAGGTCCGCCGAGCGCGGCCCGCGGCCGACGGCCACGAGCAGCAGGTCGGCCTCGAGGACGTCGCCGCCCTCGAGCTCGACGCGCACGCCGCTGTCGTCCTGCGTCGCGGAGGCGACGCGGGCGCCGGCCTTGACCGTGATCTTGCGCTTGCGGAAGGCGCGCTCGAGGGTCTTGGAGACCGCCGGGTCCTCGGCGGCGACGAGCCGGTCGAGGGCCTCGACGACGGTCACCTCGGCACCGAAGCTGCGGAAGACGGAGGCGAACTCCACGCCGATGACGCCGCCGCCGAGCACGATGACGCGCTCTGGCACGGTCTCCAGGCCGAGGGCCTGGTCGCTCGTCATGATCCGGCCGCCGATCTCGACGCCGGGCAGGGTGCGGGCGTAGGAGCCGGTGGCGAGCACGACGTGCTGACCCTTCAGCTCGCGGTCGCCGACCGTGACGGTGCTGGCGGAGGTCAGACGCCCCTCGCCCTCGACGTAGGTGATGCCGTCGGCGGCCTTGACCAGGCCCTGCAGACCCTTGTAGAGGCGGCCCACGACGCCGTCCTTGTAGGAGTGGACGGCCGCCATGTCGATGCCCTCCAGGGCGGCGGCGACGCCGTACTTGGCGCTCTCGCGCACGTTGTCGGCGATCTCGGCGGTGTGCAGCAGGGCCTTGGTGGGGATGCAACCGCGGTGCAGGCAGGTGCCGCCCAACCGGTCCTTCTCCACCAGCGCCACGCGCTTGCCGAGCTGCGCGGCGCGCAGCGCGCAGGCGTAGCCCCCGCTGCCCGCGCCCAGGATGACGATGTCGAACTCTTCGGCTGGCATGGCCGCAATCCTGCCACCTCGCCCGGCGCCCGTCCGGTGCGGGTGCCCGCGCGCCCGTTAACCCTGTGACAGGCCCCGGTATGCCGTGCCACAGTGGCATCACCTGTCCCCGGGAGAAAGGAGGTGGCCGTGAACGACGAATCTCCGGTCACGGACGACGTCAAGGCCAAGTTCCGCGAGGCGTTGGCGAAGAAGCAGGCCCACGGCGGCACCGACGTGTCGGACCACTCCGAGCACGGGAAGGTCGACGGGGTCCGCGGAGCCAAGACTTCCGGGACGCAGCAGATGTTCCGCCGCAAGAGCGGCTGACGGACGCCGTCCGTCACGGACGCGAGGGGCACCTCCCGACCGGGAGGTGCCCCTCGTGCGTGTCCGGGCCGGCGGCCCGGGAGCCGGCTCAGGCCGTGTAGGTGCGGGCCAGCTCGACGAGCGTGCGCACGGCCGAGCCGGTGGCGCCCTTGGGGGAGTAGCCCCAGGCGGCCTTGTCGTTGAAGGCCGGGCCGGCGATGTCCAGGTGCGCCCACGGGATCGTGGGAGCGTCCTCGCCCTCGCCCTGACGGCCGACGAACTCCTGCAGGAAGACGGCGGCGACCATCGCGCCCGCGGAGCGCTCGCCGGTGTGCTTGAGGTCGGCGACCGGCGTGTCGAGCTGCGAGCGGATCTCCTCCGGCAGCGGCAGGGCCCAGGCGGTGTCGCCGACCTCGTTGGCGATGCGGGTGATGCTGTCGCGCAGCTCGTCGTCGTTGCCCATGACGCCCAGCGTGCGCTCGCCGAGGGCGATGACGCAGGCGCCGGTGAGGGTGGCGACGTCGACGATGGCGTCGGGCTGCTGCTCGGTCGCCAGCGCGATGCCGTCGGCCATGACCAGGCGGCCCTCGGCGTCGGTGTTGATGATCTCCACGGTGCGGCCGTCGCGCATGGTGACGATGTCACCGGGGCGCTGGGCCAGGTCGCCGGTCATGTTCTCCGCGAGGCACAGGTAGGCCGTGACGCGCACCGGCAGGCCGAGCTCGGCGATGGCCCGGACGGCGGCGGCGCAGGTGGCGGCGCCGGCCATGTCGCACTTCATGGTGGCCATCGAGGCGCCCGGCTTGATGCACAGGCCGCCGGAGTCGAAGGTGATGCCCTTGCCGACCAGCGCCAGGTGCTTGGTCGCGCCCTCCGGGGCGTAGCTCAGGGTGACCAGGCGCGGGCCGCGGCCGGAGCCCTGGCCGACGCCGAGGATGCCGCCGCAGCGCTCCTGCTCCAGGCGGGCCTCGTCCCAGACCTCGACGGTCACGGCCGAGCCGGTGAGCTGCTCGGCGACCGCGTCGGCCATCGACGCGGGGTAGAGCAGGTTGGGCGGGGTGTTGACGAGGTCGCGCGCCCAGCGCACGGCGTCGACGACCGTGGTGGCCGTCGCGGTCGCGGCCTCGGCCTCGTCCGCGGCCACGCCGGGGACGACGGCCTCGCCCAGGCCGGGCTTGTCGGAGGAGGCCTTGCCGACCCCGTGGTGCTGGGCGAAGGTGTAGGCGCCGAGCGTCGCTCCCTGGGCGACGGCCACGGCCTCCTCGACACCCTGCTGGCCGAGGGCGAAGATCGCACGGGCCCTGCCGGCGAGCGTGCGGGCGGCGACACCCGCGGCCCGGCGCAGGCGCTCGGTGCGGGGGGCGGGGCCGGACGGCATACCGACGACCACGACGAGCGGGGCGGCGACGCCGGGGACGCCGGCGAGCCGGACCGTCTCCTCGGCGGAGGCCTCCGCGCCGATGGTCGTGAGGGTCTCCTCGAGGTGGGAGGCGGTCTCGGCGCCCAGTCCGTGGTCGGCGACCAGCGTGACGGTCGAGCCCGACCTGGTCGCCCCCACGACCAGCGCGTCGGCCTCGACCGAGCCGGGGGCGGCGTCGGTGAGGTGGAGGGCGGTAGGGCTGCTCTCGGGCATGGGGACGTCCTTTGTCTGTGGTGCCGTGGAATCTGTACCGACCACGAGGGTATGTCACGTGCGCGGGTGGCTAGGGTGACGGGCATGAGCGACTCCACGACGAAGACCTCCCCGCTGCACTCCCGCCACACGGCGCTGGGCGCCAAGATGGCCGACTTCGGCGGCTGGTCCATGCCCATCGAGTACCCCGGCGGCGGTGTCGTCGCCGAGCACACCGCGGTGCGCGAGCGGGTGGGCGTCTTCGACGTCTCCCACCTGGGGACCGCCACCGTCACCGGCCCCGGCGCCAAGGACTTCGTCAACGCCTGCCTGACCAACGACCTCGGCAAGATCGCGCCGGGCAAGGCGCAGTACACGATGTGCTGCGCGGAGGACGGCGGCGTCGTCGACGACCTCATCGCCTACCTGCGGGGCGACGACGACATCTTCCTCATCCCCAACGCGGCCAACACCGCCGAGGTGGTGCGCCGCCTGCAGGAGGCCGCCCCCGAGGGGGTCACCGTCGACAACGTGCACGGCAAGCACGCGATCCTCGCCGTCCAGGGCCCGAAGTCCGACGAGGTGCTCCAGGCGCTGGGCCTGCCGACCGGCCACGACTACATGAGCTTCGTGGACACCGAGTGGGAGGGCAGCCCGGTCACGGTCTGCCGCACCGGCTACACGGGTGAGCGCGGCTACGAGATCGTCTGCCGCGTCGAGGACGCCGAGCGGGTGTGGGACGCGATCGTCGCCGCGATGGAGCCCTTCGAGGGCCTGCCCTGCGGCCTCGGCGCGCGCGACACCCTCCGCACCGAGATGGGCTACCCGCTGCACGGCAACGACCTCTCCCTGGAGATCACCCCGGTCATGGCCCGCTCCGGCTGGGCCGTGGGCTGGAAGAAGGAGTCCTTCTGGGGCAAGGAGGCGCTGACCGCCCAGCGCGAGGCCAAGGAGAGCCGCCTGAGCAACGGCCTGCTCGTCACCGGCCGCGGCATCCCGCGCGCCGGTCAGACGGTGCTCGACGCCGACGGTAACGAGGTCGGCGTCGTCACCTCCGGCACCTTCTCCCCCACGCTCAAGCAGGGCATCGCCCTGGCGCTCCTCGACCGTGGTGTCGAGGAGGGCGCGGCGGTGACGATCGACGTGCGCGGCCGCTCCGTGACCGCCGAGGTCAAGAAGCCGCCGTTCGTCCAGGGTGGCGCCAGCTCCTGACCTCCGTCGCACCTGCGCCGGTCGTCCTCCGCCGGGAGGGCGGCCGGCGCGGTCGTCGTGCGGGGTATTCCGTCGCGCCGGCAGGTGCGTGTGTCCGGCGCGGGACGGGCGCGGCTCAGACGACGCCGACGAGCGGCGCCGAGCTGAGGTCGAGCACGCGGCCGCCCAGGAGGACGTGCACGCGGCCGGAGACGGCCGACACGCGACGGGTGACGTGGGAGAGCAGGTCGCCGTGGAGCTGCTCGACCGGGTCGGCGGGGTCGGAGGGACGGGCAGCCAACGCCGGCTCGGGGGAGACCACGACCACGTCGAAGGGCACGGCCCGCAGCGCGACGCCCAGCTCGTCCAGCCGGGCGTCGAGCACCTTGCGGGCGCGGTCGGGGTGCCCGGCGAGACCATCCTCGGCGAGCAGGCCCCGGAGCCAGCCGCCCAGGTCGTCGATCAGCACGGGGTGGCGGGAGGCGAGGAGGGCGCGGGTCAGGTCGAGCGTCCGCATGCTGCGCCACTCCGGCGGGCACTGCCCCTGGGGCGGGGGCGGGGTGAGGGCGTCGCCCTGGGGAAGAGCCTCGACGACGGTGACCATCGGGTGATGGGCCAGCAGAGCCGCGGCATGGTGCGACTTCCCGCTCCGAGGGCCACCGAGCACGAGGGTCGCGGTCATGGAGGTCTCCTACGTCCTACCGGGGGCAGGCGCGCGGAGGAGGGGTCGTACGGGGTTGCGCGCCTGGGGGAGAGCATACCGACCGCAGGTCGCCCGCCCGGGGACCCGGGGTGGCAGGACAGTGTCCGTGGCGAGCCCTACCGTGGAGGGATGAGCGAGACCTACACCTGGAGCTTCGAGAACGCCGACGGGACGCCCGTCGGCGACCTGGGCCTGTCGGCCGTCACCTTCCCCACCCAGGCGGACGCCGAGTCCTGGCTGTCGCAGGAGTGGCCCACGCTGGCCGACGCCGGCGTGCAGGCGGTGACGCTGCGGCGCGACGAGGACGTCGTCTACGGGCCGATGAGCCTCAGCCCCGCCGACTGACGGGGGAGCCGGGTCAGCGGCGGCGCAGCTCGTCGCCGCGGGCCACGGCCGGGCGCGGCACGCGGGAGGCGCGCATCTGGAACGAGCGGAGCACGACATACCAGGCCGAGCCGCGGCCCGGCTCCTTGCCGAACTCCTTGACGAACTGCGACCTGGTGCGCTTCCACAGTAGCCAGCCGTCGACGACGCCGAGCAGGATCAGCGCGTAGGCACCGACGAAGGTGAGCCGGGCGAAGCTCGAGGGGATGAACGACAGGGCCAGCACGACGACCATCGCGGGCAGCAGGATCTCGCCGACGTTCCAGCGGCGGTCCACGGCGTCGCGCAGGAAGCGGCGCTCGGGGCCGCGGTCGCGCTCCATGAGGTACTTCTCATCGCCGCGCATCATGCCCTCGCGGGCCCGCGCGCGCTCGGCGCGCATCTTCGCCTTCTGCTCGGCGGTGGTGGCACCGGACTGCACGAGCGGCCGGCGGTTGGCGGCCTCGGCCTCGCGGCGCTTCGGGGTGGGGCGACCCTTGCCCTGGGGGCGGGAGGGGTCGGCGACGGCCGCCTCCTGCTCCGCAGAGGTGGACTGGCTGGCGGTCAGCTCGACCGGCTCCGACTTCTTCCCGAAACGCACCCGTCCAGTGTAGGTGGCGCCGTCGGTGCTCAGGACCGCGAGCCCGCGGAGCGCTGGGCGGCCACGACCGCACCGGCGACGAAGCCCAGCGCCGCCCCGACCGCCAGGGCCAGCGCGAGCGGCCAGTCCATGAGCGCTGCGGCCAGGACCGCCACGGCGGCCCCCGCCACCAGGCCCAGGCCGGCCCCGGGCCAGCGGGACCGTGTCTGCGACGTCGTCATCGACATCACCTCCCGCCTCGATCCTACGGTATGTAGTAAGGGTGCGGCAGGGTGCAGGCCTGCCGCCACGGGCCGCGACGCCACCACTAGGGTCGGTCCCGTGACCGATCAGCAGAACAACCCTGTCGACCCCGCCGCCGAGCTCGCCGCCCGCGTGCGCGACCTCATGCCCGGCGTGCGTTCCGACCTCGAGACCCTGACCCGGATCCCGTCGGTGTCGCTGCCGTCCTTCGACCAGCGCCACGTCGAGGACAGCGCCACCGCCGTCGCCGACCTGCTCCGCGCCGAGGGCCTGTCGGTCGAGATCGTCCTCGAGGGTGGCCGGCCCGCCGTCATCGGGCACCTGCCCGCGCCCGAGGGCGCCCCGACCGTCCTGCTCTACGCGCACCACGACGTGCAGCCGCCCGGCGAGACCGGGTGGGACACCGAGCCCTTCGAGCCGACGCTCGTGGGGGAGCGGCTCTACGGCCGCGGCGTCGCTGACGACAAGGCCGGTGTCATGGCCCACGTCGCCGCGATCCGCGCGCACGGCGGCCGGCCCCCGGTCGGTGTCACCGTCTTCGTCGAGGGCGAGGAGGAGGTCGGCTCCGAGAGCCTGCCGCACATCCTCGAGCGTCACGGCGACCGCCTCGCCTGCGACGCCATCGTGCTGGCCGACTCCCACAACTGGAAGATCGGCGTGCCGGCGCTGACGACGACGCTGCGCGGCATGGTGCGCGTCGTCGTCGAGGTGCGCGCGCTCGACCACGGCGTGCACTCGGGCATGTACGGCGGCGCCGTGCCGGACGGCCTCACCGCCCTCGCCCGGCTGCTGGCGACCCTGCACGACGACGCCGGCGACGTGGCCGTGCCCGGCCTGATGACGTCGGATGCCGCCGACCTCGACTACACCGAGGAGGACCTGCGCCGTGACTCCGGACTGTCCGACGGTGTCTCGCCGATCGGCACCGGCTCCTTCCTCTCGCGCATGTGGACCAAGCCGTCCATGACGGTCATCGGCATCGACGCTCCCTCGGTCGAGAAGGCCGCCAACCTGCTCACGCCGGTCGGCCGGGCCAAGCTCTCGATGCGGATCCACCCGGCCGAGGACCCGCGCACGGCATACCGGCTCCTCAAGGAGCACCTGGAGAGCAACGCGCCCTGGGGCTGCCAGGTGACGGTGACGCTCGACGACGAGGGGAGCGGCTTCGCCGCCGATGCACAGGGTCCGGTCTACGACGCCGCGCGCTCGGCCTTCCGCGACGCGTGGGACGGCGTCGACCCGGTGGACATCGGCGTCGGCGGCTCGATCCCGTTCGTGGCGGCCTTCGCCGAGCGCTTCCCCCAGGCGGCGATCCTCGTCACGGGGGTCGAGGACCCCGACACGCGTGCGCACGCGGCCAACGAGAGCCTGCACCTGGGCGAGTTCGAGCGCGTCTGCCTCGCCGAGGCGCTCCTGCTGGAAAGGCTCGGACGGCTCGGGCAGGCTTGAGCCCATGACCGACCAGTCGAGCGACCCCAAGCCGGGCTCCTACGTCAACAAGGAGGGCGGCTACGAGCGCAAGGCGCGCTACATCGAGACGCGCATCACCAAGGACGGCCGTGACGGGTATGCGGTGGAGCCGGGGCGCTACCGCCTCGCCGTCTCCCGGGCGTGCCCGTGGGCGCACCGCACGATCCTCACGCGCCAGCTGCTGGGGCTCGAGGAAGCCATCTCGATGGCCGTCGCCGGACCGGTCCACGACGAGGACTCCTGGACCTTCGACCTGGACCCCGGCGGCGTCGACCCGGTGCTCGGCATCCCGCGCCTCAAGGACGCCTACGACAAGCGGCCCGACGGCTATCCGGAGTCGGGCATCACGGTGCCTGCCGTTGTCGACACGCAGACCGGGATGGTCGTGACCAACGACTTCCACCAGATCGTCAAGGACCTCGTCACCGAGTGGACCGACCACCAGCGTCCGGACGCTCCGGACCTGTGGCCCGAGCACCTGCGCGACGAGATCGAGGAGGTCTCCGACCTCGTCTACCGCGACGTCAACAACGGCGTCTACCGCTGCGGCTTCGCCGGCACGCAGGAGGCCTACGACGCGGCCTACGACCAGCTCTGGGCGCGGATGGACTGGCTCGAGGAGCGGCTCTCGACCCGCCGCTACCTCGTGGGCGACCAGCTGACGCTGGCCGACGTCCGGCTGTGGCCGACCCTGGTGCGCTTCGACGCGGCCTACCACGGCCACTTCAAGTGCAACCGCACCAAGCTGACCGAGATGCCGGCGCTGTGGGGCTACGCCCGCGACCTGTGGCAGACGTGGGACTTCGGCTCCACGGTCAACTTCGAGCACATCAAGGCGCATTACTACGCCACGCACCTCGACATCAACCCCACGGGGATCGTGCCCAAGGGCCCGGACACCTCCGGGTGGACGGTGCCCGCCGGCCGCGAGGCCCTCGGCCCGAAGTAGTCGGGGACGGACGAAGGGGCCCGGTCCAGCTGGACCGAGCCCCTTCGACGTGTGTCAGTGGGTCAGCATGCGCAGTCGGTGTTCTGCGGGCAGGTGTTGCCGCCGCCATCGATGCTCCCACCCGGAATGTTGACCGTTCCGTGGTTCGTGCCATCGGTGAAGTGGAGCACGAAGGCGTCGTAGGTGCCGGTGCTGCAGTTGCCGTACTGGCGGGGAGTCTCGGGCTTGAAGCGGACGGTCTGGCCCGCGGGAACGGCGCCGCCACCGCTGATCTCCACGAGGCCGTTCGCGGACGTGTTCACGGTGAAGTTGAACGACACCATGACGTCCTCGACACCCTCGTTGGTGAAAGTGATGCAGGCCCAGTACATCGCCTGCGGGCCGCCTGAGCAGCACTTGTGCACGGTGGCACAACCGAAGCAGAGGCCCGACTCGAGGCAGCTCTGCGAGGCGCCGACCGCGTGCGCGGTCTGGGCCATGGCGACGACCGGCACGCTCCAGGCAGCCCCCTTGACCAGTGTGCGGCGGGTGGTCGTCACGGGACCCCCGGTCTTCTGAGCAGTCATGCGGTATTTCCCCTTGTCCACGGTTCACAGGTCGTGTGAACGATGTAGGCAGAGTAGCGACACGTGCCCAGTCGTCAAGCGCCGACCCGGCGGCGTGTCGGACCAACCGACATCGCTGCGGTACCGGGCCGTGACCCCCGTCCGCGGACGGTACCGAGAAGCAGCGTACTGCAGTCCGCTGCGTGTGGCGAGTGTGATCCAGGTCTCCGTGTGGTCGCGCCGGTGGCGGTCGGGACGGTCCAGCAGCCGCTGTCGCCCTTGGCGGCGGTCCAGACCAGGCCGGCGCGGGTGAACCAGAAGTTGGCGTAGACGTCGGTGATCGTGGTCGACGACCGGGTGTCGGAGAAGTGGACCTGCGCTCCCTCGGTGGTGTTGATCTCGAGCCCGTCCTTGCCCCAGCCGCACCACGGGGCGTTGTTGCTGTACCAGCGCCAGGTCTTCTGGTGCGTGTGCACCACGAGGGGGGAGGCGGGCGCGGCCGGGGTATGTGGAAGGGCCCGGTCCGAGCGGACCGGGCCCTTCGTGGGGACTGCTCAGGAGTCAGCGGACGACAACGGCCGAGCGGGCTCTCCCGTGCCCGTGATCGTCGTCATCGTCATCGTCATCGTCGTCGTCGTCGTCGTCGTCATCATCATCGTCGTCGTCGTCGGGAGGGTCCTTCTTGCCGCCGCCCTTGCCGCCGCCGTGGTGATCGTCGTCGTCGTCATCATCGTCGTCGTCGTCGTCGGGCGGGTCCTTCTTGCCGCCGCCCTTGCCGCCGCCTTGGTGATCGTCGTCGTCGTCATCGTCGTCATCCGGCGGACCTGGCTGGCCCTTCCCGGACGTCGCGCCGAGGTCGCCCTGCTGGGCCGTCAGGTCGGCAGCCTCGTCCTCCGGCGTGTCCGTGGACGCCGCCTCGAGCGGCTCGTCCTGGGTCGTCGAGCTCATGAGCGTCTCCTTGGTCTCTCGTCACTCGATGGCGAAGAAGCCGCTGTCGAGGGGTTGGGGGACACCGTTGACGGTGGCGTAGGCGGTGCGGCGCGCCCATCGCGCGCGCTCCCACTCCTTCTCCGTGGCGTCGTAGCACTGCGACTGCCAGCGGTAGGCCGGGAGCACGGTCGTGCCCTGGTGGACGGGCGACACGGGGCAGGTGAAGGTGGAGCGGTAGGCGTAGAGCGTCATGCCGTTCCAGGACGTCGTGCTCCCGGTGAGGACCGGCGTCGTCCAGCACCCGGAGTTGCCGGGTGCGGCGCTCCAGGCCAGGTCGGAACGCGTGAACCAGAAATCGGCATACACGTCCGTGATCGCGGTCGTGCTCAGCGTGTCGCTGAACCTCACTCCGGTCGAGAACTCCGTGGTGTTGATCTCGAGACCGCTCTTCTTGTTCTTCTTGCCGCCGCACCACGGGGTCTTCTTCCAGTACCACCGCCACGTCGTCGTGTGCGTGCACTGGACCGCCGCCGAGGCTGCCACAGCCGGTGCGGCGCCGGCGATGGCGACGACGGGCACGCTCCAGGCGGCCCCCTTCACCAACGTCCGTCGGCTCGGCGCGCGTGAGTTCTCCGAATGCAGCATCAGACACCCCTATCTGTACTGTCCGGCGAGGCAACGCGACATCGCGTTGGGCACCCCACCCTGCGAGAACGACCGTAGCGTCAGCCCCTGCGGAGAGGAAGGCCCAGGAGCCGCCTTCTTTGTGAATTCATTCCCCAGGATGACTTTGCCCCCGATGTGTGCGCCAGCGAGGCAGCCGGACCGGGGTCTGCGACCGTGACGTAACCTGAACCCTCGTGACGACCGAGACCCCGCTGACGGACGACCCGGGCGCCGGCAACGCGCTGGCCGACTCCACCTCCGACGCCTCGCTGGCGCGCAGCATGGCGCGCTCGGCCGAGATCGAGCGGCAGCTGGAGACCGACCCCGGGCAGTTCCGGATGCTCACCGGTGACCGGCCGACCGGGCACCTGCACCTGGGCCACTACTTCGGCAGCCTCCGCAACCGGGTGGCGCTGCAGGAGAAGGGCGTGGACACCTACGTCCTCATCGCCGACTACCAGGTCATCACGGACCGCGACAGCGTCGACAGCATCCAGGAGCGCGTCTTCTCGCTCCTCACCGACTACCTGGCCATCGGGCTGGACCCGCATCGGACGACGATCTTCACGCACAGCCAGATCCCCGCGCTCAACCAGCTGATGCTGCCCTTCCTCTCGCTCGTCACCGACAGCGAGCTGCGCCGCAACCCGACCGTCAAGGCCGAGCAGGACGCCACGGGCGGCCGCCCGATGTCCGGTCTCATGCTGACCTACCCGGTGCACCAGGCCGCCGACATCCTCTTCTGCAAGGCCAACGTCGTGCCGGTGGGCAAGGACCAGCTGCCCCACCTCGAGCAGACCCGTGTGATCGCCCGACGCTTCGACGAGCGCTACGGCCGCGCCGGCGACAAGAGCGCCCCCGTCTTCCCCGCGCCCGACGCCCTCCTCTCCGAGGTGCCCAACCTGCTGGGCACGGACGGCACCAAGATGAGCAAGTCGCGCGGCAACGTCATCGAGCTGCGCATGAGCGCCGACGAGACCGCCAAGGCGATCAAGAAGGCCGTCACCGACGCCGACCGCCACATCACCTACGACCCGGCGACCCGCCCCGAGGTGTCCAACCTCGTGCTGCTGGCGGCGCTGACGAGCGGTCGTGACCCGCAGGCGATCGCCGAGGAGATCGGCGACGGCGGCAGCGGCACGCTCAAGAAGCTGGTGACCGAGGCCGTCAACGAGCACCTCGCCCCGATCCGGGCCCGTCGCGCCGAGCTGGCCGCCGACCCGGCCGAGCTGCGGCGCATCCTCGCCGAGGGCAACGCCCGGGCCAACGCGGTCGCGGAGGCGACCCTCGCGGAGGTCCGCGAGGCCATGCAGATGGTCTACGCCTGAGGATGGCCCGCGCTCCGCGCGTCGTCATCGTCGCGGACACCGTCCGCGACCTCCTGCCGCACGAGGCCGCGGCCCAGGTCGGCGCCGGCTGGTCCGCCCGTGCACCGCACGTCGCGGTCGAGCTCTGCTCCTCCCATCCCGGCGGCGCCGGCTTCGCCGAGGTCGTCGGCCGTGCCCTGGGCGCGACCCAGGTCCCGGTCGTGGTCCCCGGCCCGCTCGGCGACGAGGTACCCGCCGGCATCGCCCTGGTGCCGTCGCCGGACGGGTCCGGCAGCACGGCATACCTCGACACCGCCCAGGTGTGCGGACGCCACCTGGTGGGGGAGAAGGCCCTCGCCGACCCCGCAGGTATGACGAGTGCCGGAGTGGGCCGACTGCTCACCCTGGCGAGGGAGGCGGGTGCCACCCGGATCGTCGTCGGTGCCGGGCCGCTCGCCTGCCACGACGGCGGGACGGGCCTGCTGCGCGAGCTCGGCGCCGGCGACGACCTGGAGCGGCTGCCCGAGGTGCGCCGGGAGTGGGCCGAGGTGCGCCTCGTCCTGGCGAGCGCGACCGAGTCGGCGCTGCTCGGGTTCTCCGGGGCCAGCGCCACGCTCACCGAGCGTCACGGCGTCGCGCCTCAGGTCTCCCAGCGTCTCGAGGGCGAGCTGGGGGAGCTGACCGACCGCGTCAACGCCCTGCTGCCGCCCGCCCGCGACCTGCTCACGGGTCTGCCGCGGCGGCCGGAGCGCGAGCCGGGCTCGGGAGCCGGCGGGGGAGTGGGCTACGCCCTGCAGCTGCTCGGCGCACGCACCGACACCGCGCCGCGGTTCCTCCTCGACGAGCTCGGCATCCGCGAGCGCCTGCCCGGCTCGCTGCTGGTGCTCGTCACCGACGTCTACGGTCCCGACACCGTCCACGAGGGCGTCGTCGCCGACACCGCCCGGGCGGCGCTCGACGCGGCCACGCCGACCGTCGTGCTCGCCCGCGAGGTCGCCGTCGGACGCCGCGAGGGCATGTCCCTGGGCGTGAGCGGGTCCTACGAGCTGCGTCCGGGGGAGGACCTCGGCGCCCTGGCGGCCCGCGTCGCCCGCACCTGGACACCCCCGCCGCACCGTCCCGACGCACCCGTCGGCTGACGTAGTCTTGAGAGCGGGAACAACCTCGCCCCGTGCCGACGTTGCTCCCGGCAACGACTTCCCTCACGAGAGGACCGGACGCATGACCGACACCACCCAGAGCACCGCCACCCACGGTGTCACCCTGACCGAGCTCGCCGCCGGCAAGGTCAAGAGCCTGCTCGAGCAGGAGGGCCGCGACGACCTTCGTCTGCGCATCGGCGTGCAGCCCGGCGGCTGCTCCGGCCTGATCTACCAGCTCTACTTCGACGAGCGCACCCTCGACGGCGACCTGTTCGCCGAGTTCGACGGTGTCGAGGTCGTCGTCGACCGGATGAGCGCCCCCTACCTCGACGGTGCCACGATCGACTTCGCCGACACGATCGAGAAGCAGGGCTTCACCATCGACAACCCCAACGCGGGCAGCTCCTGCGCCTGCGGCGACAGCTTCAGCTGATCCCAGCACCCTGACGGACCCCATCGCCGACACGGCGGTGGGGTCCGTCCGTGTCTGCGCTCGCTCCGGGAGAATGGCCCCATGCCCGTCGAGCCGCCCCCCACGCCGTGGGACCTCTCGGGACGGCGGGGCGAGCCTGGTGACGACCTGGTGGGCATCGGGGCCGACCTGGAGCCGGGCACCATCCTCGCCGCCTACCGTTCCGGCCTCTTCCCGATGGGCGTCGGGCCCGGGGGAGCGCCCCCGATCGGCTGGTGGTCCCCGGACCCGCGCGGGATCATGCTCCCCGGCGACCTCCACGTCAGCCGCTCCCTGCGGCGGGCCCGGCGTCGCTTCGAGATCACCTACGACACCGCCTTCCTCGAGGTCGTGCACGGCTGCGCCGACCCCTCGCGCGACGGCGCCTGGATCACCCCCGAGATCGTCGAGGCCTACCAGCTTCTCCACGAGCTGGGCTGGGCGCACTCCGTGGAGGTCCGGCGCGACGGCGAGCTCGTCGGCGGGCTCTACGGCCTCGCCATCGGCCGGCTCTTCGCCGCGGAGTCGAAGTTCCACCGCGTCACGGACGCCTCCAAGGTCGCCGTCGTGGGGCTGGTGGAGGCCCTGGAGGAGGACGGCCGGCCCTACCTCGTCGACGTGCAGTGGCGCACCGAGCACCTGGCCCGGCTGGGCGTGCGGGAGGTGCCGCGCGCGGCATACCGGGACATGGTGCGTGTCGCGGTGGCCCGCGAGCTGCCCCGGCGTTGGCGTGGGAGCCCCCTCTGACGGGGTCCCACGTGCAAGACTGCCCCGGTGGTGGAGGTATGGTTCACCACGTCCTGGCCGGTAGTGTGAGAAGTGTGAGGTGCCCGAGTGCAACGGCGTGAGGAGACACGGTCCCGCGGGACCCTGCAGCGGTGGGGTCTGGCCGCCACGGGAGGTGTCGTGGCTCTCCTGCTCGCCGGCTGCGGCGAGACCGTGCAGCGCGGCTGGATGCCCGAGCCCGTGACCGAGGCTGCCAACGATGTCGCCACCTACTGGGTCGAGATCTGGATCCTCGCCCTGGTCATCGGCGTGCTGACCTGGGGCCTGATCCTCTGGAGCATCTTCGCCTACCGTCGCAAGAGCGACGACTTCGTCCCCTCGCAGTTCCGCTACCACGTGCCGATCGAGATCATGTACACCGTGGTCCCGATCTTCATCGTGGCCGCGATCTTCGGCACCACCGTCCAGCTCCAGAACGACATGCTGCGCGTGGACGACGACCCGGACGTGGTCGTCAACGTCGCCGGCAAGAAGTGGAGCTGGGACTTCAACTACGTCAACGAGGACGTCTACATCGAGGGCGTCCAGGCCGCCGGCCTCCACGACGGCGAGGAGGGTCTGCCCGAGACGCTGCCGACCCTGGTCCTGCCCGTCGACAGCCGCGTCGAGTTCGTGCTGACCTCCCGCGACGTCATCCACTCGTTCTGGGTGCCGCAGTTCCTGCAGAAGCTGGACATGGTCCCCGGCCGGGTCAACATCTTCCAGGTGACCACCACCGAGGAGGGCACCTTCCAGGGCAAGTGCGCCGAGCTCTGCGGCGCCTACCACGCGCAGATGCTGTTCCAGGTGCAGGTCGTCTCGCAGGACGAGTACGACGCCCACATCGAGGGCCTCCGCGCCGCCGGCAAGACCGGTCAGCTCGGCCACGACCTCGACCAGTACCCGCTGCAGGACGACCAGCTGCCCAAGCTGCCCGCATCCCTCGGACGTCAGGAAGGGGATCGCTGAGTATGGCGACCATCACCACTCCGCCGGCCACGGACACCAGCCCCAAGCCGGCCGCCGAGCCCGACGCCTGGGTCCGCAAGCTGGTCTCGATCCTGACGACCACCGACCACAAGGTCATCGGCAACCTCTACTTCGTGACCACCATGGCGTGGTTCCTCGTCGGTGGCCTGATGGCGCTGGTCATCCGCGCCGAGCTGTTCACGCCCGGTCTGCAGGTCGTGACCAACCCCGACCAGTTCAACCAGCTGTTCACCATGCACGGCACGATCATGCTGCTGATGTTCGCGACGCCGCTCTTCGCGGCGTTCGCCAACGCGCTGATCCCGCTGCAGATCGGTGCGCCCGACGTGGCGTTCCCGCGCCTGAACATGCTGGCCTACTGGATGTACTTCTTCGGCAGCCTCGTGGCCGTCGGCGGCTTCCTGACGCCGAGCGGCGCGGCCTCCTTCGGCTGGTTCGCCTACCAGCCGCTGGCCGGCCCGACGCACAGCCCCGGCCTGGGCGGTGACCTGTGGGTCCTCGGGCTGGCGGTCACCGGTTTCGCGACGATCTTCGGCGCGGTCAACTTCATCACCACGATCGTCTGCATGCGCGCCCCGGGCATGACCATGTTCCGGATGCCGATCTTCACCTGGAACATCCTCGTCACCTCGATCCTGGTGCTGATGGTGTTCCCGGTCCTGGCGGCGGCCTTCTTCGGCATGGCCGCGGACCGTATCTTCGGCTGGCACATCTACGACCCGGCCCGCGGTGGCGCCATGCTGTGGCAGCACCTGTTCTGGTTCTTCGGCCACCCCGAGGTCTACATCATCGCGCTGCCGTTCTTCGGCATCATCACCGAGATCATCCCGGTCTTCAGCCGCAAGCCGCTGTTCGGCTACAAGACCCTGGTCTTCGCGACGCTGACGATCGCGGCGCTGTCGATGTCGGTGTGGGCGCACCACATGTACGCCACGGGCGCGGTGCTGCTCGAGTTCTTCGCGATCATGACGATGCTCATCGCGGTGCCCACCGGTCTGAAGTTCTTCAACTGGATCGGCACCATGTGGCGCGGCTCCGTCCGCCTCGACACCCCCATGCTGTGGGCGATCGGCTTCATGGTCACCTTCCTCTTCGGTGGCCTGACCGGCGTCATCCTGGCCAGCCCCGCGCTGGACTTCCACGTGACCGACTCCTACTTCGTCGTGGCGCACTTCCACTACGTGGTCTTCGGCACGGTCGTCTTCGCGATGTTCGCCGGCTTCTACTTCTGGTGGCCCAAGCTCACCGGTCACATGCTCGACGAGACCTGGGGCAAGGTGCACTTCTGGCTGCTGTTCTTCGGCTTCCACGGCACCTTCCTCATCCAGCACTGGCTGGGCGTCGTCGGCATGCCCCGTCGCTACGCCGACTACATGCCCGAGGACGGCTTCACCTGGATGAACCAGCTCTCGACGATCTCCTCCTTCGTGCTGGCGATCTCGATGCTGCCGTTCTTCTACGCCGTGTGGCGCAGCTACCAGACGCCCAAGGTCACCGTGGACGACCCGTGGGGCTGGGGCGGCTCGCTCGAGTGGGCCACCTCGTGCCCGCCCCCGCGGCACAACTTCGAGCGCCTGCCCCGCATCCGCTCCGAGCGTCCCGCGTTCGACCTGCACCACCCAGAGATCGGCACCCTCGAGTCGCCGGAGCCGGACAAGTCCGTCGCCGAGGAGCTGCTGGGTGGTCCGGACACCGACCCGGCCGGCCAGGTCGGGACCGAGACCGGCGGCTACACCGGAGAGGAGCGCTGAGCCATGCGTAACGAGACGAAGGTCTTCCTGGCCCTGGTGCCGTTCTTCATCATCGTCGGCATCATCTACTCCCAGTGGACCGACCCGACGGAGTGGGTGGGCACGGTCGCGCTCTTCCTCACCGCGGCGATGACCGCCTTCGTGGCCTGGTTCTTCTGGTTCTCCGGCCGCACGGTCGACGCCCGCCCCGAGGACGACCTCCAGGGCGAGATCGAGGACCAGACCGGTGACTACGGCCACTTCGCCCCCTACTCCTGGTGGCCGCTGTTCCTGGGCCTGTCGGTGACGGTCGCCGTGCTGGGCATCGGCGTCGGGTGGTGGCTGTTCGTCATCGCCGTGCCGTTCGTCGTCCTGTCGACCATCGGCTGGACGATGGAGTACTTCCGCGGGGAGCGCGCCGTCTGACGACCGCCGCACCGCGCGACACGAAGGCCCCCGGGTTTCCCGGGGGCCTTCGTCGCGCGTCGGGGGAGCAGCAGCCTCCCCGAAGGGGTATGCCGTCAGCCGGCGTCGCGGGTCGCGGCGATCCAGCGGTCCACCACGGCCTGCGCGGAGCCGTCGTCGAGGGCGGCGGCCGCGCGCCGCATACCCTCCGCGACGCGCTCGTGCAGCTCGTCCTCGGAGGACGGGTGCCCGGCGCCCTCGCCCGCTGCGAGCAGCGCCAGGGCAGTGCCGGCGTTGAGGAGCACGGCGTCGCGCACGGCGCCCGGCTCGCCGGCGAAGAGGCGGCGGGCCACCTCGGCGTTGTGGGTCGCGTCGGCGCCGCGCAGGGCGTCGACCGGGTGAAGGGTCACCCCGAGGCGGCGGGGGTCGAGGACCCACTCCGCGACGGCGCCGCACGCGTCGACCCACCAGAGCCGGGAGGTCGTGGCTGGCGTGACCTCGTCGAGGCCGTCGTCGCCCCGGAAGACCACGGCCTGGGTGCCGCGGGAGGCGAAGACACCCGCGATGAGCGGGGCCATCCGGGCGTCGGCCGAGCCGACCACGGCGTAGCGGGGCTGCGCCGGGTTGGTGAGCGGGCCGAGGAAGTTGAAGGCGGTCGCGATGCCGAGATCGCGGCGCACGACGGCGGCGTGGCGCATCGAGGGGTGGAAGACGTTGGCGAAGGCGAACGTGATGCCCGCCTCTCGCGCCACGGCGGCCACCTGGGCGGGGGAGAGGTCCAGACGGACCCCGAGCGCCTCGAGCATGTCCGCCGAGCCGGAGCGGCTCGAGGAGGCGCGGTTGCCGTGCTTGACGACGACGGCGCCGGCGGCGGCCATGACGACCGCGGACATGGAGGAGATGTTGACGGTCATGGCGCGGTCGCCACCGGTGCCGACGATGTCGATCGTCGGGCCGTCCACCTCGAAGCGGTTGGCGTGCTCGAGCATCATCGAGGCCAGACCGGTCATCTCCTCGACGGTCTCGCCCTTGCTGCGCAGGGCGGTGAGGAAGGAGGCCAGCTGGGCCGGGGTGGCCTCGCCGGACATGACGCGGTCCATGACCCAGGCGGTGTCGCCGCTGGAGAGGTCCTCGCCGCGCACGAGCGCCGAGAGGAGGTCCGGCCAGGTGCGGTCGTCCTGGTCGGCGGGGGAGGGAAGGCTGGTGCCGGTCACCGGCGGGCGAGCTCGGCGACGGTGTCGGCGAGCCGCTGCGGGTCGAGGGGGCGCGGCACGGCGGCGTCGGCCAGCGACCAGGTCGCGAGCCAGCCGTCCACCGGGCGGCCGGTGAGCACCAGGACCGGCGGGCACCGGAACATCTCGTTCTTGAGCTGACGGGAGACACCCATGCCGCCGTAGGGCTGGGACTCGCCGTCGAGGATCAGCACGTCGTAGGCGCCGGTCTTGGCCTCGTCGACGGCGATCTCGGGCGTGGCCACCTCGGTCCAGCGGGAGATCACGACGTCGTCCGCCGGCGTGTCGCCGACGCCCAGGCGGACCGCGTCACGGACGGACCGGTCGTTGCTGTAGAGCAGCACCGAGATCGAGCGGGGCTCGGCGGAGGAGGACTGCTGGTCGGCGGCGGGAGTCGCGGTCATGCGCACGATGGTAGCGAGCCTTTCCGGGCTCGGAGGACCGCGGGTCACGGCGCGCTGCGTGGGGGGTCGCACGTCTGGGACCGGCGTGGTCCATAATGACCGGGTGGCGACGACACCTGCAGCAACGATGACCGACGCGGATCGGTTCCACGCGACCATGCACGGGCCTGCGACCCGGCCCAACATGACCGCCGTGGGCACCATGGTCTGGCTCTCCAGCGAGATCATGTTCTTCGCCGGCCTCTTCGCGATGTACTTCACGATCCGGGCGGTCTCTCCCGACCTCTGGGCCGAGCGCACGGACTACCTGGACGTGACGTTCGCCTCCATCAACACCACGATCCTGGTCATCTCCTCGGTGTGGTGCCAGTTCGGGGTGTGGAAGGCCGAGCGCGGCATCCCGTCGCGCACGGGCCGCCTGTGGCAGATCGGCAACCCGCTGGGCGCGAACGGCTGGGGCATGCGCGAGTGGTACATCCTCACCTACGTCTTCGGCGCCACCTTCATCGCCGGCCAGGTCTGGGAGTACGCCACGCTCACCAGCGAGGGCCTGACGCCCACGGCCGACTCCTACGGCTCGGTGTTCTACATCACCACCGGCTTCCACGGCCTGCACGTGACCGGCGGCCTGCTCGCCTTCCTGCTCATCGTCGCGCGCAGCTACGTGGCCAAGCGCTACACGCACGCCCAGGCCACCGGAGCGGTCGTGACCTCCTACTACTGGCACTTCGTGGACGTCGTGTGGATCGCGCTGTTCTTCGTGATCTACGTGCTCCGGTGACCGGCGATGCGCCCCTCCGCAGCGGCCGACGACGGCCAACCCGACAGCCCTGACCACCCCCGGAAGGACCGACGAGTGACCTCCCTCGCCGCACTGCGCCGCAGCCCGATCGCGCTGCTGGTCGTGCTGCTCCTGGGCCTGACCTTCACCGGCACGGCCTACGCCGCCCTCCAGCCCAGCGCCCCAGCGAACGACGTCGTGACCGCGGCGACCCAGGCCGAGGACGTCGAGGAGGGTCGCAAGCTCTTCCTCGCCAACTGCGCCACCTGCCACGGCACCAACGCCGAGGGCGTGGAGACCGTCGGTCCGTCCCTGCACGGTGTCGGCGCGGCGGCCGTCCACTTCCAGGTCGCCACCGGCCGTATGCCGCTGCCGGACCCGGACGTGCAGGCCCACCGCAACGACCGCCAGGTGAAGTTCACCGAGCGCCAGATCGAGCAGATGGCGGCCTATGTCGCCTCCCTGGCGCCGGGCCCGGGGCGTCCTTCCGACGAGTACCTCGACCTGGAGGGCGCCGACATCGCCGCCGGCGGTGCGGCCTACCGCACCAACTGCGCCATGTGCCACAACTCCTCGGGCTCCGGCGGTGCGCTGACCCGCGGCAAGTTCGCCCCGACCCTCATGGGCGTCGAGAAGGAGCACATCTACGAGGCGATGGTGACCGGCCCGCAGGCCATGCCGGTCTTCAACGACCAGAACCTCACGCCGCAGGAGAAGGAGAACATCATCGCGTTCCTCAAGTTCATCGAGGAGGGTGGGAACGAGCACGGCGGCGCCGGCATCGGCAACGTCGGCCCCGCCGGCGACGCGCTCTTCATCTGGACCATCGGCATCGGCACCATGATCGCCCTGGCGGTCTGGATCGGACGGAAGGCAGCCTGAGGTGAGCACCACTGACCACACCCCGGCCGTCGTCGACTCGACGCCCGACCGGTTCCCCAACCCCGGCCTGCCGCCGCACCGTCCGCGTCGCGCGGACGTCGACGAGCGCGCCGCCCGCCGCGCCACGCTGCAGGTCGTGACGATGTTCACGCTGTCGGCGCTCGGCTCGATCGCTTTCCTCGTCGCCTACTACGTCATCGACCCGCAGACGCGGGGGACGATCATCGGCATCGGGCGGATCAACCTCTTCCACGCCGTCCTCGGCGTGACCATGGGGATCTCCCTGCTGGGCATCGGCCTGGGCGCGGTGCACTGGGCCAGGACCCTCATGCCCGACGAGGAGGTCTCCGAGGACCGCCACCCGCCGGCTGCCAGCGAGGAGGACAAGCAGGCGGTCGCCCGTCAGCTGTCCCACGGCTGGCGAGGCTCGCAGCTCAACCGTCGCAGCGCGATCCTCGGCTCCGCCGGTGGCGCCCTCGGCCTCTTCGCCCTCCCGCTGGTCGTGCCGGTCCTGGCCGGCCTGGGCCCGCGTCCGCGCGGCGAGCTCTACGAGACCAACTGGCAGAGCGGCATGCGCCTGATGATCGACCCGTCCGGCGCCCCCATCCGGGCCGCGGACGTCACCCAGGGCTCCGTCTTCCACGTGATGCCCGAGGGCTTCGTGGGTGCGGCGGCGCACGAGCTCGACCCCGAGGAGATGATGATCTCCAAGGGCAAGGACCAGATCATCCTGGTGCGCCTGGACCCGGCCAAGATCAAGAGCCAGAAGCAGCGCGACTGGGGTGTCGACGGCATCGTCGCCTACTCCAAGGTCTGCACCCACGTGGGCTGCCCCGTGGCGCTCTACGAGCAGAACACCCACCACCTGCTCTGCCCGTGCCACCAGTCCACCTTCGACATGACCGACGACTGCAAGGTCATCTTCGGTCCGGCGAAGCGGCCGCTGCCGCAGCTGCCCATCACCGTTGACGACGAGGGTTACATCGTCGCCGCGGACGGCTTCCGGGAGCCCGTCGGCCCGAGCTTCTTCGAGCGCAACCGTCCCGGCCTGCTGAAGGGAGATGACGCATGAGCACCACCCGTCATGTGCCGCAGGGTGCCGACTCGGTGCGCGCCGGCGACTCGGTGGCCTCGGCGCCCCCGCCGCCGGCGTGGTCCGCGGACCAGGGGTCGGCCGACGCCAAGTTCCCCAAGGCCCTCGGGCCGATCGACGAGCGCACCGGCCTGGTCAAGGCGATGCGCTTCGGTCTGGGCAAGGTGTTCCCCGACCACTGGAGCTTCCTGCTCGGCGAGATCGCCATGTACTCCATGGTCATCTGCCTCATCACCGGCACCTTCCTGACCTTCTGGTTCGTGCCGAGCATGGGTCACGTCGTCTACGACGGCTCCTTCGTCCCGCTCAAGGGCGTCGCGATGTCGGAGGCCTACGCCTCGACGCTGGACATCAGCTTCGAGGTCAAGGGTGGCCTGCTGATGCGTCAGCTGCACCACTGGGCCGCGCTCTTCTTCATCGTCGGCCTGGCCCTGCACGCCGCGCGCGTCTTCTTCACCGGCGCGTTCCGCAAGCCGCGCGAGGTCAACTGGATCATCGGCGTCGTCCTGGCGCTGCTGGCCATCGTCGAGGGCTTCGCCGGCTACTCCCTGCCGGACGACCTGCTCTCGGGCACCGGCATCCGGGCGATGAACGGCTTCATGATGTCGGCGCCGGTCATCGGCACCTGGATGACGTTCTTCATCTTCGGCGGCGAGTTCCCGGGCGAGGCGATCATCCCGCGCCTGTTCATCGCGCACGTGCTGCTGCTCCCGGCCATCCTCGTCGGCCTCTTCGTGGCCCACCTGGCGCTGGTCGTCATCCACAAGCACACCCAGTTCCCCGGCCCGGGCCGGACCAACGACAACGTCGTGGGCTTCCCGGTCATGCCGGTGTACGCCGCGAAGGCCGGTGGCTTCTTCTTCGTGGTCTTCGGCGTCACCGCCCTGGTCTCCGCCCTCGTCCAGATCAACCCGGTGTGGGTGTTCGGCCCGTACGACCCGACGCAGGTCACGGCGGGCTCGCAGCCGGACTTCTACATGTGGTTCTCCGACGGCGCGCTGCGTCTGCTGCCGGGCTGGCTGGAGTTCACCATCTTCGACACCGTGTGGAGCTTCAACATCTTCCTCGGGTCGCTGCTGCTGCTCCCGCTGGTGTTCATCATCATGGGCGCCTACCCGTTCATCGAGGCCTGGGCGACCGGCGACCGCCGCGAGCACCACCTCCTGGACCGCCCGCGCAACGCCCCGGTCCGCACGGCCGTCGGCCTGGCCGCGATCTCGATGTACTTGGTGCTGGCCCTGGCCACCATCAACGACATCCTGGCGATCAAGCTGCAGCTGTCGATCAACGACATCACGATCGTCTTCCGGGTGGCCTTCTTCGTCCTGCCGGTCATCGTCTTCTTCGTGGTCAAGCGGCTCTGCCTGTCGCTGCAGCGACACGACCGCGAGAAGGTGCTGCACGGCCGCGAGACCGGTCGCATCGTCCGCACGCCGGAGGGTCGCTTCTTCGAGGTCCACGAGCCGCTCGACGAGTTCGAGCGCTGGGAGCTGGTCAACCACGAGACCCCGCGTCCGCTCGAGCTCCTCGAGGGTGAGGTCGACGAGCACGGCGTGCGTCGCCCGGCGGTCCCCGCCGGCCGCCTGCGCCGCGCCCTGTCGAACTTCTTCTACAAGGACGCCATCCCGACCGTCACACCGGCCGAGCTCGCCGCCGCCCACCACCACGGTGAGCACGACGCGCTCGACTCGCCCGAGGCCGCCGCGGCCATCGCGCAGCACGGTGAGGGCGTCTCCGACATCCCGGGCGCCGGGGTGTCCGGGCACGTCGAGGACGACAACGTCGGGGCGGCCCGCGATTCCTGAGCCGCACCAGCACGACGAGCGCCCCGTCCCTCAGCAGGGGGACGGGGCGCCGTCGTCCGACGACCATCAGGCTCACGGGACGGCGCCCGGCCCTGACGAGCACCGTCACGGCGAGGGCCACCCGTCTGGCGAGGACGAGCCCGTGCTGGAGATGTCTCGCGAGGAGTTCGAGATCGCGGTCGGCGACGCCCTCGACCTCGTGCCCGAGCAGCTCATGGACCAGCTCGACAACGTCGTCTTCCTCGTGGAGGACGAGCCCCCGGACGACGATCCCGAGCTGCTGGGCGTCTACGACGGGGTGCCGCTGACCGAGCGCGACCAGATGTGGGGCGGGCAGCTGCCCGACCGCATCACGATCTTCCGCGGCCCGCTGGTGCGCATGTGCGTCGACCGCGAGGAGCTGCTCGACGAGATCGCGATCACCGTCGTGCACGAGATCGCCCACCACTTCGGCATCGACGACGACACGCTGCACGAGCTCGGGTGGGGCTGAGTGCGGCCTGCGGGCCGGCCGCCCCAGGGTCCGCGGGCGCCGGCCCGACCGGTCGCCCCGAGCAGCCGCGCGCAGCGGTCGTGCGCCCCGCTAGAGTGACGGGCGTGATCTCAGCCATCGTCTTGATCAAGGTCGAAGTAGCACGCATCCCCGAGGCGGCGCAGCAGATCGCCGAGATCAACGGGGTCCGCGAGGTCTACTCGGTGACCGGTGACGTCGACCTCGTGGCGGTCGTGCAGGTGAGCCGGCACGAGGACTTCCACGACGTCATCGCCGACCGGCTCAACAAGGTGCCCGGCGTGCTGGAGACCAACACCCACATCGCCTTCCGCACCTACTCCGAGGAAGACCTCGAGGCAGGTTTCGACCTCGGCCTGGACGGCTGAGTCAGGAGGCTCCCGCCGGGACCGCGCCCACGGGCCGGTCCAGGGCGCGGCCGAAGCTCGTCCCGACGGGGTCGACCTCCGACCACGAGCTCGCCTGCGGCTCCAGCTCGGCCCGGCTCGCACCCGCTCCGCCGACGGGGCAGGTCCAGGTGCCCTCGAGGTCGACCAGGCGCACGCCCGGGGACTCGAGCCAGCGCAGCACGAGCTCGGTCTCCTCGGGCAGGGCGATGCCGCGCTCGACGACCTCGGCGGTCTCCCGCAGGGCCGCGATGTAGGGCATCGGGTCGGCGCCGAACGGGGTGACGGTCGTGCCGGCCAGGCGGCCGTAGCGCACGCACACCACCTCCCAGCCCCCGGTGTCGCGCCGACGGGCGGCCACCAGCTCGGCGGCCGAGGTGAGGGGGCGCAGCCGTTGGGCCCGCGCAGCGGCGCGCACCAGCGCCATCATGCGGTCGCGCAGGGTGCCGGCCTCCTCGAAGCGCTCCTGGGCCGCGAGCTCGTCCAGACGCGAGCGGAGGGTGGTCATCACCTCGCGGGAGCTGCCGGTCAACGCCTCGACGGCCTGCTCGGCGACCGAGGCGTACTCCTCGACGGACTGCTCGCCGATGCACGGGCCGCCGCAGCGGCCGAGGTCGAAGAGCATGCAGGCGGTCTCGCGGGTGCGGCGCGCCGACAGCCGCGAGGTGCACTGCCGCAGCGGCACCACCTCGTGCAGGGCCGTGACGGCCGCCTCGGCGGTGCGGCGGCTGGCGAAGGGCCCGGCGTAGTGCGCGCCGTCGGAGCCCACGGAGCGGACCACGGAGAGCCGCGGGAAGGGCTCGTCGGTGAGCTTGACCCACACCGACTTCTCCGGGTGGCGGGAGCGGCGGTTGTAGCGCGGCTTGTGCTCGGCGATGAGTCGTAGCTCGCGCACCGAGGCCTCCAGGGGCGTCGCGCAGACGATCGGGGTGATCGACTCGGCCAGCCCGACCATCTCGGTCATGCGGCGCCGGGTCTCGCTGGCGGTGAAGTAGGTGCGGGTGCGGCGGCGCAGGTCGGTGGCGGTGCCGACGTAGAGGGCCTCGCCGCGACCGTCCTTGAAGACGTAGACCCCCGGGGCCGACGGCATCGCGTCGGCGAGGAAGCGCTTGCGGCGCTGGGCGGTGCTGACCCGCGAGCTGTAGGACTGCAGCTCCTCGAGGGTGTGGACGCCGAGGTTGCCCACCCGCTCGATCAGCCCGTGCAGCACGTCGACGGTGGCCCGGGCGTCGTGCAGCGCCCGGTGGTCGGGGGTCGTGGCCGCGCCGAAGAGCCGGGCCAGGCTGGAGAGCTTGTGGTTGGGCGCCTCGTCCTTGTGCACGAGCTGACGGGCCAGCCGAACGGTGTCGATCACCGCGAAGCCGGGCCAGGGGTGGGCGGTCTCAGCCGCGGCCGCCTTGAGGAAGGAGACGTCGAAGCCGGCGTTGTGCGCGACGAGCACCGAGCCGGCGGCGAACTCCAGGAACTGGGGGAGCACCGTGCGGATGCCCGGGGCGTCGGCGACCATCGCGTTGGTGATGCCGGTCAGCACGCTGATGAAGGCCGGGATGGGGCTGCTGGGGCGCACGAGCGTCTGGAACTCGCCGAGCACCTGGCCGCCGCGCACCTTCACCGCGCCGAACTCGGTGATCTGCGACCCGGCCGGCGAGCCGCCCGTGGTCTCCAGGTCGACGACGACGAAGGTGACCTCGGACAGCGCGGTCCCGAGGTCGTCGAACGTCTCCTGCACCATCTGCATGCCGACGAAGGTAGACGCGCCCACCGACAGACCGGTGCAGGCAGGCCGGGGAGCGCCCGGATGGGCGAGGACGCCACCGGGCGGGTGCGGAGGTGGTGCGCCCGACGGGGGTGGGCGCGGGGTCTGTCGGGTGTGTCGGTGCCCGTCTGTAGCGTCGCGGACAAGGAGGTGGGAACCATGACCACGACCACCATCGACTGCCAGACCTGCCCGGTGCGAGGGCGCCACTGCGGCGACTGCTTCGTGCCGGTGCTCGGCCGGCTGTGGCTCGACGAGCCGCGCCCGCGCGAGGACCGCGAGGAGCACCGTCGGGCGGCCGCCGGCGACCCCGCGGGCCCGGCCACCGATCTCGGGGGCGCACCCCTGGACGCCGCCGAGCTGGCCGCCGTCGAGGTCTTCGTCCGTGCCGGTCTCGTGGACCCGCAGGAGGCCGCCGGCGCCCGCGCGCAGGTGGAGCTCGACGGGCGCTACGCCGTCGGCTGAGGAGGAGCGCGTCGGAGGCTGCGCCGTCGGCTCAGGGCCCTGCCGACGCTCCGGTCAGTGCCCGGAGCCGCCGCGCGGGGTGCGGTAGAGCGCCTCGACCTCCTCGCGCAGCAGCTCGGAGATCCGGCCGCGCTTGAGCTTGAGCGAGGGGGTGAGCAGGCCGTTCTCGGGGGTGAAGTCCGACCCGAGGATCCGGAAGGTGCGGATCGACTCGGCCCTGCTCACCGAGGCGTTGGTCTCGTCGACGGCGCGCTGGACCTCGGCCCGGACCCGATCGTGGGTGCGGGCCTGCTCCACGGTCAGCGCGCCGAGCCCGTTGGCCTCGGCCCAGACCGGCAGCACCTCCTCGTCGAGGGTGACGAGGGCAGCCACGAACGGCCGGCCGTCGCCGACCACCATGCACTGGGAGATGAGCGGGAAGGCGCGCAGCCGGTCCTCGAGCGGGCCCGGGGAGACGTTCTTGCCACCGGCGGTGACGAGGATCTCCTTCTTGCGCCCGGTGATCCGCAGGAAGCCGTCGCGGTCGAGCTCGCCGAGGTCTCCCGTGGCGAACCAGCCGTCGCGCAGCGACTCACCGGTCGCCCGGGCGTCGTCGTGGTAGGCCGTGAAGACGCTGGCCCCGCGGACCAGCACCTCGCCGTCCTCGGCGATGCGGATGCCCACCCCGGGGAGGGGACGGCCCACGGTGCCGATGCGGATCATGTCGGGGGTGTTGACGGTCGCGGGGGCGGTGGTCTCGGTCAGGCCGTAGCCCTCAAGGACGACCAGGCCCACGCCGCGGTAGAAGTGCCCGAGACGCTCGCCCAGGGCGGCGCCGCCGGAGATGGCGTACTGGACCCGGCCGCCCATGGCCGCGCGCAGGGTGGAGTAGACGAGCCGGTCGGCCAGCAGGTGCTGCCCGCGCAGCAGCACGCCGGGGCCGCCGTCGTCGAGGGAGCGGCTCCAGTCCTGCGCGACACGGGCGGCCCAGCGGAAGATCCGGGCCTTGGCGGCCCCGCCGCCGGCGGCCTTCTGCTCGGCGGAGTTGTAGATCTTCTCGAACACCCGCGGCACCGACAGCAGGAAGGTCGGACGGAAGCCGGCGAGGTCGGCGAGCACGGTCCTGGGGTCGGGGGTGTGCCCGATCCGGGCGCCGGCGTGCAGGCAGACGACCTGGATGAAGCGGGCGAAGACGTGCGCCAGCGGCAGGAAGAGCAGCGTCGAGGCGCCGGGTGCCCGGATCACGGCGGAGAGCCGCTCCGCGGCGTTCTCGGCCAGCGACAGGAAGTTGTCGTGGGTGAGCTCGCAGCCCTTGGGGCTGCCCGTCGTGCCCGAGGTGTAGATGATCGTGGCCAGGTCGTCGCGGCCGGTGGCGGCGCGACGCTCGAGGACCACCTCGTCGGGCACCTCGGCGCCCGCGGCCACCAGCTCGTCGAGCCCCCCGGCCTCGATGCACCACAGGTCCTGGAGCGCGGGCAGGTCGTCCCGGACGGCCGCGACGGTCGCCATCATGGCGGCGTCCTCGACGATCATGGCCACCGCGCCGCTGTCGCGAGCGATCCACGAGACCTGGTCGCGCGAGCTCGTCTCGTAGACCGGCACCGGCACGGCACCGACGCTCCACAGCGCCAGGTCGACGACCATCCACTCGTAGCGGGTGCGGCTCATGATCGCCACCCGGTCGCGGGCCTGCAGACCCGCCGCGACGAAGCCCTTGGCCAGCGCGTCGACGTCGGCGCGCAGCCGGGCCGCCGTGACGTCGCTCCAGCCCCCGCCCGCGCTCTCCTGGCGCGCGACGAGCACCCGCTCCGGCTCGCGCTCGGCCCAGCCCACGACGTAGTCGGAGATGCCCGACACCGAGGGGGTCGGGATGAGTGGCGGGACGGTCACGTCCGTCACGGTGCCTCCTGGTCACGGGTTTGGGGGTGAAAGCGGCTCCCCACCATACCTGCGGGAGGGCGCCGGACCGCGCAGGTCACTAGGCTGACGGCGGGCTCGGGGGCCCATCCGAGAACGACCGGCCGCGGCCGGTCCCCGAGCTGTCCCAGGAGGCCAGATGACCACCTGCGTCGGAGTCGACGTCGGAGGCACCAAGATCGCGGCGTGCGCGGTCGACGAGCACGGCACCGTGCTGCGGCGGGCCCGGCGGGAGACCCCGGCCCAGGACCCCGCCCAGATCGTCACCGCCGTCGCCGAGGTGGTCGAGGAGCTGGCCGACGGAGCCGCCCCCGGCGAGGAGGTCACGGCCGTCGGGGTGGCCTGCGCCGGCTTCATCGACAGGGCGGGCGAGACGGTGGTCTTCGCACCCAACCTGGCCTGGCGCGACGAACCGCTGCGGGCGCGGCTGCGGGCGCTGGTCGACCTGCCCGTGGTCCTGGAGAACGACGCCAACGCGGCGGTCTGGGGCGAGTTCCGCTTCGGTGCCGCCCGGGACGCCGCCGACGTGGTCCTGCTGACCCTGGGCACGGGCGTGGGCGGCGGCATCCTCAACGAGGGGCGGCTGCTGCGCGGGGCCTACGGCATGGGGGCCGAGGTCGGGCACCTGCGCGTGGTCCCGGACGGACACCGCTGCGGCTGCGGCAACAGGGGCTGCTGGGAGATGTACGCCTCGGGGAGCGCCCTCGTGCGCGAGGCCCGCGCCCTCGTCGCGAGCGGCAGCCCCCACGCCGGTGCCCTGTCCGACAGGTGCGAGGGCGACCCGGCCCGGCTGACCGGCCAGATGGTCACCGAGGTGGCCCGGACCGGCGACCCCGCCGCGACGGAGCTGCTCGAGACCGTCGGGTGCTGGGTCGGGGAGGGCGCGGCCAGCCTCGCCGCGGTCCTGGACCCCGGCCTCATCGTCCTCGGTGGCGGCGTCAGTGCCGCGGGGGAGCTGGTGCTGGCGCCGGCCCGGTCCGCCTTCGCCCGGTCCCTCCCCGGACGCGGCCACCGGGAGACCGCCCCCCTGGTGCTGGCCGCTCTGGGCAACGACGCGGGGATGATCGGGGTCGCCGACCTGGCCTCGCGCGCGGCGGGATGAGCCCCGCGCTCGCGGTGGGTGTCGACGTCGGCGGCACCCGCATCAAGGCCGGTCTCGTCGACGAGCAGGGGCGGATCGTGCACGGCATACGCCGGGACACCCCGGACCGCACCACCTTGCCGCAGGTGGTCGAGGCCGCCGTCGTCGACGTGGTCACCGAGCTGCTGGGGCATACGGTCGCGGGGGACGGCGTGGCCGGGGTGGGGATCGGCGTGGCCGGTTTCGTGGCTGCCGACCGTGGCACGGTCGTCTTCGCGCCGCACCTGTCGTGGCGCGACGAGCCGCTCCGCGACACGCTGCGCGCCCGGCTCGGGCTGCCGGTCGTGGTCGACAACGACGCCAACGCCGCCGCCTGGGCCGAGCACCGGTTCGGGGCGGGTCGGGGCGAGTCGCACCTGCTCCTCGTCGCCCTGGGCACCGGCATCGGCGGGGCGCTCGTCGTCCGGGGAGCCCTCGAGCGGGGCCGCCACGGGCTGGCAGGGGAGTTCGGGCACATGGTCGTCGTGCCGGACGGACGGCCGTGCGAGTGCGGCAGGCGCGGCTGCTGGGAGCAGTACGCCTCGGGGTCGGTGCTGCGCCGCGACGCGCTCGCGCTCCTGGAGTCCGGGAGCGAGGAGGCCGCCGCGCTGCTCCGCCGGCTCGGCGGTCGGGCCGACCTGCTGCAGGGCGAGGACGTGACGCGCGCGGCCCGCGCGGGCGACCCCGCCGCGGTCGGGCTGGTCGCCGAGGTGGGGCGCTGGCTCGGGACCGGCCTGGCGGACGTCGTCGCGGCCCTGGACCCCGGCACCGTCGTCGTGGGCGGCGGAGCGAGCGAGGCGGGCGAGCTGCTGCTGGCCCCGGCCCGCCAGGCGCTCGCCGCGCACCTCCCCGGCGTCGGGCACCGGCCCCTGCCCGAGGTGCGGGCCGCCGAGCTCGGGGTCCGCGCCGGCGTCGTGGGCGCCGCAGACCTCGCCCGCCGCGGCTGAGCGGGCCGGTCGGCTGCTCGGGGCCTCCTGCCGTGAGAGAAGATGGGGGTATGCCGCATCCTCCCGCCCCGGACGCCCTGCGCGTCGCGTCCTACAACCTGCGCGGGCTCAAGGACGACGCCCGGGCCGCGGCCGCCGTGGTGCGGGCGATCTCGCCCGACGTGCTGCTGCTGCAGGAGGTGCCCCGCTACCCGGGCTCGGACTACGCGATCACGAGCTTCGCACGGCGCGCCGGGCTGCTGTGGTCGGGCCGCACCCGCATGGTGAGCGGCACCGGCCTGATGACCAGCCTGCGGGTGCTCTCCAGCGACTCCCGGGACCGCAAGCTCAAGGTGGGCCTGCGTGAGAACCCCCGCAGCTACACGGTCGCCACCATCACGACGCCGGACCGCCGCACGGTCACCGCCGTCTCGATCCACCTGCCCCTCAAGGGCGAGCAGCGCGTCGAGCACGTCGGCACCGTGCTGCGCGAGCTCTCGGACGACCTCTCCATCCCCGAGGACGCGCCGCTGGTCGTGGGCGGCGACCTCAACGAGGACGACGCCGGCCCGGCGTGGGGCGTCGTCGCAGCCCGGCTGCAGGAGGTCAGCGACGACCGGCCCACCTTCCCGGCGGCGTCACCGCACCGGCGGATCGACGCGATCTTCGCCCGGGGTCACGCGTCGGTCGTCCCCGGCGACCCGGCGCTGCTGGACGGGCTGGCGCTGGCCGGGGCCAGCGACCACGTGCCGGTCTGGGTCGACCTGACCTTCGGGTGAGGGGTGAGGCGCCCGGTCAGACCCGGGCGCCCCAGTCGTCGTCGCGGCGGTAGCGCGGCTGGCGCAGCACGAGCAGCACGAAGCCGGCGACCGTCGCCAGGCCGCCGACGTAGGTCCAGCCCCGGTCCAGGACCGGGATGATGGCGGAGAGGAAGATCAGCAGCGGGCCCACCACGAGCCCGACGAGGATCGCCCAGAAGTGGAGGTCGCCGGCGGGCAGCGGGTCGGGGCGCGGCGGGACGAAGTGGTCGTCCTCCTCCGGGGCCTCGTAGGACCGGTGGTCGGTGGCCATGCCCGGGGGCGTGCCCGCGCCCAGGTGGCTCGGCCACGGGTTGGGGGAGGGGTCGGGGGCCGTCATCGACGCGGAGGGCCGGTCCTCCGGCGCGACGTGCCCGGGGGCAGCACCCGGCGCCGGGGTGTCGTCCTCCGCCGGTGCCTGCAGCCCGGCGACGATCTCCCGGAAGCGCCGGTCGACCTCGTCGCCGTCGTCCGGTCGCGGTGCCCGGTCGCTCATCGGCCCCTCACCTCCACGCGCACATCCTCGCACGCCCGGGAGCGGTAGAGTCGGCGCGTCCGCACGCCCGGCGAAGGAGGCACGACCGGTGATCTACTGGTTTCTCAAGCACTTCGTCGTCGGGCCCCCGGTCCGGCTGCTCTTCCGCCCCTGGATCGAGGGCAAGGAGAACATCCCCGCGGAGGGACCGGCGATCCTCGCCAGCAACCACCTGTCCTTCTCGGACTCGATCTTCCTGCCGCTCATGGTCGACCGACGGGTGACCTTCCCCGCCAAGCAGGAGTACTTCACCGGCACGGGCGTCAAGGGCTGGGCGACCCGGACCTTCATGCAGGTGACCGGGCAGATCCCCATCGACCGCTCCGGCGGGCAGGCCTCGCTGGCCGCCCTGGAGAAGGGGTTGGAGGTGCTGGAGCGCGGCGAGCTCTTCGGCATCTACCCCGAGGGCACCCGCTCGCCCGACGGGCGGCTCTACCGCGGCAAGACCGGCATGGCCCGCCTCGCGCTCGCCGCGGACGTGCCGATCATCCCGTGCGCGATGATCGGCACCGACAAGGCCCAGCCGACGGGGCAGAAGATCCCCAACATCGTGCAGGTCGGTATGCGGATCGGCCGCCCGATCCACCACCCCGAGCTCGCCGGCCGCACCGAGGACCGCGAGGCGCTGCGCCTGGTCACCGACGAGGTGATGCGCGAGCTGGAGCGGCTCTCCGGCCAGGAGTACGTCGACGAGTACGCCGCCACCGTCAAGGAGCGGCTCGCCGAGCGCGCCCGCGAGGGGCTCGAGCACGCCAGGGAGGGCCTGGAGCACGCGAAGGAGGGGCTCGAGCAAGCTCGCGAGGGCCTGGACCACGCCCGCGTCGAGCTGACCGAGCGCGCCCGGGCGGGCATCGCCGACGTGACCGACAAGGCCCGGGAGGGCCTCGCCGCCCGCCGCGAGCGCCACGGGCAGGCGGGCGACCCGCCGCAGGTCGGCGAGGTGCGGGACGTGCCCGCCGGCGAGGACACCACCCCGGACGCCGGTCCCGACCGGGACGAGCGCGCGCCCGGCGCCTGAGGGCACGGCCGGGCGCACGGCATACCCCCGCCTGACGCAACGTCAGAAGCACCCGGCCGCGGCTCCTATCATGGTGCGGGTGAGCACAGAGACCGCCGGCGTCCCCGCCGGCACCACCCCGACCGTCGACTGGCCCGACCTGCCCGCCAAGCAGCAGCCGTCCTGGGACCCGACCGAGCTCGCGCCGGTGCTCGCGGTGCTCTCCGCCTATCCGCCCCTGGTCTTCGCCGGCGAGGCCGACCTGCTGCGGCAGCGGATGGCCGACGTGAGCCGGGGCCGGGCGTTCACGCTGCAGGGCGGCGACTGCGCCGAGACCCTCGCTGACGTGACGGGCCCCAACATCCGCGACCGCATCAAGACGATCCTGCAGATGGCGGTCGTCCTCACCTACGGCGCGGGCATGCCGATCGTCAAGGTGGGGCGCATGGCCGGGCAGTTCGCCAAGCCGCGCAGCTCGGACACCGAGACGCGTGACGGCGTCACGCTCCCCGCCTACCGGGGCGACATGGTCAACGGTTTCGAGTTCACCCCCGAGGCGCGCCGCCACGACCCCGAGCGGCTGCTGAGGGCCTACCACGCCAGCGCGTCGACCCTCAACCTCGTCCGCGGCTTCACCAGCGGCGGCTTCGCCGACCTGCGCAGCGTCCACGCCTGGAACAAGGGCTTCCTGCAGGGCCCCGCGCAGGCCCGCTACGAGGAGATGGCCCGCCAGATCGACCGCGCCGTCCGCTTCCTCGAGGCCTCCGGCGTCGCCGAGGCCGAGGAGATGCGCCGGGTCGAGTTCTACTCCGCGCACGAGGCGCTCGTGCTCGACTACGAGCGGCCCATGGTCCGCCGGGACCACCGAACCGGGCTGCTCTACGACACCTCCAGCCACTTCGTGTGGATCGGCGAGCGCACCCGCGACCTCGACGGCGCGCACATCGACTTCGTCTCCCGCATCCGCAACCCGATCGGCATCAAGCTCGGCCCCACCGCCGACCGTGACACGGTGCTGCGGCTCATGGACAAGGTCGACCCGGAGCGCGAGCCCGGCCGGCTGACCTTCATCACCCGCATGGGCGCTTCCACCGTCCGCGACGTGCTGCCGGCGCTGCTCACCTCCCTCGGCGACGAGGCGCACCACGTCAGCTGGGTCTGCGACCCGATGCACGGCAACACCTTCACCTCGCCCAGCGGCCACAAGACGCGCCGCTTCGAGGACGTGGTCGAGGAGGTGCGTGGCTTCTTCGCCGCCCACGCCGAGGCCGGCACCCACCCGGGCGGGATCCACGTCGAGCTGACCGGCAACGACGTCACCGAGTGCGTCGGCGGCGTCGACCCCGTCGCGCTCGACGACCTCGGTCTGCGCTACGAGACGCTGTGCGACCCGCGCCTCAACCACCAGCAGAGCCTCGAGCTCTCCTTCGTCGTCGCCGAGATGCTCGAGAAGGGTGTCCGGTGACGGCTCCCGAGGTGGTCGCGGACCTGCGGTCCGACACGATCACGAAGCCCACGCCGCAGATGCGGCGGGCGATGGTCGACGCGGCGGTCGGCGACGACGTCTACGGCGAGGACCCGACGGTCGCCGAGCTCGAGAGCCGGGTGGCGGGGCTGCTCGGCCACGAGGCCGCGCTCTTCATGCCCACCGGGTCGATGGCCAACCAGGTCGGGCTGCGCCTGCACGCCGGGCCCGGCCAGGAGATCATCACCGACTCCCTCGCCCACGTGCTGCGGGCCGAGCTGGGTGCCGCGGCCGCCTACTCCGGCATCACCACCCGCTCCTGGGTCGCCCACCGCGGCCTGCTCGACGTCGATACGGCCCTGGAGATGATGGTCCCGGACGGGGGTCCCTACCAGGTCAGCACCGCCTGCGTGGTCGTGGAGAACACCCACAACTTCGGCGGCGGGACGGTGCAGCCGCTGGAGTCGATGCGCCGCCTGCGCGAGGAGACCTCCGCGGTCGGCGTCGGCGTGCACCTCGACGGTGCCCGCCTCTGGAACGCGCACGTGGCGACCGGCGTGCCGCTGTCCGACTACGGCGCCTGCGCCGACACCGTCTCGGTCTGCCTCAGCAAGGGGCTGGGCGCACCGGTCGGCTCGGTCCTGGCAGCCTCGGCCGAACGCATCGCCGAGGCCAAGATCTGGCGCAAGCGCCTGGGCGGCGGGATGCGCCAGGTCGGCCTGCTGGCCGCCGCCGGCCTCCACGCCCTCGACCACCACGTCGAGCGCCTGGCCGACGACCACGCCCGTGCCCGCCGCACGGCAGCGGCGCTGGCGCAGGTCGCGCCGGGGATCGTCGACCCGGAGGCGGTCGAGACCAACATCCTCGTCCTCGACGTCTCCGCCGCCGGCTGGGGCGGGCCCGCCTTCGTCGAGGCGGCCGCGCAGGCCGGGGTGCTGGGCTATCCCACGGACGCCCGGCGTGCCCGCTTCGTCTGGCACCTGGACGTGGACGACGCGATGACCGACCGGGCGGTCGAGCGCCTCACCGACCTGCTGTCCCGACGGGGGAAGTAGGCTTCGGACGCGTGACGGGCACAGGGGGAAGCGAGCAGGGAGCGGGACCGGCGCTGCCCCCGGGCCAGCGCGCGTCGTCGACCTGGCGGGCGTCGCACTACGGGCGCGTGCCGGTGGTCGACCCCGAGACCTGGAGCCTCACCGTCTGCGGCGCCACCCGTGAGCCCGGCCTGCTCGTCCTCGACCTCGCCGCGCTCGCGGAGCTGCCGTTCGTCGAGGTGGACGCGGGACTGCACTGCGTCGACCGGCACTCGGTGACCGGCATCCGGTGGGGCGGCGTGCGGCTGCGCGACGTGGTCGAGCTCGCGCCCCCGGAGGACGGCGCCCTCCACGCGCTGCTCGCCGCCCGCCGCGGCTACACCTCGAGCGTGCTCGTGGAGGACCTGCTGCACCCGGACGCCCTGCTGGCCACCCACGCCGACGGCGCACCGCTGAGCCCGGAGCACGGGTGGCCGGCCCGTGTCGTGCTGCCCCACCTCTACGGCTTCAAGGGCCCGAAGTGGATCGCCGAGATCAGCTACCACCACGAGGCGCAGCCGGGCTACTGGGAGTCCCGTGGCTACCACCCGCGCGGAAGGGTCGACCTGGAGGAGCGCTGGGCCCACCAGGAGTGAGCCCCCGCTAGACCACCCGCAGGACGACCGTGGTGTTCCTGGGCACCTGGGTGCCGGGCTCCACCGACTGCTCGCGCACGGTGCTGAAGAAGCCGCCGGCGATGTCCTCGCGCACGACGACCAGACCGAGGTCGGTGAGCTCCTGCTCGGCGCTGGAGAACTGCCGGCCCACGACCTCGGGCACCGTCACGAGCTCGGGTCCCTTGGAGATCGTCAGCCGCACCTCGGTGTCGCGGGCGACCGTGGACGGGCCGGGGTCCTGGGACACGACCGCGCCGGCGGGGACGTCGTCGGAGAAGACCTGCTCGGGGTCGATGGCCACCCTCAGGCCCGCCTCCTCGAGCAGCGACACGGCCTCCGGCTGGGGTCGGCCCCGGACGTCCGGCACGTCGACCGGCGCCGGACCGCTGCTGACGGTGACGGCCACCTCGGTCCGGGGCGGCAGCTGCTCGCCGACCCCTGGCGAGGACGAGATGATCCGGCCCTCGGGCACCGACTCGGAGTGCTCCTCGGTGGTCGCGCCCAGGGCGAGGTTGACCTCCTCGAGCGCGGCCCTCGCCTCGTCGACGGTCAGACCCTCGAGGGGTGGCACGGCATACCGCTCGGGTCCCTGGGAGACGACGAGCTCGACGTCGGTGCCGTGGCGCAGCCGGGTCCCGGGCTCGTAGGCGGCGTCCAGGACGACGTCGGGCGGGACGTCCTCGGAGTAGTCGCGGACGACGACGGGGTCGAGCTCCTCTGCGTCGAGGGCGGCGCGCGCCTGCTCCTCGGTCAGGCCGACGACCGTGGGCATCAAGGAGTGCACCGCGGGGCCCTGGGTGAGGTACCAGAAGCCGTAGCCGCCGCCCGCGGCGAGCAGGACGAGCAGCAGGCCCAGCACCCAGGCGGCCCCGCTGCCGGAGCGCTCGCGCTCGCGACGGACCGGCACCCGGTTGCCGCTGGTGCGGGCGTAGCGCGCGTCGCCCGCGGGCGGGCCGTCGGCGTGGGCGGGAGAGCCGGGGCGGGTGACCGGGATGCGCCGGGTGCGGGATCCGTCGTCCCCGCGCGAGGGCCGGTGCACGACCTGGGTGCGGTCGGCGCCGCCGTCGACGTGGACCGGGACCGTGTGGTCGGCGGCGGCCGGGAGGGCGTCGAGCTCGGACGGGGTGAGCGTGCTCTCCAGGTGGCGCAGCTCGGAGAGCAGCGCGGCCGCGTCGACCGGACGGTCGTCGGGCTCCGTGGCCCCGGCGCGCAGGACCAGATCCTCCAGCGGTGCGGGGACGGTCGGGACGAGGTCGCGGGCGTGGGGCACCCCGCCGTGGACGTGCTCGTAGGCCACCCGCAGCGGGTCCTCGCCCGGGAAGGCCTTGCGCCCGGTGACGAGCTCGAACAGGAGGAGGGCCACGGCATACACGTCGGTGCGGGGGTCGGCGCTGCCGGTCTCGACCTGCTCGGGAGCGAGGTAGGCCGCGGTGCCCCAGAGCATCTCGGTGGTGACGTTGGGGTTGCCATCGAGGCGCGCGAGGCCGAAGTCGGTGACCTTGACGGCCCCGCCGCGGCGGCTGATGAGGACGTTCTCCGGCTTGACGTCGCGGTGCACCAGACCCGCGGAGTGCGCGGTCGCCAGGGCCTCGGTGACCGGGATGATCAGCTGCAGCGCCTCGCGGGCGGACAGGGGGGCGCGGCCGGCGATGACGTCGCGCAGCGTGTGGCCCTCGACCAGCTCCATCGCCAGGAAGACGACGCCGTCGTCCTCGCCCTGGTCGTAGACGCTGACGATGTGGGGGTGCTGCAACCGCGCCGCGACCCGGGCCTCGTGGACGAAGCGGCGCACGAAGGCGTCGTCGCGGGCGAGGTCCTCGCGCATGACCTTGAGCGCGACCGGGCGGTCCAGGCGCAGGTCGCGGGCGCGGTAGACGGTGGCCATGCCGCCCCGGGCGAGCTCGGACTCGACGCGATAACGGCCGTCGACGACACGGTCGAGCACGGGGTCGGTCGAGGCTGGCACGGGCCCACTCTACGGAGCGGGACGCCGGATTCCGGGGAGGTGGGCGCCGCTCAGAGCGTGGTCATGAGGGACTTGATGTTGCGGACGTACTGCTTGGTGTCCGCGAACAGCCCGTGCTCGCGCACGCTCGCCAGGCCCTGGTAGTAGCCGCCGATCGCGTGGTCCTGCTTGTCGGCGGCCGAGAGCAGGGCCCGCATGATGACCACGCCCGCCTCGACGTTGTCGGCCGGGTCGAGCAGGTTGAGCTGGCGCCCGACGAGGGCGCTGGCCCAGTCGCCGGAGGATGGGATGACCTGCATGACGCCGATCGCGTTGGCGGGGGAGACCGCACGCATGTTCCAGCCGGACTCCTGGTAGGACAGCGCGAGCATGAGCTGGGGGTCGACCCCGTAGCGACGGCTGGTCTCGACGACCATCGAGCGGACCTTCTCGCGCGAGGGCACGTCGATGCTCGCGAGGTACTCGCGGTTGGCGGCCGCCGAGCGGGCCACCCCGTCGCTGTAGCGGTAGTGCAGGAAGGTGTCCTCGACCTTCTCGCCGGCCTTGTAGTCGCCGATCGTGCTCGGGTCGTAGGCGCGGTCGAGGGTGCGGGACGCCGCGCCGCCGGGCAGGCGGAGCTTCTGGCCCGGGTAGATGAAGTCGGAGGTCGAGATGCCGTTGGCCTTGGCCAGCGCCGAGACGCCCAGGCCGTGCCGGGCGGCGATGCCGGTCAGGGTGTCGCCGGAGCGGACGGTCACCGTGCCGCCCGCGGTGCTGCTCGCGCCGCGGGCCGGGGCGGAGGAGCTGCCCGACGAGGAGCCGCCGGAGGAGGACGACCCGCCGGAGCCGGGCACGGTCAGCACCTGGCCCGGGTAGATGAGGCGGCTGTCCTTGAGGTTGTTGGCCTTCGCGAGGGCGGCCACCGTGGTCCCGTGCCGGGCGGCGATGTGGGAGAGCGTGTCGCCCTGGCGGACGGTGACCTTCGACGAGGCGGAGGAGGTCGAGGAGCTCACGGAGGTCGGCGACGCGGTCGACGAGGAGCCGGAGGCCTTGGGCACCACCAGGGTGGTCCCGGGCAGGATCCAGCGGCCGCCCTCGGAGAGGTTGTTGGCGTGCACGATGAGCGTGGGGGAGACGCCGTAGCGGGCGGCGATGTCGTAGACGGTGTCTCCGGAGCGCACGGTGTGGCGCTGGGTCCCGCGGTCGACCGCCGGAAGTGCGGAGTGGACCGCGGTCGGCACGTACGCGACCGAGGGCAGATCGGCGGGCGGCATGGCGAAGAGCGGCACGAGGGGTCCTCCGAGGGGCTGGGCAGAAGGTCGGGACAGCCGTGCCCCATGGAGCTCGTGTGACTCGTGAGAGCCATGGAACCGTTGGGGCAGAAGGGACAGTACCTGTCGAGCGGCGATCGCACCAGTCCCACGGCGTGTCGGTATGTGTGATTGACTAGTAGATGTGGTAAATGGCACCGATGTAATTCCGGGCGGCGAGTGGCTCACCCTGCCCGATGTCGCCGAGCGCACGGGCGTGCGGATCACCGTCGTCAAGCGATGGCTCCAGGAGCGCGAGCTCGTGGCCGTCCGGCGCGGGCCCAACAACGCCCTCATGGTCCCGGCCGACTTCGTCACGGACGAGGGGCCCGTGCCGGCACTGAAGGGCACGCTCTCGGTGCTCGCCGACGGGGGGTTCTCCGACGCAGAGATCATCGACTGGCTGCACCGGCCGGACGACACGCTCATCGGTGGCAGCGCGATCGCCTCGCTGCGCGAGGGCTCCAAGACGGAGGTGCGCCGCCGGGCGCAGGAGATCGCCTTCTAGACCGTTCCGCCGGGGGCGCCCCAGCAGGTAGCGTGCAGGCGTGCCGTCGCCGGGTCTGCTGCTGGACGCGCACCCGGCGCTGGGGGTCTGGACGGTGCTGTGGGGCGTCGCCTCGGCATGCCTGCTCCTCGCCGCCCGTCGCCGGGGAGACGGTCGGGCGCTCGCCGTCTGGGCCCTCGGCGCGCTCGCGGTGGTCGGGCTGGTCCCGCCGCGCGGCGGTCCGGTCCCCGGCCTGTCCCGCACCTGCGACCTGCGTCCCGAGCTGCTGCTCCTGCCGGCCGACTGGGTCCGGCAGGACCCCCGCACCGGGGCCGTCGCCCTCCTCCTGCTGACCGGGCTCGCCGTCGCCCGCCGCCCCCGGTGGGTGCTCGGCGCCGCGGCCGTCCCCGTCCTCGTCGAGGCGGCGCAGTATGCCGTGCCCTCGCTCGGGCGCGCGTGCTCCGTCCCCGACGTGGTGCCGGCCGAGCTCGCCCTCGCGATCGGCGTGCTCGTCGGCCTGGCGGTGCGCTCCCTCGACCGGAGGGCGCGGGGCTTCGCGGCCCGGACCGTGACCGTCCTCGTCGCAGGAGCCGTGGTCGTGACGACCCTCGGTGCCTGGTCGATGCGGCCGGTCCCGGCCGTCGTCGCCGACGCCCGGGTGCCGCTCCTCGGGGAGGAGCTCGCGCGGGTCGACGTCGCGGCCCTCGACCGGCTCGACGTGACGCGTGCACCTGGTGCCGGCACGGCATACGAGGACATGAGCCGTGCCGCCCTCGCCGACCTGGGCCGGTTGATGACGCGCCCCGACGGGAGCACGGGCCTGCCGGTCGCCGGGCCGGCGGCGGGCTGGGACTACTTCTGGCCTCGTGACGGTGCCTTCGTCGCCGTGGCGCTGTCGCGCACCGACCACGTCCCCCAGGCGGTCGAGGTGCTCGCCGCGGTCGCGGACCTCTACCTCGACCCGCTCTACGGCTTCGACGCCCGCTACCACCCGGACGGGAGCCGCGTGACGGTCGATCCGCGGCGCGCGCAGGTGGACGGGTGCGGCTGGGTGCTGTGGGCGGTCCACGAGACCCGTGGTGCGGGCGGTCCGGAGGTGGACGACCTGCGCGACCGGTGCACTGATCAGCTGCTGCGCGCCGCCGGCGGCGGGGCCCACCTGCCGGCGCCGGGGCAGGACTACTGGGAGCAGACGACCTACCGGCACCTGCTCGGTGCGAGCGCGCCCGTGGCTGCGGGGCTGCGGCTGGCCGCGGAGGACTACCGCGCCCTCGGGCAGCTGGAGCGCGCCGAGGTCGTGGCCGCGGCGGCCACCGGGGTCCGTGAGCAGGTGGGGCGGGTCTTCGGCCCCGGCTACGAGCGGGAGGGCGGCTCGGGCGGTGTCGACGCCGCCACCGCCATGCTCATGCCGCCCTTCGACCCCGACCCGCTGCCCGGCGTCCGCGAGGCGTGGCTGGCCTACCAGGAGGAGGCGCTGCGCCCCGCGGGCGGGCTCGCACCGGGGGCGGCCTGGAAGCAGGACGGGCTCTCGTGGACGCCGGAGGTGGCGCTGGTGGCCTACACCGCGGCCGCGGGCGGAGATCCCGGGACGGCCCACCGCTGGCTCACCTGGCTGGAGGAGCACCGCGCGCCGTGGGGGTCGCTCCCGGAGAAGGTCGACTCCGCGGGTGCCCCAGCGGGGCCCGCCCCGCTGGGCTGGACCAGCTCACTGGTGCTGCTGACCCTCGATGCCCTCGACGAGCCGTCTCAGACGGGGGCGGGCGCGGGCTCCTCGACGGCGGACCGGGGCCGGGGGAGCGCCAGGCTGCCGAGCGCGGCGGCCAGGGCCAGCGCGCCCGCCAGCAGCCAGGCGCTGGTGTAGTCGCCGGAGGCGGCCCGCATCGCCCCGCTGGCGGCGGCCGCGGCCCCGGCGCCGACCATGTGCGCGGCGAAGACCCAGCCGAAGACGATGCCGCCGCGCTCCGACCCGAAGGCGGTGCGGCACAGCACGACGGTGGGCGGCACCGTGGCCACCCAGTCGAGGCCGAAGAGCGCGACCACGACGACCAGGGGCGGCTCGACCGTCGGACCGAGCAGCGCGGGGATGGCGAGCAGGGCCACGCCCCGCAGGCCGTAGTAGACCGCCAGCAGCAGGCGGGGGTCGAAGCGGTCGGTCAGCCAGCCCGAGCCGACGGTGCCGACGATGTCGAAGATCCCGACGACGGCGAGCAGCCCGGCGGCCGTCGTCGCGCCCATGCCGTGGTCGTGCGCGGCCGGGACGAAGTGCGAGCTGACGATGCCGTTGGTGGTCCAGCCGCAGATGAAGAAGGTGCCGGCCAGCAGCAGGAAGGGTCGGGTGAGGGCGGTCTCGCGCAGCACCCGCACGGCGGCGCCGACCGCGGCGGCCGCGCTCGGCGTCGGTCGCGGGGCCGGGACGTCGGCGGCGGTCCCGCCGTAGGGGAGCACGCCGCGGTCGGCGGGGCGGTCGCGCAGCACGCGGAGCACGACCGGCACGAGCAGGGCGCACAGCGCCGCGATCGCCACCGAGGCGGCCCGCCAGCCCAGCGCCTCGACGAGGGCGGCCAGCATGGGCAGGAAGACCAGCTGCCCGGTCGCCCAGGCGGCGCCGAGCACGCCGACGACCAGCCCGCGGCGGGCGACGAACCAGCGGTTGGCCACGATCGCGCCGAAGACCAGCGCCACCGACCCGGTCCCCACCCCGATGACGACGCCCCAGAGGGCGGCGAGCTGCCACGGCGCCGCGATGAGGGTCGTGCCCAGGCAGCCGAGCGCGACGAGCAGCATCGCCCAGGCCGCCGTGCGCCGGACGCCGACGCGCTCCAGCAGCGCGGCCGCGAAGGGCGCGGTGAGGCCGTAGACGACGAGGTTGAGCGAGACGGCCAGGGAGGTGTCGGTCCGGGTCCAGCCCAGGTCCTCCTCGATGGGCACGAGCAGCAGGCTGATGCTGGAGCGGAAGGCCGCCGCGGCCAGGAGCACGAGGAAGGTGACCCCGGCCACCGGCCACGCGGGGTGGATGCGGTGCCGACGCGGGGTTCCCGCGGATGCCGTCCCGTCCATCGTGCCGCCGTCCACCCGACCTCCTCGCTCGCCGTGCGCCAGCCGGCCGGGCTGGGCGGGGACAGGCTACGACCGGGGCGAGCGGTGCGGCATACCGGGGTCGGGACGGGCTCGGTGAGGGCGGGCGCGCGGAGCGAAGGTCCGCCGTGAGCCGCTCACGTCCTGTCGGTCAGGTCTGGCGGTCGGTGCAGATCGCGACGAGCTCGAGGAGCGCCTCGCGGCCCTCGTCCGAGAGCCCCTCGGTCTCCGCGAGCGCGGCACGCGCCGCCTCGGCACCGGCGGAGATCATCTCCTCGGTGCGGTCGAGCGCGCCCGACCGCTCGATGATCCGGCGGCAGGACTCCACGGTCGCGTCGTCGAGGTCCGGGTCGCCGAGGCTCGCCGCGAGCAGCTCGGCGTCGTCGCGGTCGGCGAGCTCGAGCGCGTGGGCGACCAGGGCGGTGTGCTTGCCCTCGCGCAGGTCGTCGCCGGCGGGCTTGCCGGTCTGGTCGGGGTCGCCGTAGACGCCCAGCACGTCGTCGCGCAGCTGGAAGGCCTCGCCGAGGCTGGTGCCGTAGCGGGACAGGGAGGCCAGCGCGGCCTCCGGGGCGCCGGCCGCGCGGGCGCCGATGAGCAGCGGCTGCTCGACGGAGTACTTCGCGCTCTTGTAGCGGATCACCGTGCGGGAGCGGTCGACGCGCTCGGCGTAGGGGAGGTCGGCCCAGCCGCGGGCTCCCTCGAGCATGTCGAGGAACTGACCACCCATGAGCTGGGTGCGCATCCGGTCGAACTCCGGGCGGGCCCGCTGCAGCGCCTCGGCCGGGAGCCCGCTGCCGGTGAACAGCTCGTCGGTCCAGTTGAGGCACAGGTCGCCGGCGAGGATCGCGGCGGCGTGGCCGAAGCGGGCGGGGTCGCCGTTCCAGCCCTGGCGCAGGTGGTCGGCGGCGAAGGCGCGGTGGGCGGTGGGCCGGCCGCGGCGCAGGTCGCTGTTGTCCATGACGTCGTCGTGTAGCAGGGCGGCGGCCTGGAAGACCTCCATCGAGCTGGCGGCCCGGATCGCGGCGTCGTCCAGGGACGGCTCGTGGCCGAACCCGCGCCAGCCCCAGTAGAAGAACGCGGCGCGCAGCCGCTTGCCGCCGGAGAGCAGCTCGGCGACGGCGTCGACGAGCGGTCCCATGGGGGCGCCGAGCTCGGCCAGGACCGTGCGCTGGCGGTCGAGGTGGTCGGTGAGCGCCTGCTGCACGCGGGCGCGTAGGTCGACGCCGTCCAGCGGGTGGGCGTGCGCCACGGGACCTCCTGGGGCTCGGGGGCGGGATCCGTCCCGACCGAGCCTAACCCGCTCGCCGCGGCACGCCGTGCCATCCCCGTCGCGGCGCTTCGGGAGCATCCTGCGGGGTGGTTGTCCGGAGAGGTCCGCAGGTCGGCACGGCCCGGTTGAGGTTGTCGGCGGGGGCTCGTACATTTGTTCGTGTCGAACATGAGTTCGAACACCGATGGGTGTCGTCGGCCGAGGCGTTCGGTCCGGACGCCACCGGTGCGGGCCGGCACGGAAGGGAGTGGGCATGAGCAGGCGCTACCAGGACCCGGTCGAGGTCCGGCTGGGAGATCCCGTCGAGCACCGGGTGCGGCTGGAGCCGGGCTGGTGCCGGGGCGCCCAGCCGCTGCAGGAGGCCGTCCGCGTGCCCACCCAGTTCCTCTGGCAGGGCAGGGTCCACGTCGTCCGGGGCGTGCTGGCCCAGTGGAGCCAGCGGGTGCCCTGGTGGCGGACCGAGGCGGGCGGTGCCCGCGAGGAGGCCCGGGCCGGAGGTGGTGCGGGGGTCGGCGACGGCGCCACGACCACCCTCGCGGCGCTCGAGCAGCAGGTATGGCGTGTGGAGGCCACCGCGGGCCGCGCGCACGGCAGCGGGGTCTACGACCTGGTGAGCGGCGAGCGCTGGCTGCTCGAACGGGTCAGCGACTGACGGCCGGCCGGCGACGCCACCGACGACGAGCCCTATTTCGACGACCGACGCACCGACCCACCGACAGGCCTCGGCGGCACGGTGCACACGAGAGAGACGAGGACGACATGAGCACCCTGACCCGGAGGAAGACCCCGGTGACCGCCCCGCCCCCGCCGTCGGCGGGGACCGTGCTGGACCTGCTGGACCGCGCCCGGGAGGGGCTGCTGCTGGCCTGCCGCAGCAGCACCGCGGGCGAGCGCTACACCCGGGCGCACCTGGCCGCGCTGCGGGCCGGGGCGGCGCTGCTCGCGGCCCGGAGCGTGCCCAGCAAGCGGGCCCGGCCGCGCAGCGTGTGGGAGGTGCTGCCCTCCGTGGCCCCGGAACTGAGCGAGTGGGCGGTCTTCTTCGCCGCCTCCGGCCGGCGCCGGCTGGCCGTGGAGCGCGGGGCCGAGGTGGTCTCGCCGCGGGACGCCGACGACCTGGTGCGGGCGGCCGAGCGCTTCCTCGAGCTGGTCCGGGCCGCGCTGCACCTGCCGTGCGGCCCGCCGCTGGCCACCGAGCTGGCGGCGCTCGGGCACGGCTGAGGCTTCCGCCGCCCGCTCACCCGACCAGCCCGGACCGATCGACCGACCGGCCCGGACCGCCCGACCAGCGCGGACCGCCTGACCAGCCCGGGCCGCCCTGCCGTGCCTTCCCACCCCCCCCCGACCTTCCGACCCGACCGACGGAGACCCTCCCCATGCCCACCGACTTCGTGCACCTGCACGTCGCCTCGAGCGCGTCGATGCGCTACGGCGCGAGCCATCCCGCCGAGCTCGTGGCCCGCGCCGCCGAGCACGGTCAGCCGGCTCTCGCGCTGACCGACCGCGACGGGCTCTACGGCGCCGTCCGCTTCGCCCGGGCCTGCGGCGAGGCGGGGCTGGCGCCGGTCCTCGGGGTCGACCTGGCCCTCGACCTCGACCTCGACGCCGACCGGGCCACCTCCGGCCGCGTGGCGCTGGCGGGGGAGGCGGCCCTGGCGGGCTCGGGCCGGGAGGTCGCCCGTGCCGGCGGACGGTGGCGGGCGGCCGAGGCCCCCGGCGCCTGGACCGGGAGCAGCACGTGGACCGACGGCGGCAGCGCCTGGGCGGCCGGGCTGTCCGGGCGGCGCCGGGCCCAGCCGGTCAAGGGAGGCTCCCTCGTCGACGACCAGCACCCGCGGGTCGTGGTGCTCGCCCGGGGCCAGTCCGCAGGGCTGGAGCCGGGGCAGGGCTGGGCACGCCTGTGCCGCCTCGTCACCCAGACCCACCTGGCGGGGGAGCGCGGCCTGCCCCGCACCCGCCGCGACCTCCTCGCCCGCGCCGCCTCGCCCGTCGACGGGGTCGCGCCCGTCGTGGTCCTGCTCGGCCCCGGCTCCGACGTCGGCCGGGCCGTGCTCGCCCGCCGCCACGGCCAGGCCCGCGCGCTGCTCCAGGCCTGGCAGGCGGTCCTCCCGGCGGGCGCGCTGCGCGTCGAGGTCGTCTGCCACGGCGGGCCCGAGGGCACGCCGGCCAGCCTCGGCCACGCCAGCCGGATGTGGGCGCTGGCCCGCGAGTGCGGCGTCCCCGCCGTGCTCACCGCCGCCGTCCGGCACGCCCTGCCCGAGCAGGCCCGGGTGGTCGACGTCCTCGACGCCGCGCGCCGGATGGTCGCGCTCGACGAGCGGCACCTCGACCGGGTCAGCACCGCCGGCCACCTCGCCGACACCGCCACCATGCACGCCGTGGCCCGGCGGCTGGAGGAGGCCGGCGGCAGCGACGCCCGCGCCGCCGACCTGCTGGGTGCGACCCTCGACCTCGCCCAGGAGTGCCGTCAGGACCAGCGCTCCGACCTCGGCATCGGCGCGGTCCACCTGCCCGAGCCCGAGGTGCTGGGCGTCAGCGGGATCGGGGAGGCCCACTCCGTCCTCACCCGGCGGTGCGACGACGCGGTGGCCACCCGCTATCCCGGCGCGTCCACGGCATACCTCGACCGGGTCCGGGCCCGGCTCGCCGACGAGCTCGGCGTCATCGCCGGGCTGGGCTATCCCACCTACTTCCTCACCGTGGCGGCGGTGTGCGACCTCATCCGCGAGCACGGCGTGCGGGTCGCGGCGCGGGGCTCGGGCGCGGGCAGCCTGGTGACCTACCTGCTCGGCATCAGCGGGGTCGACCCCATGGAGCACGGCCTGCTCATGGAGCGCTTCTGCTCGCCGCTGCGCGCGCAGCTGCCCGACATCGACATCGACGTGGAGTCGGCGCGGCGCACCGAGATGTACGAACGGATCCTCGAACGCTTCGGCTCCGACCGGGTGACGTGCGTGTCCATGGCCGAGACCTACCGGGTGCGGCACGCGATCCGCGACGTCGCCGCCGCCCTCGGCATGCCGCCGGGCGAGATCGACGTGCTGGCCAAGGCCTTCCCGCACGTCCGGGCGCGCGACGCCCGGGCCGCCATCCGCGACCTGCCCGAGCTGCGCAGCCAGGGGCTCGACGCACCCCGGATGCAGCTGCTGCTCGAGCTGGTCGAGTCGCTCGACGGCCTGCCGCGGCACATCGCCATGCACCCCTGCGGCGTGATCCTGTCCAGCACCACCCTGCTCGACCGCACGCCGGTGGAGGCCAGCTGGCTGGGCTTCCCGATGAGCCAGTTCGACAAGGAGGACGTCGAGGAGATGGGGCTGCTCAAGCTCGACGTGCTCGGCATCCGTATGCAGTCGGCGATGGCGCACGCGGTCGACGAGGTCGAGCGCGTGGACGGGGTCCGGGTCGACCTCGACGACCGGGAGCAGGTGCCCCTGGACGACCCCGACACCTACGCGCTGGTGCAGTCGACCCGCACCCTGGGCTGCTTCCAGATCGAGTCGCCCGGGCAGCGCGAGCTGGTCGGCAAGTTCGCCCCCGACTGCTTCGCCGACCTCGTCATCGACATCTCGCTGTTCCGTCCGGGGCCGGTGAAGTCGGACATGATCCGCCCGTTCCTGCACGCGCGGCAGGGCTGGGGCGAGCCGGAGTACCTCCACCCCAGTCTGGTGCCCTACCTCGAGCAGACCTGCGGCGTCGTCGTCTTCCACGAGCAGGTGCTCGAGATCGTCGCCGAGACCGCCGGGGTCAGCCTCGCCCAGGCCGACGAGGTGCGCCGGGCCATGGGCAGCCCGCAGGGGCAGAAGGAGGTCGAGGTGTGGTGGCGGGCCGCCGCGACCGCCCGCGGCTACACCGCCGAGGACGTCGACCGGATCTGGGAGGTGCTCGCGGCCTTCGCCTCCTTCGGCTTCTGCAAGGCCCACGCCGCCGCCTTCGCGCTGCCGACCTACCAGTCGGCCTGGCTCAAGACCCACCACACCGCGGCCTTCCTCGCCGGGGTGCTCACCCACGACCCGGGGATGTACCCCAAGCGGCTCATCCTCGACGAGGCCCGCAGCATGGGGGTGCACGTCCTCGGGCTCGACGTCAACGCCTCGGGGGAGACCTACCGGGTGGAGCGGGTCGAGCAGGACGACGCCCCCGACGTGCTCGTGCCCGCGGCACCGCGGCAGGGGGCGGTGCGGGCGCGGCCGACCGACCAGATCGGGCGGGTCCGGGAGACCACCGAGGGTCCCGACCACGTCGACGTGGTCATGGCCGAGGTGGAGCGCCGGGCGGGTCGCTACGGCATCCGGCTGTCGCTGGCCGACGTCAAGGGGATCAGCGACGACGAGGTGCGGCGGATCGTCGGCGGGCAGCCCTACGCCTCGCTGGCCGACCTCTGGCAGCGGTCCCGGCCCAGCCGGCCGACGGCGGAGCGACTGGTGCTGGCCGGCGGGCTCGACGCGCTGCACCGGGTTGGGCGGCACGGCCGGGGCGGGGTGCGGGGCGGACTGACCCGCCGCGACCTGCTGCTCCACGTCCGCGAGCTCGACCGCTGGACCCGCCACGCCACGACCGGTGCGGGGCGCAGCCGGGCCGGTCGGCGGGTGCCGGCACCGGCGCTCGCGGTCGCCGCTCCGGTCGCCGGCGAGGTGCCGGGCTCCGGCCAGCTGCCGGGGTTCGGCGAGGACCTCGGCGGGGGCCTCGGCGAGGGCGAGGTCGCCGCGCGCACCCGCGCCCAGGCCGCCGGGCGACGCACCTGGCACGTGCAGGAGGACGCCGGCACCCAGCTCACCCTCGAGCTCGGGGACGAGCCGGCGCCGGTGACCGGCAGCGGGCTGCCCGAGATGACCGAGCAGGAGCAGCTGCGCGCCGAGCTGGACGTGCTGGGCCTCGACGTCAGCCGCCACGTCGTCGCGGGCTTCGCCCCGATGCTGGAGGACCTCGGGGTCACCCGCGCCCGCGAGCTGCTGTCGCGGCGCAACGCCTCCGAGGTGCTCCTCGCCGGGGCCAAGGTCGCCACCCAGACCCCGCCGGTCCGGTCCGGGCGACGGGTGGTCTTCCTCACCCTCGACGACGGCACCGGCCCGGCCGACGCCACCTTCTTCGAGGACGTGCAGGGGCCGTTCGCCACCACCGTCTTCCACTCCTGGCTGCTGCTCGTCCGCGGCGTCGTGCGCCGCACCGGCCCGCGCGGGGTCTCGGTCCGCGCGACCGGGGCCTGGGAGCTGGGCACCCTCTCCACGGCCTGGGAGGAGGGTGGCGCAGACGCGGTCCGCGCGCTCATGGCCGCCACCGAGGAGCAGGCGCGGGCGCTGCACGCCGAGGGCGAGGCCCTCGCCCGCCGGGCGGCGGAAGCGGCAGCCGCGGCCGCCGGCCGGGAGGCCGGTCGCCGGGTGCTCGTGCACGCCTCCGGCTTCAAGCAGTCGCCCTACGCCGACATCAAGCCGGCCGGCGACAGCGCCCGCACGCCCGGCAGCAAGCTGTGGCACTCCAGCCCGGGGAGCTCGGGATGGTGACGGGCACGCTGGTCGGGACGGCTCCCGGCGGGCCGGCTCCGGCCGGGCTGGCGCCCGGCGCGCCGGCGATGGGCGCACCGACGGCGCCGGGGGCGCCGGGCGTCGACGACGTGACGGTCCTGCACGTCGACATGGACGCCTTCTACGCCTCGGTCTCCCTCCTCGACCACCCCGACCTGCGGGGGCTGCCCGTGGTCGTCGGCGGTGGCTGGCGCAGCGTCGTGCTCTCGGCGACCTACGAGGCGCGGGCCTACGGCGTGCGGTCCGGGATGCCGATGGCCACCGCCCGGCGGCTGTGCCCGCCGGCCGTCGTGGTCCGGCCCGACCACGACGCCTACGCCCGGGTGTCCGAGGCGGTGATGGCGATCTTCGCCGAGGTGACCCCGCGGGTGGAGCCGGTCTCGATGGAGGAGGCCTTCCTCGACGTCTCCGCCGCCGGCCGGCAGTGGGGCGACCCGGCCGCGATCGGGCAGTGGATCCGCGACACCGTCGCCGACGAGCAGCGGATCACCTGCTCCGTCGGGGGCGCCCCGACCAAGGCGGTCGCCAAGATGGCCTCCCGCGCGGCCAAGCCCGACGGGATGCGCCTGGTGGGCCGGGCCGAGGTGGTCCCCTTCCTGCACCCGATGCCGGTCGCCGCGCTCTGGGGCGTGGGGGAGGCGACCGAGGGCGAGCTGCACCGGCTCGGGCTGCACACGGTCGGGCAGCTGGCGCACGTGCCGGTGGCCACCCTGCGGCGGGCCTTCGGCGAGCAGGGCGCGGCCCGGCTCCACGCGCTCGCCTGGGGCCGGGACGACGACCCCGTCACCCCCGCGCGGGTCGAGCGCAGCGTCGGCTCCTCGGAGACCTTCTCCCACGACGTCGACGACCCCGAGGTCATCCGCCGCCAGCTGCTGCACCTGTCCGAGCGCACCGCGAGCCGGATGCGGCACGCCGGGGTGATGGGGCGCACGGTCGTGCTCACGGTCCGCTTCTCCGACTTCACGACCATCACCCGCTCGCGCACCGTCGCCGTGCCCACCGACGTCACCCGCGAGGTGCACGCGACCGCCTGCGCGCTCTACGCCGGGCTCGGGCTGCAGCGGGCCCGCATCCGACTGCTCGGGGTCCGGGTCGAGGGCATCACGACCGCCGAGGAGACCCTCGTCCAGGGGCGTCTCGACGAGCCCGAGCGCGGCTGGCGCGACGCCGAGCGCGCGATGGACCGGGCCGCGGCGCGCTTCGGCTCCGACGCGGTGCGTCCGGCGAGCCTGCTGGGCCGCAGGGAGGGAACTCCGGCTACCGCTCCACGCGTTACCGTCATATCCTGAGATCTAAACCTGGTCGTCGGCTCCGCCAGCCCGTGACCGACCCTCTCACCACCGGAGGTCACCCGTGCCGCTCTCCGAACACGAACAGCGTGTACTGGCCCAGATGGAGCAGGCCCTCTACGCCGAGGACCCGCGTCTGGCGACCACGCTCAAGAGCTCCGCGTCGGCCTCCGGGCACGGGCTGGACCGGCGTCGGGTCGCTCTCGGTGTTCTCGGTGCGGTGGTCGGCCTCGGTCTCGTCGTGCTCGGCGTCATGTCGCAGATGATCTGGGTCGGCGCGATCGGCTTCCTCCTGATGGTCCTCGGCGGCGCCTGGGCGGCCAAGCCCCCGGCCCGTCCCAAGCTCGGCGTCGTCGGCGGCGACGGCAAGGGTGGCGGCGGTGGTGGTGGCCGCCGTGGTCCTCGTGGGCCGCGTCCCTCCGGCGGGAGCTTCATGGAGCGTATGGAGCAGCAGTGGGACAAGCGCCGGGAGCAGGGTCTCTGAGCCGACCGTCGGGGTTTCCGCGCTGACCGTCCTGGTCGGCTCGAAGTGCTGACCGTCAGGTCAGGACGATCACGGTCAGCGCCCACGCGGCGATGATCGTGAAGGCGGTCGCCAGCTCGATGAGGATGTTCGTGCCGACCGCACGCAGCGCGTGCCCGGTCGCGCGCAGGGCCTCCGAGGTGTCGCGGGTCCGCACGAGGGAGACCAGGAAGATCCCCACCGGGAAGCCGACGAACAGCCCGACCACCGGGATCACGAAGGCACCGACGATCGCGGCGAGCACCCCGGCCACCAACGTGCTCGTGCTCACGCCGGCACGCTTCATACGCTGCCCGGGGACCAACCACTGCAGGACCATGCCCGCGAGGTAGAGGGCCACGACGACACCGAGCAGCACCCACCCCGTCGTCGACCGCTCGTCGAGGGCCCACAGCAGCACCCCGCCGACGATCAGCAGCAGCCCCGGCAGCACCGGGACGACGATCCCGACCACGCCGACGGCCATCAGCAGCGCGACCACGATCTCCATCCCACTCATGGCGGACCAGTGTGCCAGCCCGCGGGCCGAAACCCGACGAGCAGACCGACGACGAAGCAGCCCGCCCACGCCGAGGCGTGGACGGGCTGCAGGTCGTGCGCGGCCGGATCAGACGACCGGGGTCTCCTCCGCGTGCAGGCGGTGGGTCTCGTCGAGGATGTCGACGTCCTGCAGGTGGCGGAGCTTGTCGAGGTGCTCGCGGCCGTGGTGGGCGCAGAAGTGCAGCTCCAGGCCGTCGCCGAGGCGGGCCCGCACGTAGGCCTGCGCACCGCAACGGTCGCACCGGTCGGAGGCGGTCAGTTCGGGGGTCAAGGTGGCGTTCACGGCGGTCTCCTCTCCTGCACGGCCCGGGAATCCCGGGCCGGTGCGTCTCAGTCAAGCACGTCAACAGGCCGGTACCCGGTCTTTGTGCCCGGAGTGGCCGTGGTTTCGCTCACCGCGTAGTCGGGAACACCCGGGAGCCCGCGGACGTCCGTGCGCCTCCCCGGGCCCGTCGGGGCCGGGCGTTACCCTGCCGGGTGCAGCCGATCACGACGAGTGGAGCCAGCAGCCCGTGACCACCAGCACCGACTACTCCGCACGACACCTCCAGGTCCTCGAGGGCCTGGAGGCGGTCCGCAAGCGCCCGGGCATGTACATCGGGTCCACCGACAGCCGCGGCCTCATGCACTGCCTGTGGGAGATCATCGACAACGCGGTGGACGAGGCCCTGGGAGGCCACGGCGACCGGATCGACGTCGTGCTGCACCAGGACGGGTCCGTCGAGGTGCACGACCGCGCGCGCGGCATCCCCGTCGACATCGAGCCGCGCACCGGCCTCACGGGCGTCGAGGTCGTCTTCACCAAGCTGCACGCCGGCGGCAAGTTCGGCGGCACCTCCTACGCCGCCTCCGGCGGTCTGCACGGCGTCGGCGCCTCGGTGGTCAACGCGCTCTCCTCCCGCCTCGACGTCGAGGTCGACCGGGCCGGCAAGACCTACGCCATGAGCTTCCGCCGGGGCGAGCCCGGCACCTTCGCCGACGGCCCCTCCGGTCCCTCGCCCGACTCGGCCTTCAGGCCCTTCGAGAAGGCGAGCGAGCTCGCGGTGGTCGGCAAGGCCAAGCGGGGCGTGACCGGCACCCGGGTCCGCTACTGGGCCGACCCGCAGATCTTCATCAAGAAGGCGCAGTTCGACTACGACGAGCTCGTGGCGCGGGCGCGCCAGACCGCCTTCCTCGTGCCCGGGCTGACCATGGTCATCCGCGACGAGCGCCGGCTGTCCGGCACGCCGGGGGAGTCGGGCCCGCACGAGGAGGTCTTCGCCTACTCGGGCGGCATCACCGAGTACGTCGAGTACCTCGGCCCCGACACGGCCGTGACCGACGTGTGGCGGCTGCAGGGCTCGGGCAGCTTCACCGAGACCGTCCCGGTGCTCGACGAGCTCGGGCACATGGTCGTCAAGGAGGTCGAGCGCGAGGCCGAGGTCGACGTCGCCCTGCGCTGGGGGACCGGCTACGACACCACGTTGCGCAGCTTCGTCAACATCATCACCACCCCCAAGGGCGGCACCCACGTCGCCGGCTTCGAGCAGGCGCTGCTCAAGGTCTTCCGCAAGCAGCTCGAGCTCAACGCCCGCCGGCTCAAGGTCGGCAACGACAAGGTGGAGAAGGACGACATCACCGCCGGCCTGACCGCCGTCGTCACCGTGCGCCTCGCCGAACCGCAGTTCGAGGGGCAGACCAAGGAGGTGCTGGGCACCAGCGCGGTGCGCTCGATCGTCTCCCGGGTGGTGGAGAAGGAGCTGACCGAGCGGCTCACCTCCAAGCACCGCGGCGACAAGGCCCAGGCCACGCTGCTGCTCGACAAGGTCGTCGCCGAGATGAAGTCGCGCATCTCGGCCCGGCTGCACAAGGAGACCCAGCGCCGCAAGAACGCCCTGGAGTCCTCCTCGCTGCCGGCCAAGCTCGCCGACTGCCGCAGCAGCGACGTCAACCGCACCGAGCTGTTCATCGTCGAGGGCGACAGCGCCCTCGGCACCGCCAAGCTCGCCCGCTCCAGCGACCACCAGGCCCTGCTGCCGATCCGCGGCAAGATCCTCAACGTCCAGAAGGCCTCGGTCTCGGACATGCTGTCCAACGCCGAGTGCGCCGCGATCATCCAGGTCATCGGGGCCGGCTCGGGGCGCAGCTTCGACGTCGACCTGGCCCGCTACGGCAAGGTCATCATCATGACCGACGCCGACGTCGACGGCGCCCACATCCGCACGCTCCTGCTGACCCTGTTCTTCCGCTATATGCGTCCGCTGGTCGAGGCGGGCCGTGTCTACGCCGCCATGCCGCCGCTGCACCGCATCGAGGTGTCGGCGGGCCGGGGCAAGGCCGGACGCGAGTACATCTACACCTACACCGAGCAGGAGATGCGCAAGACCGTCGCCGAGCTGCAGCGCAAGGGCCGCACCGTCAAGCAGCCCCTCCAGCGCTACAAGGGCCTGGGTGAGATGGACGCCGACCAGCTGGCCGAGACCACCATGGACCCGCGCCACCGCACGCTGCGCCGGATCACGCTGGCCGACGCCGCCCGCGCCGACCACGTCTTCGACCTGCTGATGGGCTCCAGCGTCGCGCCGCGCAAGGACTTCATCATCGAGTCCGCGCACGAGCTCGACCGGGAGCGCATCGACGCCTGAGGCGGCGCCCGACCTCGGGCGATCCTCCCCGGCAGCCCGTGCCGCGACCTGTTGCGGGGCATGCCTCCCCGGAGCAGAGTGAGGACCACGCACCGTCCGCGTGGCCGGTGGTCGGCACTCGGGGAGGGTGGCAATGACGTCGACGGAGAGCACGACCGGGACGACGGGGGAGAGCGGCGCGCCGGAGCTGAGGCGGGTCCTCGGGCCCAAGCTGCTGCTTCTCTTCATCGTCGGCGACATGCTCGGCACCGGCATCTACGCGCTGACCGGTCGGGTCGCCGAGGAGGTCGGTGGCGCCGTCTGGCTCCCCTTCCTCGTCGCCTTCGCCATCGCGGTGATCACGGCCTTCGCCTACCTCGAGCTGGTCACCAAGTACCCCAAGGCGGGGGGAGCGGCGTCCTTCGTGCACCGCGCCTTCGACCTGCACTTCCTCACGTTCCTCGTGACCTTCGCGGTGATGGCCTCCGGCATCACCTCCGCCTCGACCGCGGCGAAGGCCTTCGCCTCCAACCTCGCGGCCGGCCTGGACCTCGACTGGGGACCGGAGAGCATCCAGGTGCTGGGGATCGCCGTCGCCTTCATGCTGGTGCTCGCCCTCATCAACTTCCGCGGGGTCTCCGAGAGCGTGAAGCTCAACGTGGTGCTCACCCTCGTCGAGCTCAGCGGACTGCTGCTCATCATCTTCGTCGGGCTGTGGGCCGTCCTCGGCTTCTCCGACGCGGAGGTCGACCTCTCCCGGGCCGTGATGTTCGACAGCGCGGGCGACAAGAACGCCTTCCTGGCCGTCACCGCGGCCACCAGCCTGGCGTTCTTCGCCATGGTCGGCTTCGAGGACTCGGTCAACATGGCCGAGGAGGTCAAGAACCCGTCGAAGATCTTCCCCAAGGTCATGCTCACCGGCCTCGGCTTCACGATCGCCATCTACCTGCTGGTCTCGCTGACCTCGGTGGCGCTCGTGCCGATCGGTGAGCTGGGGGAGGGCGAGACCCCGTTGCTCACGGTGGTGGAACGAGGTGCGCCGAACCTGCCGATCGACACCTTCTACCCCTTCATCGCGATGTTCGCGGTGGCCAACACCGCCCTGATCAACATGCTCATGGCCTCCCGCCTGCTCTACGGGATGGCGCACCAGGGGGTGCTGCCGAAACCGCTGGGTATGGTGCACCGCGGCCGCCGCACCCCGTGGATGGCCATCGTGGTCACGACCCTCTTCGCGGTCGCCCTCATCCTCGTCGTCGGCGGCATCAGCGAGCTCGGCGGGACCACCGCGCTTCTCCTGCTGGCCGTTTTCACCGTCGTCAACGCCGCCGTGCTGGTGCTGCGGCGCGACCCCGTCGACCACGACCACTTCCGCGCCCCCACCTGGGTGCCGGTCGTCGGCGTCCTCACCTGCGCCTACATGGTGGGTCCGTGGACCGGCCGGGCGGTCGTGCAGTACCAGATCGCCGGTTGGGTGCTCGGCGTCGGCGTCCTGCTCTGGGCGGTGACCTGGTTCCTCAACCGGGCGCTCTACGCCCGGCCGACGAGGATCAAGGACCCGCACGACCTGGCCGACAGCGACGAGCTCCACCGACGGTCCTGACCAGCGTCTTCCCGTTCGGTGCCCGGACCGGTCCTGGGAGGCGATTGGGGCTCGGGGGGTGGTCTGCGGTAGACTGGTACGTCACCCGGGCCGGATGCGGCCGGGTCCCACACCTCAGGACGATCCGATCCTGGGGTCCGCGGGCGCCGTTCTGAAGTCGAGCGCCTGGAGGTAGGTCCGATCACGCCGAGGGGCGTCGAGGCGAGATCCCACCTCGATACAACCCGAAGTGAGTCGTGCCGTCATGGCCAAATCTGTCAGCGCCGGGAGCACCGGCAAGAAGTCCCGTCACACCCCGGCCCAGAAGAAGGCCGCCCGCGAGGCCCGCGAGAAGCAGGCCCGTGCGCAGCTCAAGGGCCCCCGTCGCCGCCCCGAGGGCCGCTACGGCGAGAGCAGCGACCGCCGCGACGACCGTGGCGGCTACCAGCGTCGCGACGACCGCGGCGGTTCTGACCGTCGTGACGACCGCGGTGGTTACCAGCGTCGCGACGAGCGGGGTGGCTACCAGGGTCGTGAGGACCGTGGTGGCTACCAGGGCCGGAGCGACCGCGGCGGTTACCAGGGCCGCAACGACCGCAGCGGCTCCGACCGCGGCGGTTACCAGGGTCGCAGCGACCGTGGTGGCTTCGAGCGTCGTGACGACCGCGGCGGTTACCAGGGCCGGAGCGACCGCGGCGGTTACCAGGGCCGCAACGACCGCAGCGGCTCCGACCGCGGCGGTTACCAGGGTCGCAGCGACCGTGGTGGCTTCGAGCGTCGTGACGACCGTGGCGGTTACCAGGGCCGGAGCGACCGCGGGGGTTACCAGGGTCGCAGCGACCGTGGTGGCTTCGAGCGTCGTGACGACCGTGGTGGCTACCAGCGCCGCGACGACCGTGGTGGCTACCAGCGTCGCGACGACCGTCCCGCCCGCCCCCGCTGGGCCGACGAGGACCGCAGCGACTACCGCCAGGAGCGCCGCGACCGCGAGGTCCGCGAGGAGCGCCGCACCGGCAGCCGCAACGAGCACACCTGGCGCACCCACCGTGACGAGCGCGACGGCCGCGAGGCCCGTCGGGGCCACCACGAGGGCCGCGGCTGGGAGGACCGCCGTCACCGCGGCGACCGCTTCGACGACCGCCGTGGCGGCCGCCCCGAGCGCGACGACGCCGGCTTCGTCGAGGCCGAGCAGGAGCGTGAGGCCGCCGACGCGGCCTACCAGGAGCACCTGGCCGCCAGCGCCGCCAAGGAGACGGTCGCGACCGTCACCGAGGACAACGGCTTCGCCGCGCTGGGTCTGCACGAGGACCTGGTCGCCGCCCTAGCCCGCACCGGCATCACCCAGCCGTTCCCGATCCAGGCCGCGACCATCCCGGACGCGCTCGAGGGCAAGGACCTGCTGGGCCGCGGCCAGACCGGCTCGGGCAAGACCATGGCCTTCGGCCTGCCGATGCTGCACCGTCTCGCCGGGCGTCCCCGCGCGGTGCCGCACCGCCCGCGCGCCATCATCCTCACCCCGACGCGCGAGCTCGCCATGCAGATCGTCGACGCGCTGGCCCCGCTCATGCGTGCCATCGACAAGCGCTTCCTGCTCGTCGCCGGCGGTATGTCGTACACCCCGCAGCTCGCGGGCCTGGAGCGTGGCGTCGACGTGCTCGTCGCCACCCCGGGCCGCCTGATCGACCTCATCGAGCGCTCGGCCGCCGACCTCTCCGAGGTCGAGGTCACGATCCTCGACGAGGCCGACCACATGGCCGAGATGGGCTTCGTCGACGCGATCAAGCAGGTCCTCGACCTGACCCCGACCGATGGTCAGCGGCTGCTGTTCTCCGCGACCCTCGACCACGGCGTGGACCAGGTCGCCCAGGCCTACCTGACCGACCCGGTGACGCACTCGACCGACGACGTCGCGGCCTCCGTGGACACCATGGAGCACCACGTCTTCCTCGTGCACCCGCACCACAAGAAGCCGATCACCGCGGCGATCGCCAACCGGCCCGGCCGCACCGTGGTCTTCTGCCGGACCAAGCTCGGCGCCGACCGCGTCGCCATGCAGCTGCGCGACTCCGGCGTCTTCGCCGCCGCGCTGCACGGTGGTCTCAACCAGGCCCAGCGCACCCGGGTGCTGGACGCCTTCAAGGGCGGCACCCTGCCGGTCCTGGTCGCCACCGACGTCGCCGCCCGCGGCATCCACGTCGACGAGGTCTCCCTGGTCCTGCAGGTCGACCCGCCGGCCGACCACAAGGACTACCTGCACCGCTCGGGCCGCACGGCGCGCGCTGGTGAGGACGGCGTCGTGGTGACCCTGGCGCTCCCGCACCAGAAGCGTCAGGTCGGTCGCCTGCTCGACGCCGCCGGCGTGCAGACCGACCCGCTGCCGGTCGCCCCGGAGGACGTGGCGGTCATCGAGACCGCCGGCGGCTCCGTGCCCGACGCCGAGCCGATCCCCCAGAGCCGCCTCGACGACATCCTGCGTCCCCCGCGCCCGCAGGGGCGGGGCGGCCGGGGCCGCTACAACGACCGCAACGGTCGTGACGGCGGCCGTGGCGGACGGGGTGGCTACGGCGGCCGTGGCGGTGACCGCGACCAGCGCGGTGGCCCCTCGCGGCGCCCGCGTCGCGACCCCGACGCCCCGGCCCGCGACGCGCGCCCCGACTGGCGCCCGCGCGGCTGACGACGCACCCTGAGGGGGCGGTACCGGACCGGTACCGCCCCCTCTTGGCATAGTTATGCGCCATGTCCCGCCACGCTTGACGCTGGGTCCGGCCCGGCACGACTCACCCGGTGAGACGCAGTTCACCGTGGGCGACGGCATACCTATGCAGAGTGCGGCATAAGATGACGGCAGGCTGCGGCGGAGAGGCACCGCCGCGGCCCCGTCCATGACCGGAGGCAGCATGACGACGTCCGCGACCGAGACCATCATCGACCCGGCCCTGCAGGGCGCCTACCAGGAGGTGCTCCGGCGCAACCCCGGAGAGCACGAGTTCCACCAGGCGGTCGAGGAGGTCCTGGGCAGTCTCGGGCCCGTGGTCTCGCGCCACCCGCACTACCTCGCCGAGAGCGTCATCGAACGGCTCTGCGAGCCGGAGCGGCAGATCATCTTCCGGGTGCCGTGGACCGACGACGCCGGTCAGGTGCAGATCAACCGCGGCTTCCGCGTCGAGTACTCCTCGGTGCTCGGCCCCTACAAGGGAGGCCTGCGCTTCCACCCCAGCGTCCTCCTCGGCACCGTCAAGTTCCTCGGCTTCGAGCAGATCTTCAAGAACGCCCTGACCGGTCTGCCCATCGGCGGCGCCAAGGGCGGCTCCGACTTCGACCCCAAGGGTCGCTCCGACGCCGAGGTCATGCGCTTCTGCCAGTCGTTCATGACCGAGCTCTACCGGCACCTGGGGGAGTACACCGACGTCCCCGCCGGCGACATCGGTGTCGGCAGCCGGGAGATCGGCTACCTCTTCGGCCAGTACAAGCGCATCACCAACCGCTACGAGGCCGGCGTCCTCACGGGCAAGGGCCTCGCGTGGGGCGGGTCCCGGGCGCGCACCGAGGCGACCGGCTACGGCACCGTCTACTTCGCCAACGAGATGGTGCGTCACGCCGGCCGCTCCCTCGACGGGCAGCGCGTGGTCGTCTCCGGCTCGGGCAACGTGGCGATCTACGCCATCGAGAAGGCCACCGAGTTCGGCGGCACCGTCGTCGCGGCCTCCGACTCCTCCGGATACGTCGTGGACGAGGCGGGCATCGACCTGGACCTGCTCAAGGACCTCAAGGAGGTCCGTCGCGAGCGGATCGTGCGCTACGCCGAGGAGAAGGGCGGCAACGTCCGCTTCGTCGAGGGCGGCAGCATCTGGGACGTGCCGTGCGACGTCGCCCTCCCGTGCGCGACCCAGAACGAGCTCGACGACACGGCCGCGGCCACCCTCGTGCGCAACGGGGTCTCGATCGTGGCCGAGGGCGCCAACATGCCCTGCACACCCGGGGCGGCGCGGACCTTCCGGGAGGCCGGCGTGCTCTTCGGCCCGGGCAAGGCCGTCAACGCCGGTGGCGTCGCCACCTCGGCGCTGGAGATGCAGCAGAACGCCTCGCGCGACAGCTGGACCTTCGAGCACACCGACGAGCGGCTGGGCGACATCATGCGCAACATCCACGAACGCGTCGTCACCACCGCCGAGGACTACGACCGGCCCGGTGACTACGTGTTCGGGGCCAACGCCGCGGGCTTCACCGCGGTGGCCGACGCGATGCTCGCGATGGGAGTCATCTAGCCGGCGACCCCCTAGGATCGTCGGCCATGACGACGACGACCTCCCACGACGTGGTGGTGGTCGGTGGTGGCCACAACGGCCTCACCGCGGCCGCCTACCTGGCCCGCGCCGGCCGCTCGGTGCTCCTCCTCGAGCGGCAGGACGCCCTCGGCGGGGCGACGGTCTCCGCCGAGGCCTTCCCCGGCATGGGTGCACGGCTGTCCCGCTACAGCTATCTGGTCAGCCTGCTGCCGCGGCAGATCGTCGACGACCTGGGGCTGTCGCTGCGGTTGGCCCGGCGTCGCTACTCCTCCTACACCCCGGTCCCCGGCGACCCTGGTGCCGGCCTGCTGGTCGACAACCAGGACGCCGCGGCGACGGCGCGCTCCTTCGCGGCCGTGGGCGCTGCCGGTGACGCGGCGCGGTGGGAAGAGTTCTACCGCCGCACCGGGCGGCTGGCGCGGGCGATCTGGCCGACGGTGACCGACCCTCTGCCGCGCCGCTCCGAGGTCGCCGAGCGCATCGGGGACCCCTCGCTGGTCCACGACTTCCTGGAGCGACCGCTGGGCGAGGTCGTGGAGTCGACCTTCACCTCCGACCTGGTGCGCGGCGTCGTGCTCACCGACGGCCTCATCTCGACCTTCGCCCACCCGCACGAGGCCGACCTGCGGCACAACGTCTGCTTCCTCTACCACGTGGTCGGTGGCGGCACGGGGGACTGGGACGTGCCGATCGGCGGTATGGGGCAGGTGTCCGGTCAGCTGGAAGCGGCCGCCCGGGACGCGGGGGCCGAGCTGCGCACCGGCGCCACCGTGACGAACGTGGAGGAGGGTGCGGTCACGTGGCAGGACGACGCGGGGACCGAGCACCGGGCGACCGCCGGCCACGTGCTGTGGGCCGCCGCTCCGACCGTGCTGGACGACCTCATGGGCGCGACGCACGCGCGGGTCGAGGGTGCCCAGGTCAAGGTCAACCTGCTGCTCTCCCGGCTGCCGAGGCTGCGGGACACGTTGGTGGACCCGGTCGCGGCCTTCGGCGGCACCTTCCACATCAACGAGACCTACGACCAGCTCACCGTCGCGCACGACGCGGCCGTCGCCGGGCGGGTGCCGGAGCCGATGCCGGCGGAGATCTACTGCCACTCCCTGACCGACCCCTCGATCCTGTCGCCGGGGTTGCAGGCCTCGGGCGCCCAGACGCTGACGGTCTTCACGCTGCAGACCCCCGACCGGCTGCTCGACGAGACCGACGAGGGCATGCGCGTCCGCCTGGAGCGCGCCACCCTCGACTCGCTCAGCTCGGTGCTCGCCGAGCCCATCGACGACGTCGTCCTGCGCGACCCGCAGGGGCGGCCGTGCGTGGAGACGCGCACGACCCGGGACCTGGAGGCCTCGCTGGCCATGCCGGGAGGCAACATCTTCCACGCCCCCCTCACCTGGCCGTGGGCCGCGGACGACGACCCGCTCGACACCCCCGCACGCCGGTGGGGCGTGGAGACGGCATACCCGGGGGTCATGCTGGCCGGCGCGGGCTCCCGCCGTGGTGGCGGGGTCAGCGCGCTGGGCGGCTACCACGCCGCCCGGGCCGTGCTGGAGTCCTGACCACCGGCTCTCCCACCGTGCACTCCCGTCGTGGGAGGGCGGACGTGGAAGGGGCCCACGCCGTGCGGCGTGGGCCCCTTCCGTCGTGACGGGCGACCGATCAGGTGTCGCGGAACGGGTGCGGCTGGCTGCCGCGCTCCTCGTCGTCGCGGACGAGGTCGGGGTCCTCGTGCGGACCGCCGACGACCTCCGGCCGGCTGCGCAGATACATGATCGCGGCGATCAGTCCGCCCCAGACGAGCACGAGGGCGACGATCATCATGACGATGGCGATGGGGTCCATCAGCGGTTCTCCTCCTCGAGCTCGGGCCAGGGACGGAACGCGGAATCGTCACGATCCTTCCACGGCAGCGCCGTGAGGATCGCCGACATGACCAGGGCGAAGGCCAGCGTGCCCCAGCCGAAGATCCCGACGTACCAGCCCGGCAGGCCCTCGTAGCCCTCGCTGACGAGGGTGATGAGCTTCTGGACCAGCATGATGACGAGGAAGACCGGCGCCACGATGCCGACGAGCGCCAGCCACCAGTTGCCCAGGTGGAAGGTGGAGACCGCGTTGAGGTGGCTGCGGAGCAGCTGGCCCCGGCGGAACACCCAGACCACGAGGACGGACATCACGATCGCCGAGAGCACGATGCCGACGTTGTTGGCGAACTGGTCGACCGTGTCGAGCGCGAGCAGGCCCGAGGTGGTCGAGAAGAGCGAGAACGAGATCAGCGCGCAGACGGCCGAGACCGAGATCGCGCTGACCCGCCAGGACAGGCCGAACTTCTCCTGCACGGTCGCCGCCACACCCAGCAGGATCGAGATCAGCGAGGTGAAGCCGGCGATCACCAGCGAGGCGAAGAAGACCGCGCCGAAGATGTTGCCGCCCGGCATCTCGGAGATGACCGCGGGGAAGGTGACGAAGGACAGGATCGGGCCGGTGAGCCCCTCCAGCTCGTCGATCTGCACGCTCTGGCGGAAGGCCAGGAAGCCCAGCGTCGCGAAGACGCCGATGCCCGCGAGCAGCTCGAAGGAGGAGTTGGCGAAGGCGACCACGAGACCGGAGCTCGTCATGTTGGCCTTGCGGCGCTGGTAGGACGCGTAAGTGACCATGATGCCGAAGGCGATCGACAGCGAGAAGAAGATCTGGCTGTAGGCCGCGATCCACACGTCGAGGTCGAGCAGGGCGCCCCAGTCGGGGGTGAAGAAGGCGTTCAGGCCGTCCATGGCGCCGGGCAGCGTCAGCGCCCGGATGACCAGGCCCGCGAAGGCGATGCCCAGCAGCGGGATGCCGATGACGTTGACCTTCTCGACGCCCTTGGCGACGCCGAGCGCGAGGACCACCAGCACGGCGATCCAGACCACGGCCAGCGGGATGGCGACGGAGGAGACGATCGTCGTGGACACACCCGGGTCGCTCACCTGCAGGTACTCGCCGACGAAGAAGCCGGCGGTGTCCTCGCCCCAGCGCAGGTCGAAGGCGAAGACGAAGTAGCTCAGCGCCCAGGCGATGACGGCCGCGTAGTAGACCGAGATGATGAACGAGAGCATGATCTGGAACCAGCCCAGAGCCTCGGCCTTCTTCTTCATGCGCCGGTAGGCCAGGGGGGCGGCACCGCGGTAGCGGTGGCCGATGGCGTAGTCCAGGAACAGGATGGGGATACCGGCGGTCAGCAGCGCCACGAGGTAGGGGATGAGGAAGGCTCCTCCACCGCTCTCGTAGGCGACGCCCGGGAACCGCCAGATGTTGCCCAGACCGACCGCCGACCCGATCGCCGCGAGGATGAACCCGGTGTTGCCGGTCCACGTCTCGCGGTTCTCGGGGGCGACGCGGGCAGGTGTTGTCTCTGCCACGACGAGCCTCCTCCGTGAGGTTGGGGTTGGGGATCAGTGGACCGAGCCGGAACGCGGGGGCCTGCGGCTCGATCCTGCCGAATGTAGCGGACAACCACGGGGACCGGAACCAACCCCCCGGTGGGTCGCGCACCCGCGTCTGCGCAGGTCGAGGGCGCTGTGCCACGCTGGGGCCATGACGCGGCGGATCCTCGTGCTCAACGGCCCCAACCTCAACCTGCTCGGCACCCGCGAGCCGGAGATCTACGGGACGACCACGCTCGCCGACGTCGAGGCGCTCTGCGCCGCAGAGGCGACCCGGCACGGGCTGCAGGCCACCTGCGTCCAGACGAACTCCGAGGGCGCCCTGGTCGACGCGCTCCACGAGGCCGCTGCCGCCGGGGACGTGGTGGGGGTCGTGCTCAACGCGGCGGCCTACACCCACACCTCGGTGGCGCTGCTCGACGCGATCAAGGCCACCCGGCTGCCGACCGTCGAGGTCCACATCTCCAACCCGCACGCCCGCGAGGCCTTCCGGCACGTCTCCTACGTCTCGCCGGTGGCCGAGGCGGTCATCGCCGGCGCCGGCGCGGACGGCTACCGCTACGCGGTCGACCTGCTCGCTCGCCGCCACGGCGCGGCCTGAGCAGGGCGTACGGCATACCCTCCGGGGGCGGGGCCGGCCCGGGCGAGGCCGGTCCTAGAGTGGGGCGCATGGGAGTCACGGAGTGGTGGCGCCGGATCACCGGCAAGGAAGGATCGGCCGCGCCGAAGCGGCCCACGACGACGACGAGCACGGGCGCGGGCCGCCGGGGCGCCGCCCCCGCCACCAAGGCGGGACCGACGAAGGCCGGGCCGGCGAAGTCAGGACCGAAGCAGGCCACGCCCAGGAAGAGCACGGCGGTCAGCAAGCCGACCGGACGGCCGGGACGCCGCACCGCGCCCGACCCAGCGCTCCCCGTGATGGGCGTGGACACCTGCCGCACCGGCTGGGTCGGTGCCGTGCTCGACCCCTCGGGCCACGGGACGCCCCACCTGTTCGTGAAGCCGACCATCGCCGAGCTCGTGGCCGAGGCGGGGCCCCTCGCCGTGGTCGCCGTGCCCGTGCCCATCGGGCTGCCCGACGAGTCGCGCCGCGAGGCCGACCGCCAGGCTCGGACCTTCCTCGGCCCGGCCGGCGCCGCGGTCGTGCCCACGCCGGTCCGCGACGCCGTCTACGCGGCCACCTTCGGCGAGGCCAACCAGGTCAACCGGGCCAAGATCGGCGCGGGCGTCGCGCAGCAGGCCTACGCCCTGCGCCCGCGCATCGTGGAGGTCGACGCCTGGCTGCGCCAGGACCTGCCCTTCACGGTTGTCGAGGTCAGCCCCGAGGTGTCCTTCGCCGAGATGGCAGGGGCCCCGCTGGGCAGCCGCCGCCGCTCGCACGCCGGGACCGAGGAGCGTCGCACGGTGCTCGCCGACCACGGCGTCGTGGTGCCCGGCGCGCTTCCCGTGGGCGTCGCCACCGACGACGTCGTCGACGCCTGCGCGGCGGCCTGGACGGCCCACCGCGTCAAGACCGGGCAGGCGCGCAGCCTGCCCGAGCAGCCCGAGACCTTCTCCGACGGCATCCCCGCCGCCATCCACGTCTGACCCGACCGCCAGGAGGCAGAACCGATGACCACGACCACGACCGCCGGCACGCCCTACCCCCGCCTCGAGGACGAGCAGCCGCGCGACTACGGCATGTTCATCGGGGGGCAGTGGGTGCAGGCGGCGAGCGGCGAGACGATCGACGTCATCACCCCGATCGACCGCACCAAGGTCATCGCGCGCACCCCGCGAGGGCGAGCCGAGGACGCCGACAAGGCCGTGCGCGCCGCCCGGGACGCCTTCCCGGCGTGGGCCGCGCTGCCCTTCGCCGAGCGCCAGCGGGCGCTCCTGCGCATCGCCGACGACCTCGAGCCGCTCGTGGAGGACCTGGCCCGGCTGACGGCGCTCGACACCGGCAACGCCCTCCGCACCCAGGCGCGGCCGGAGGCGGGGCTGCTCGTCTCGACCTTCCGCTACTTCGCGGGGCTCGCCGGCGAGGTGAAGGGCGTGACGCTGCCGACCGGCTCGGAGGCGCTCTCCTACACCCGCCGCCTGCCGCTGGGCGTCGTCGCGGGCATCCTGCCGTGGAACTCGCCCCTGATGATCGCGGCCTTCAAGCTGCCGGCCGCCCTGGTGTCCGGCAACACGGTCGTGCTCAAGGCCGCCGAGGACGCGCCGCTGACCATCCTCGAGCTGGCCGCCGTGTGCGAGCGCCACCTGCCGCCGGGCGTGCTCAACGTCGTCACCGGCTACGGCGCCGAGGTGGGGGAGGCGCTCGTGGTGCACGAGGGCGTCGACAAGGTCTCCTTCACGGGGTCCACCGCCACCGGCTCCGGCGTGGCCTCCCTCGCGGGCCGGCGGCTGGCGCACGTCTCTCTCGAGCTCGGCGGCAAGTCGCCGTGCATCGTCTTCCCCGACTCCGACACCGACGAGGTGGTCGAGCAGGTGCTGCTGGCGACCCGCTTCGCCCGGCAGGGGCAGAGCTGCACCTCCGGCTCGCGGCTCTTCCTGCACGAGGACGTCCACGACAGCTTCCTCGACAAGCTCGTCGCCCGGGTCTCCCGCCTGAAGGTGGGGGACCCCCGCGAGGAGTCCAGCGACATCGGCTGCATCATCAACGAGCGGCAGTGGCAGCGGGTGCAGGGCTACATCGAGGACGGCCTCGCCCAGGACGGCGTGGGCGTCGCCTACGACGGCCGTCCCGCGCTCACCGTGGGGGAGCCGGGCTTCTACCACGCGCCGATGATCCTCACCCAGGTCTCCAACGACTGGCGCATCGCCCGCGAGGAGATCTTCGGTCCGGTGCTGTCGGTCCTCCGCTGGCGCGACGAGGACGACGTGGTGCGGATGGCCAACGACTCGCACTACGGCCTGGCGGCCTTCGTCTTCGCGCGGGACCTCGGCGCGGCCATGCGCACGGCGCACCGCATCGAGTCCGGCTGGGTCCAGGTCAACCAGGGCGGCGGCCAGCAGCCCGGGCAGTCCTACGGCGGCATGAAGGCCAGCGGCCAGGGTCGGGAGTTCTCCCTCGAGGGCATGCTCGAGGGCTTCACCCAGATCCAGCAGATCAACGTCCGGTTGGGCTGACCCGCGACGCCAGGCAGGCCCGCCCGACGCGGCGGGCCTGCCTGGACCGCAGCCGCGGGTCTGGGACAATCTCGGGTATGACGAAGCACCCGATCCTGCTGACCCTCCAGATCGTCGCCACCCTCTCCGCGCTGCTCGGCGTGGTCCAGGCCGTGCTCGGCTTCCGGATCGTCTCCGGCACCTGGGTGCCCTCGCACGGCATGATCGGCAACCTGACCTTCGTCGTCGCCCTGGTGGCCGCCGTCGTGGCCTTCCTGTGGATGCGCCGCAGCGGCAACAAGAGCCTGTTCATGCACGCCGCCGGTATGGCCGTGGTCGCCCTGGCCCAGGTCGCGATGGGTGAGATGGGTCTGCGCGCCCCGCACATCGCGGTCGGCGTCGCCTACCTGCTCGGCGCCGTGGCGCTGGCCACCCTGGCCATCCGCAAGCCGGGCGAGGTCGAGGCTCCGCCCGTGCCGCGCGAGCGTCTCCAGGGCTGACGCCCCTCGGCGCGGTCTCCCGCCGGTGGTCGTCGGCGAGCTCGCCCTCATCGTGCGAGCTCGCGCTCAGGGGCGGGCAGGGATACCTGCCAGCAGGTCCGACGCCGCGACCATCGACGGGCCGTACCACGTGAGCAGCCGACCGCTCACCAGCTGCGTCGGCGTCCGCCGGAACGCCTCCGGGCCGTCCTGCGGCGTGAAGACGTAGGGCTCGTCGGGAAGCAGCACCACGTCGGCGCCCGCGCCGTCCAGCTCGTCGAGCTCGACCGCGGGATAGCGGTCCGGATGCTCGCCGAAGACGTTCTCCAGACCCGCCCGGCGGAGCAGGTCGCCCGTGAACGTCCGGGAGCCGACCACCATCCACGGGTCACGCCATACCGGCACGGCGACCCGGGCGCGGACCGGTGGGAGGACGTCGTCCGGAGACTCCACCGAGCCGTGCGCGGCGCCCTCCGCGCCGCCGGGCCCGCCCCACGCCTCCTGCACCTCGTCCAGCCAGTCGGGGACGTCCCAGAGCAGCACCTCGGTGAAGAGCCGGTGCAGCACGGACAGCGCCTGGGGCACCGACTCGACGACGCCCACCCACACCGGCATCCCTGCCTTACGCAGCCGGCGGACGTCGAGCTCGCGGTTCTCCTCCTGCACGCACAGCACGACCTGCGGCGCGAGCTGCTCCACGGCGGCGCGGTCGGGGTTCTTGGTGCCGCGCACCCGGGTCACCTCGAGGTCGGCGGGGTGGGTGCACCAGTCGGTCGCCCCGACGAGTGCCTCGCGGCGGGTGGCGGCCACGGCCTCGGTGAGCGACGGCACGAGCGAGACCACCCGCTCGACGGGTCCGGCGGGCAGCTCGACGGGGGTGCCCAGGTCGTCGACGATGGTGCGCGTCATACGCCGCACGCTAGGTGATCGCCCCGACGCGCGCGCGTCGAGCCCCGGTGCGTCGCACGTCGCGCCCGGGCGCGCCGTGGTCCCTGCCGCCCGCCACGGCGAGCCCGTAGCCTGGGCCGTGTGAGCGCCGAACGAGACCCCATCCGCCTCGCCCACCAGCAGTGGGTGCGGCACGGCTGGAAGGACGCGGCCGACGGTATGGCGATGGTCACCTCCCTGACGAGGGTCAACCAGCTGCTCTCCGAGCGCATCGACGCCGTGCTGCGGCCCCTGGGGCTGACCTTCGCCCGCTACGAGGTGCTGCGCCTGCTGGCCTTCGTCGCCGAGACCGGTGGGGAGATGGCCATGGCGCGACTCGGGTCGCTGCTGCAGGTGCACCCCACGAGCGTCACCAGCGCGGTGGAGCGCCTGGTGCGCCAGGGGTATGTCGTGCGCGTCCGCAGCGAGACCGACCGGCGGGTGGTGCTCACCTCGTTGACCGAGGCCGGGAAGGCGGTCGTGGAGGAGGCCACCGCGGGCCTGAACCGCGAGGTCTTCGAGCGGCCCGGGCTGTCTCCTGCGCAGGTGGCCCAGCTGACCGCGCTGCTCGCTGCGCTGCGTGCCGAGGCCGGTGACCACGTGCAGCCGGCACCTGTCCCGAGCAGATAGTTGGATGTCCTAGTATCTACCGGAAGACCCCCGCGAACCCCCCGAGGAACCCTCATGGCCGAGCGCACCCTGCACACCCTTCGCCACCCGGTCCGGATCGTCACGGCCGCGAGCCTGTTCGACGGTCACGACGCCTCCATCAACATCATGCGCCGCATCATGCAGAGCCAGGGCGCGGAGGTGATCCACCTGGGGCACAACCGCTCGGTCCAGGAGGTCGTCGAGGCGGTCGTGGACGAGGACGCCAACGCGGTGGCGATCTCCTCCTACCAGGGCGGGCACGTCGAGTACTTCGAGTACCTCGTGCAGCAGCTGGCCGCGCACGGCGTGCCGCACGTCAACGTCGTCGGCGGTGGCGGCGGCGTGATCGTGCCCGAGGAGATCGCCCGCCTGCGGGAGTCCGGGGTCACGATCTTCTCGCCGGAGGACGGCCAGCGCCTTGGTCTGCCCGGCATGGTCAACCAGGTCCTCGCCGAGTCGGACGTCGACCTGTGGGAGGTGGCCGGCTCGGCCGACGTCGACGCCGTGCTCGCGGGCGACCGTGCCGCCCTCGCCCGGACGATCACCGGCGCCGAGACCGGCGCCCTGCCGGAGGAGGACCGCCGGCGCTACGCCGAGGCCGCGGCCGCGCGGGCCGGCAGCGTGCCGGTCCTGGGCATCACCGGCACGGGCGGCTCGGGCAAGTCGTCGCTGACCGACGAGCTGATCCGGCGCTTCCGCGTGGACCAGGGCGACCGTCTCAAGATCGCCGTAATGGCGATCGACCCCACCCGCCGCAAGGGCGGCGGGGCGTTGCTGGGCGACCGCATCCGCATGAACTCCATCAGCCAGGTCATCAGCGGCAGCGACAAGGGCGAGGAGGTCCGCCCGTTCTTCCGCTCCATGGCGACCCGCGGCGAGCGCGAGGTGCCCGACGCCCTCCCGGTGGCGCTGGACGTCCTCAAGGCCGCCGGCTTCGACCTGGTCGTCGTCGAGACCCCCGGCATCGGGCAGGGCGACGCCGGCATCGTGCCCTTCGTCGACTGCTCGCTCTACGTCATGACGCCGGAGTTCGGCGCCGCCAGCCAGCTGGAGAAGATCGACATGCTCGACTTCGCCGACGTCGTGGCCATCAACAAGTTCGAGCGCCGCGGCGCCATGGACGCGCTGCGGGACGTGGGCCGCCAGATGGTCCGCAACCGCGAGGCCTTCGGCAAGCGGCCCGAGGACATGCCCGTCTTCGGCACGTCGGCGGCCACCTTCAACGACGACGGGGTGACCGCGCTCTACCAGGAGCTGCTCGAGCTGCTGCGGGGCAAGGGGCTGGAGACGCAGGAGGGCGTCCTGCCGCGCACCGACGTCCGCCACTCCTCCACGCTGCGCCAGATCGTCCCGCCGTCGCGGGTGCGCTACCTCTCCGAGATCGCCGACACGGTGCGCCGCTACCACGCCGACACCGAGCGCTGGGCCGAGGCCGCGAGCCGCGTGCAGCGCCTGGAGATGGTCGACGACGAGCTCGCGAGCCGCGGCACCACCGACCACGCGGTCGACGAGCTGCTCGACGAGGCCCGCGCCCAGCTCCCCGTCGAGGTCAAGGAGCTGCAGGAGCGCTGGCCCTCGACCGTCGAGGCCTACTCGGGCGACGAGCACACGGTGACGGTCCGCGACAAGCAGATCACCACCAGGCTGACCAAGGAGTCGCTCTCCGGCACCAAGGTGCCGCGGGTGGCGCTGCCGCGCTATCGCGACGCCGGCGACATGGTGCGCTTCTGGCGCCGGGAGAACCTGCCCGGCTACTTCCCGTTCACGGCGGGCGTCTTCCCGTTCAAGCGCGACAACGAGGACCCGGCCCGCATGTTCGCCGGCGAGGGCGACCCGTTCCGCACCAACCGCCGCTTCAAGCTGCTCTCCGAGGACCAGCCGGCGACGCGCCTGTCCACGGCCTTCGACTCCGTCACGCTCTACGGGCGCGACCCCGACGAGCGCCCGGACATCTACGGCAAGATCGGCACCTCGGGCGTCTCGGTCGCGACGCTGGACGACATGAAGGCGCTCTACGACGGCTTCGACCTGCTCTCGCCGACCACCTCGGTGTCGATGACGATCAACGGCCCGGCGCCGACGGTGCTGGCCTTCTTCCTCAACACCGCCATCGACCAGCAGCTCGAGCGCTTCCGCGAGAAGGAGGGCCGCGAGCCGTCCGGCGCCGAGGCGGAGGAGCTGCGCGCCTACGCCCTCGCCAACGTCCGCGGCACCGTCCAGGCGGACATCCTCAAGGAGGACCAGGGCCAAAACACCTGCCTGTTCACCACCGAGTTCTCGCTCCGGATGATGGGCGACATCCAGGAGTGGTTCATCGAGAACGGCGTGCGCAACTTCTACTCCGTCTCGATCTCGGGCTACCACATCGCCGAGGCCGGGGCGAACCCCCTGAGCCAGCTCGCGTTCACCCTGGCCAACGGCTTCACCTACGTGGAGTCCTACCTGGCCCGGGGTATGGACGTGAACGACTTCGCGCCGAACCTCTCCTTCTTCTTCTCCAACGGCATGGACCCGGAGTACTCCGTGATCGGCCGGGTCGCTCGCCGCATCTGGGCGGTCGCGATGCGCGAGAGGTACGGCGCCAACGAGCGCAGCCAGAAGCTGAAGTACCACGTGCAGACGTCCGGCCGGTCGTTGCACGCCCAGGAGATGGACTTCAACGACATCCGCACGACGCTGCAGGCGCTCATCGCGATCTACGACAACGCCAACAGCCTCCACACCAACGCCTACGACGAGGCCGTCACCACCCCGACCACCGAGTCGGTGCGCCGGGCGCTGGCGATCCAGCTCATCATCAACAAGGAGTGGGGCCTGGCGATGAACGAGAACCCCAACCAGGGGTCGTTCATCATCGACGAGCTCACCGACCTGGTCGAGGAGGCCGTGCTCGCGGAGTTCGACCGCATCTCCGAGCGGGGCGGTGTCCTCGGCGCCATGGAGACCGGCTACCAGCGTGGGCGCATCCAGGACGAGTCGCTGCTCTACGAGCACCGCAAGCACGACGGGTCGCTGCCGATCATCGGCGTCAACACCTTCCGCCGCCCCGAGACCGAGGCGGAGGAGGAGCGGACCGTCGAGCTCGCCCGCGCCACGGAGGAGGAGAAGCAGTCCCAGCTGCGCCGGGTCGCCGACTTCCAGCGCGAGCACGCCGCCGAGGCGCAGGAGTCGCTGCAGCGTCTCAAGGAGGCGGCGCTCGCCGGAGAGAACGTCTTCGCCGTCCTCATGGACGCGGCCCGCGTCTGCACCCTCCAGCAGGTGACCGAGGCGTTCTTCGAGGTGGGCGGGCAGTACCGCCGCAACGTCTGAGGCCCGCGCCGCCCCGGTGGACCCGGGGCGGCGGCCGGCCGGTCGCCGGCGGTCCGCCCGGAGGCGTCCGGACCTCGCGACGCATCACTCCGCCGCGCCGGGAACCGTCTGGGCCTCCTGGGGCCGGGCTAGCGGGGTCCTCCCGCGGCGGGCGCCAGCTCGGGCGGGACCAGCCCCAGCTCACGGGCCCGGTTGACCGCGGACAGACGGTCGCGGACGCCGAGCTTGGCGTAGATGTTGGCCAGGTGGTGGTGCACCGTCCGTGGGGAGCAGCCGGCCAGGTGCGCGATGCGGACCGCGGTGTGCCCGTGGGCGAGCAGCGACAGGATCGTGCTCTCCCTGCTCGTGAGCCGCAGCACCACCTTGTCGGGCTCCGGGAGCAGGTCCGGTCGCAGGAGGCGCCCGGCCAGCGCGGTCATGGCGGGCCGCAGGTGGGCGAGGACGCGCAGGTCGGACGGCCGGAAGTCGTCGCCGCGGCGGCCGAGCAGCACGGCCACGATGTCCTCGCCGGTCTGGAGCGGGAGCGCGACGATCTGGTCGACGCCCCAGTCCTCGAGCGCGGCCCGCCGTCCGGGGTCCGCGCGCCAGGTCGCGGGGCCCGAGAGCCGGGCCGAGGTCGTTACGTCCGTCGACCCCGCCTGCATCTGGTCGATCAGCGGGAGCTCGCCGACGAGGACCCGGGAGGCGGCGGCGCCGGTGTTAGGAGGGGACCACGGCCCGATGGCCCGTACGTCCAGCCCGTCCGCCCCGCCGTGGACGAGGAGGGCGGCGCTTGCGCGGACGGCGCGCATCAGCGCCCCGGCAGCGGCACCCAGTCCTGCGTCCGGGCCGTCCGCGGCGCCGGCGACGCCGACGACCACGTCCGTGAGCGCTTCCAGCGCCCTGACAGCAGTCCTCTCGACCACATCTGCACTATGACCCCGTGGTGGCAGGGGTGTAAAGGTGTTTCAGGCGAGCACCACGGTGCCACGCGGTGTTGCGAGCGTCGCGCGCAGCCCCGGCTGCTCCGCCGCGAAGACGGGAAGGTCCACGCCCAGCGCGGAAAGGCGTGCCTGCGCCTCGGTCGGGTCCGGATAGGAGAGCTCGAGCTCGACGAGCTCCAGCTGCGGCGCCAGCGTGTCGGCCGGGTGGGGCCCACCGCCCCAGTCGATGAGGAAGGGCTGGACTCCACCGAGGCCGAGGGGCCGGGGGACGGCGAGCCGCCAGGAGAGCTGCTCGCCCGAGATGGTCCGCCGCGAGGCGGCGACGGGACGTCCCGCCTCGATGCCTTCGCGGGTGGCGGCCGCGACCCGGGCGTCGAGATCGTCCGGGCGTACGGCCCAGGTGTGCAGACGCGGCGCGAAGTCGTGCCCGAGCGAGCCGACGTCGAGCATCCAGGCGTCGTCCGGGACGTCCTGCTGGGCGGGGTCGGGCGCGAGCAGCTCGAGGTAGCACCGCGCACCGCCTCGCCAGCGGAGCCCGACGAGCGCGTTGTGGGTGCCACGGCCCGGGTGGCTCCCGCCGGCGACCGGCTCCACGCCGGTACGGGCGGCGAGATCGGCGATCGCCGCCTCCAGGTCCGGGACGGCCAGGACGAGATGGTCCAGCTCGGCGGTCATGCGGCCCATCCTGTCCGACCGGTGCGCCATTGCCGTCCGCGGGGGTCGTGGCGCCGGTCTTCGGGGCCGATGGGCGACCCCCGTGCCGGCTGGCGACCGGGTGCGCGGCCCCGCACGGTCGTGCCACGGTGGGGCGATGGACCCTCGCCTCAGCTTCGTGACGCTGGCGGTGCGCGACCTCGACGCCGCTCGGGCCTTCTACGTGGACGGCCTCGGGTGGTCGCCCGAGGTGGACGTGCCGGGGGAGGTGCTCATGATCCGGGTGGGCCAGCAGGTCGTCCTCTCGCTGTGGGCCGAGGCGGAGTTCGAGGCCGAGGTGGGCCCGGTCCGGCAGGGGCCGGGAGTGGCGCCGCTGACGCTCGCCCACAACGTCGCCACGCCCGAGGAGGTGGACGTCGTCCTCGCCACGGCCCGGGCGGCCGGCGCGAGCGAGGTGGTCCCGGCGCAGGAGCGGTCGTGGGGCGGCCGCACCGGCTACTTCGCCGATCCCGAGGGGTTCCGCTGGGAGGTCGCGTGGAACCCGGGCCCCGTCGGTCGTCTCGTGCTGCCGACCTGACGCCCACCCTGTCGACCGCGATCGTGCTGGCCCGTCGACCACGAGCTCGCCGCTGCGTGACGGGGCTGCGCACCCGGGGGCCTCGGAGTAGCGTCGCCCGCATGTCGACCGGCGTCGACCTGCGAGATCTCTGGGACTTCGACGACGCGGCGGGGAGCGAACGACGGTTTCGCGCTGCCGCGGAGCAGGCGGAGGACGCGCTCGCACGCGAGCGTGTGCTGACCCAGGTGGCCCGTGCGCTCGGACTGCAGGAGCGCTTCGACGAGGGGCACGCCGTGCTGGACGCGCTCGAGGCGGACGACCCGGAGGTCGAGGTGAGACGCGACCTCGAGCGAGGGCGGCTGCTGCGCTCGGCAGGGGACGACGACGCCGCGCGACCCCTCTTCGAGCGGGCGGCGGACCGGGCGCGGGCCTCCGGCCTGGAGGAGCTTCACGTCGACGCGCTGCACATGCGCGCCCTCGTCGTGCCCCGCGAGCAGCGGATCACCGCGATCGAGGAGGCGCTCGCCTTCGCCCGGGCCGCGCACGATCCGCGTGCTCGGGACTGGGACGCCTCCCTGCTCAACAACCTCGGGATGGTCCACGCCGACGACGGCGACTTCGAGCAGGCGCTGCCGATCTTCGAGGACGCGCTCGCTGCCCGGGAGCGGATCGGGGACCCGGTGACGATCCGCATCGCCCGGTGGATGGTCGCCTGGGCACTGCGGAACCTGGGGCGGACCGAGGAGGCCCTGGGGATCCAGCGTGCGCTCCGGGAGGAGCTGGACGCGCTGGGGGAGAAGGACACCTACGTGGACGAGGAGATCCGGCTGCTCGAGGGCTGATCGGCGGGCCGGGCCATACGCCGCTGTCGTCCGCGCTCGCACTCCTCCCGGCTCGCACTCCTCCTCCCTGCCCGCGATCCTGTCCCGGCTCGCGCCCCCGTCCTGCTCGCGCCGCCACCTCCTGCGGGCGGGCATGCCTCGGCGCCCGGTCGCGGACGGCCGGGCTGCGGGGCGCGGTCCTCAGACGTGCCAGGTGACGACCCCGCCGGTCACCGTCGCCATCAGGTCCTCGTCGTGGACGAGGGTGTGGTGACGGGAGCAGAGCAGGGCCAGGTTGGTCAGGTCGGTGCCCCCACCGCGCGACCACCAGACCAGGTGGTGGGCGTCGCACCACGTGCCGGGCACGCTGCACCCGGGATAGGTGCAGGTGCCGTCGCGGACATAGAGGGCCTTCACCTGTCCCGGCGTCGCGAGCCGCCGGGTGCGACCGAGATCGAGCGGCTCCCCGAGGGGTCCGAGCACGACGGGGGTCACGTCGCCCAGGCAGGCGAACCGGCCGACGGCCTGCGGGTCGAGGACCTGCCCGGTGCTGGTCGTCGCGGGACCGGTCGGACGGCCGGTGGCGGGGTCGACCGCGACCGTGAGCACCACGGATCCTCGCGACGACGACGGGGGAGCGCCGGGATGGCCCAGCCCCCGCCCCATCACCGTCAGGAACGCGTCGTAGCCCCGCTGCCCGGCCGACCGCTCGTCGCGCGCGCCGTCCTCGGCGGGCTGGGGCTTCGCGAGCGGACCGGTGAGGATGCCGTCGAGGAGGACAGCGTCGCGCTCCGGGGCGTCGAGGACGTAGCGGACCATGCCCTGGCCCAGCGGCCGCCGGACGACGCAGCGCTGCTCGTGCGCGGTGCGACGGGCCTCCCGGGCGGGTGCCTCGTCGAGCAGGTCGACCAGCAGCTTGTGGCACACGACGTCGAGGTCGCGATCGCTGATCCTGGCGTCCGCGGCCGCTCCTGTCGCGATGCTCGCGTAGGCCTCCTGCTGGTCGGGGGCCAGCGAGCTCGTCAGACGGGTCAGGGTCCGGGAGATCCGGGCCGCCCGGTGCAGGGTGACCTCGCCCGCGCGCGCGGCCTCCCCGAGCCGGGCGCCCCACGGGGCCTGCGCGGCGGCGACCACCGCGACGAGTGCAGAGGCGTCCGCACCGGTCAGCCACGGGCACCGGACCAGCACCCAGTCGCGCAACGACAGCCCCGCCTGGGTGTGCAGCCCGCGGGCGGAGGCCTCGCAGGCCAGCCCGACGGCCAGGGCGTCGAGACCGGCACGGACACGCCCGACGGCCTCCAGCCCGGCCGCGAGGTCGTCGTCGAGGACCTGGACGAGCCGGTCGGGGGAGAGCGTGGCGTGCTCGACGGAGTGCTCCGCCCCCGTCAGGCCGCTCGCCAGGTCGCGTGCGGGCAGGTCGGTGGGCTCGCTCCGCATGGTGGCGAGCATGTCCTCGAAGCGTTGCCAGTACTCCGGGCTGTCCGGGTCGTCCTCGGGGCCCATCTGGGCCAGCATCTCCTCGGCCAGCCGCTGGGCCTCGGCGACCTCCTCGGGAGTCACCGGGTCGGGCACGTAGTCGCCCGGATCGGGAACGTGGTCACCCCGACCGAGCTGCAGGGAGTCCCCCTGCGGGTGGCTCGGTGCGCCTCGGTACGCCATACCTCAAGACAAGCACCGAGCACCGACAGACCTGTCCGTGCCGGATCTGGCGCACCCCGATGGACGGCCAGGACGGACTGCGACGAGCGGGGTATGCCGTGCGTCAGGCGGGCGTGGTCACGTCCCGGGTGGCGCGGCGGCTGCGGGTCTCCGCCGGCCGCTCGGAAGCCTGCTCGGGCTCGGGGGCGGACGTCGCGCCCGCGTCGTCCTGACGCGGCTGCTCGGCCGCCTTCGCGGTCTTCCTCGCACCGGCCGACCGGGTGGCCCTGGCCGTCTTCGCGGCCTTCGGAGGCTCCTGCGGCGCCTTCTCGGCCGGCTTCGTCTCGTCGGCCTTGCCAGGATCCTCCTGCGGACCCTCGGACTTCGCGCCCTCGCCCTTCGCACCGTCCGCCTTCGCCGCGGCAGCCTTGGTCGTCGTGGCCTTCTTCCTCGTCGGCGCCGCCGTCGCCCGCTTGGTCGCGCGCTTGTGCCGCAGCCGCACCTGCACCCCGGTGCCCTCCGTGCGCGTCTCGAGGTAGGGCTGCTCGTCGACGAGCGAGAAGAGCTTCTGGTGCCCGAAGTCGCGCGGGTCGAAGTCGGCGTGCGCCCGGCTCAGGTGCTGCCCGACCTGGCTGAGCGAGGCCCAGCCGTCGTCGCCCGAGGTGGCGTTGACGGCCCGGGTGAGCGCGCTCTGGAGGTTGATCACCGGCCCGGCCGGTGCCTCCTCGCCGCCCTCGGTGGAGGCAGCAGCATCCTCGGACTGCGAGCCCGACTCGCGCCGGTCCTGCTCCTGCAGCACCTCGAGGAAGATGAACTGGTCGACCGCGCGCCGCAGCGACTCCGGCGTGCTGCGCCGCCCCAGGCCGAAGACCCGCTTGCCCGACTCGCGCAGCCGCGTCGCGAGACGGGTGAAGTCGGAGTCGGAGGAGACGATCGCGAACGCCTCGACGTTGCCCTGCCAGAGCAGGTCCATCGCGTCGATGATCAGGGCCGAGTCGGTGGAGTTCTTGCCCACCGTGTTGGCGAACTGCTGGATCGGCTGGATCGCGTTGCGGAGGAGCTCGTGCTTCCAGCTGGTCAGTTGCGTCGTGGTCCAGTCGCCGTAGGCCCGCTTGACCGTCGGCACGCCATAGCTCGCGAGCTCCTCGAGCACCGCGCCGATGTGCTTGGCGGAGACGTTGTCGCAGTCGATGAGCACGGCGATCCGGGTGGAGCTGCTGGCATCGGTGTTCACGCAGGTCACCCTACCGACGAGCGGCGCGCGAGGCGTTCGTAGAGTGACGCCCATGACGACCTCTGGACGTGGTGTGCTGGTGACCGGTGGCTCGCGCGGCGTGGGGGCGGCGACCGCCCGGGCGTTCGCGGAGCGGGGCGACCGCGTGGTCGTCCACTACCGCGGCGCGGAGGACCGCGCCCGCGAGGTGCTCGGCTCCCTCCCCGGCGAGGGGCACGCCATGCTGCAGGCGGACCTGTCCGACCCCGAGGAGACCCGCCGCCTGGCCGAGCAGGCCGCCGAGGCCCTCGGTCGCATCGACGTGCTGGTCAACAACGCCGCGCTCTTCCTCGACCCCGCGGGCGGCGGCAGCCGCCGCGGCGACCACCGGATCACCGATGTCGACTACGACAGCTGGGTCTCCGCCTGGCAGACCACCCTGGCGACCAACCTCCTCGGTCCCGCCAACCTCACCTTCTGCATCGCGCGCCACATGATGGAGGTCGCCCCCGCCGAGGGGATGCCCGTCGGGCGCGTGGTCAACGTCGGCTCCCGCGGCGCCTACCGCGGCGAGCCGGACGTGCCCGCCTACGGCGCCAGCAAGGCCGGCCTGCACGCCTTCGGCCAGTCGATGGCCGTCGCGCTCGCGCCGCACGGGATCTCCGTGGTCTCGATCGCCCCCGGCTTCATCGCCACCGACATGGCGGCCACGCTCCTCGACGGCCCCACCGGCGACGCCATCCGCGGCCAGAGCCCCTACGGGCGGGTCGCGACCCCGGAGGAGGTCGCTGCGGCGCTCGTCACCCTCGCCGAGCCGGGCGCCGAGTGGGCCTCCGGCGCGGTCGTGGACTTCAACGGGGCCAGCTACCTCCGCTGACCCTCGGGTATGCCGTATGCCGTGCGCCGGCCGGTCACCCACCCGGGGTGACCGGCCGGTCGGCTCTCACCGCCGAAGCAGCCGGCCGGCTCAGCGCCGGACCCGCGGCCCCGGCAGCGGCGGCTCGCTCGCGGCCGGCTGCTCCTCGAGCAGACGCACGGCCTCGGCCATCGCCCGGTCGAGCTGCGGGTCGTCGGGCCCGAAGAAGTCGGCCGGCGTGTGCTCGACCTCGATGTCCGGGTCGACGCCGTGGTTCTCCACGCCCCAGCCCGGCCCCTGCAGCCAGAAGGCGTAGCGCGGCTGGGTCACCGAGGTCCCGTCGACCAGGTCGAAGCGCCCGTCGATGCCGACCACGCCGCCCCACGTCCGCACGCCCACGACGGGCCCGATGCCCATGGCGCGTGCCGCGGCGTTGACGATGTCGCCGTCCGAGCCGGAGTTCTCGTTGGCGACGAGGACGACCGGCCCCCGGGGCGCTGTGGAGGGATAGCGCGAGGCGACGGCGTAGTGCCGGCCCGGCGCCCAGCCCACGGCCCGCGCCAGCAGGCGCGAGAGCACCAGCTGGCTGGTGTGGCCGCCGCGGTTGTAGCGCACGTCCACGACCAGTCCCTCCTTCTGGACCGCGTGGCGCAGGTCGCGGTGCAGCTGCGCCCAGCCGTAGCTGGTCATGTCGGGCACGTGGACGTAGCCGAGCCGCCCGCCCGAGCGCTCCCGCACGTAGTCCCGCCGTGACCGCACCCAGTCCTGGTAGCGCAGCACCTCCTCGTCGGCCAGCGGCACCACGACGACCCGCCGGTCCTCGCCGTCCCGCCGCAGGGTGAGCTCGACCGGCTTGCCCGCCGCGCCCATCAGCCGCGTCGCCGGACCGAACGCCGGGTCCATGGGGGCGCCGTCGACGGCCACCACCACGTCGCCGGGACGGGCGTCGACGCCGGCTGCCGCCAGCGGCGAGCGGGCCTCCGGCTCGCTGGACTCTCCCGGCAGGATGCGGTCGATCCGCCAGCCCTCGTCGGTGCGGGACAGGTCTGCCCCGAGCAGCCCGAGCCTGCGCTCGGACGCGACGGCCCCGGGCTCCTCCGGCGGCGTCACGTAGGCGTGCGAGGTGTTGAGCTCGCCGACGGTCTCCCAGAGCACGTCCACGAGGTCGTCGTGGGTGGCGACGGCGTCGACGACCGGGCGCCACCGGTCGAGCACGGCCTGCCAGTCCACGCCGTCCATGTCGGCGCGCCAGTAGTGGTCGCGCATGATGCGGCCGTTCTCCTCGAACATCTGCCGCCACAGCGCCCGCGGGTCGACCTCGCGGCGCAGCCGGTCGAGGTCCACCCGGACGACCGACGGGTCGTCCTCCTCGGGCTTGTGGCCCGCCGGGGTCACGGTGACCGTGTCCTTGTGCTGCACGACGAGCCGCTCGCCGTCGCCGGAGACCTCCATCTCGTCGGCCTTGTCGACGACGACCTCCACGGTCCGACGCGGGAACGACCACAGCTCGACGGTGTCGCACCCCGGCTCGCCGGTCACGCCCGCGCGGCGGCTGCCCAGCACGCCCGTCTCGCCGGACTCGCAGACCCACACCACCCCGTCCTTGACGGTTCGCAGGCTCCGGTAGCGCCCGCTCGGCACGGGGAACGGCACGACGCGCTGCTCGGCCCCCTCGACGTCGAGGTCGGGCGAGGACGGCGGGGCGTCCTCGCCGCCCTCCTTGCCGTCGCCGGTGTCCTTGGCCTCCGCGTCGTCCTCGCTGAGCCGCCAGCCCTGGGCCGTCGGCCCGAAGGGCGGCGTCTGGTCGGCCGCGAGCGGCAGCAGCCACGGCCGCGTCGAGCCGGAGAAGGACAGTGCGAACTCGTGGACGTCGTAGTCGGGGTCGAAGGTGCGCTCGGACAGGAAGACCACGTGCCGCCCGTCGCGGGTGAAGGCCGGGTCGTGGTCGTGGAAGGTGCCGGACGTGAGGGCCTGCGCCATCGCGTCCGGGTCGCGGGTGTCGACCACCATGAGCTGGTGCATCTCGGACTCGCCGGTGGTCGGCTGCGACCACACGAGGTAGCGGCCGTCTGGGGAGAACCCGGGGGAGAGGGGCTCGCCCTGCTCGGACCGGGCGACCTCGCGCACCGCGCCGTCCTCGCCGGCCTCGGGGCGGACGTCGACCAGGCGCACGGCACCGTCGTGGGAGATGGTCGCGACGCGCTCGCCGGCGGGATCGCTCGCCAGGTGCAGCACCCGGCCCAGCCGCCCCGCCGCGACGACACGTGCGTCGCCGCCCGCGAGCTCGTGGACCTCCAACCGGTCCTCGCCACCGGCATCGCTGACCATGACGGCACGACCCGTGCGCCCCAGGAAGTGCGGCTCCCGCGCGCGGACGGCGTCGTCGCAGACCAGCGCGCGGGCCGGTCCCTCGCGGTGCGCCAGCCAGTAGACGGCGCCGTGCCAGCTCACGAGACTCGCGTCGCCGCCGTGGTCCGGACGGACCGGGCCCAGCTGGTCGGTCGGAGGCAGCGTGTATGCCGTGGCCGCCGCCCCGGGGAGGCTCACCCGCATCTCGCGCGGGGTGCCGCCCAGCTCGTCGAGCACCCAGATCCGGCCGCGGCTGTGCCACGTCACGCGTCGGCCGTCGGTCGCGGCGTCGCGCACGTAGCCCAGGTCGGGACCCTGGAAGGTCAGCTGCTCCGGCTCGCTCCCGGGGTCGACGTCGCCCGGTGCGAAGGCCCACAGGTTCGCCTGCCGGTCGGCCTCCTCCGCGGTGCCGGGGAGCACGGCGGCCCGGTCGGAGACGACCAGGAGCCGGCCGTCCACCCACATCGGGTCGACGAGGCCGGCGGTGTCCTCGCGCAGCAGGCGGGTCCACGCCATACCTTCCGGGGCGGGACGGCCCACCCACAGGCGCGGGGCGGTGCCGCCGCGGTAGCGCTTCCAGTGCGCCGGCGGACGGCTGCCCGGTGTCGCCAGGGCCACGAATCCGTCGTCGTGGACGGCGACGCCCCAGGCCGGGCCGTAGGGCGGCGTCGTGACGGTGCCGTCCAGCCCCACCGAGCGGACGGTCAGGTGCCGCAGGTTCTGCTGCCCGGCGTGCGAGGCGACGAGCACCCGGTCGGGGCCGTCCCAGCCGAGGACACGGGTGTTCTTGGCGCCCCACCACGTCAGGCGGCGCGGCCCGCCGTCGCCCTCGACGGGCACCACGTAGGCCTCCGGGTGGCCGTCGCGGTGCGAGACGAAGGCGACGTGCGTGCCGTCGGGCGAGAAGCGGGGCAGGGCCACCGGGACGGAGTCGTGCGTGAGCCGCCAGGCCCGGCCCCCCTGGACCGGAGCGATCCACACGTCGTCCGCGGCGACGAAGGTGATGAGGTCCCCGTGCAGGTGGGGATAACGCAGGTAGGTCTCCACCAGCGCACACTAACCAGCAGACCGCCCGGGCGTGCGGAGGTTTTCGGCACCGCGCGTTGTCGCCACCCGGCGGTAGCGTGCCGGACGGACCCTCGACGACGAGATGCAGGAGCACGCCATGACCGACCAGGCCCTCCAGGACCACGCGGACGCCTACGACCGGCATGCCGCCACCTTCACCGCGCGGGTGCACGGCGTGGTCGAGGACGGCTGGGACGCCCCCGCACCGGTCGAGGGGTGGCGCGCCCGCGACGTCGTCGCCCACCTGGACTGGATCCGCAGCTTCCTCGAGCACGGCAGCGACGTCCGGCTCGAGCCCGGCCCCGACCCCGAGGTCGACCCCGTCGGGGCGTGGGAGGAGCTGGACCGCCAGCTCTTGGCGCTGCTGCACGACCCGGCCACCGCGGACCGCACCTATGACAGCCCGATGCTCGGGGTGATGCCGCTCGGTCGGGCGGTCCACCAGTTCTTCACGGCGGACGTCTTCATGCACACCTGGGACCTGGCGCGGGCCACCGGTCAGGACGAGACGCTCGACCCGGAGATGGCCAGGGAGCTGCGCGAGGGCATGGAGTCGATGCCCGAGGAGGTGCTGCGCGGCAGCGGGCAGTTCGGCCCCCCTCAGCCGGCCCCCGAGGGCGCCGACGAGGGGCAGCGGCTGATGGCCTTCACGGGCCGCCGCGTGTGACCCGGATCTCGTCCGCGAGGCGTGAAGGAGAAGGTCACGATTCGACATACTGTCGGCGTGGGGCAATCGTGGCCGGACTCCGCCCCGTCTACTGAGCACAACCGTCCGGCTCGAAGGGGAGCAGCGTGATCATCCGACGCCGTCCGGGACCATCCGTGTCCCTCGTGCGCCTCGCCGTGCGCCGGCGCGACCTGCTCAAGGGTGGGCTGGGGCTGGTGACCGGGGCCGTCGTGGGCGGCCTCGCCGACGACTACGACCGTTTCCGCGTCCCCGAGCCCGAGCCCGAGCCGGAGCCCGTGGAGCCGGCACCCGTCGAGCCAGCACCCGTCGAGCCGGAGCCCGAGCCCCAGCTCCCCGCAGCCTTCCAGCGCGGCGACTCCGGCGAGGGCGTCCTGGCGCTGCAGCAGCAGCTCAACGCCGCCGGCTACTGGTGCGGCACCCCCGACGGTGGCTTCGGCCACCTCACGCAGCAGGCGGTCTGGGCGGTCCAGAAGGCCCACGGCCTCTGGCGCGACGGCGTCGCCGGCCCGCAGACCCAGCAGGCACTGGCCACCGGCTACCGCCCGGCGCCCGTCGCCGGCGGCGACCACGTCGAGATCCACCTGGCGACCCAGCTGCTGCTCGTCGTGCGCGGCGGCTCCACCCTCATGACGCTCAACACGTCGACGGGCAACGGCGAGCCCTACGAGTACGAGAAGCACGAATACCTCGCCACCACGCCCACGGGTGACTTCCGGGTCGGTTTCACCGACGGCTCCGGCTGGCGCGAGGGCGAGCTCGGCGAGCTCTACCGGCCGATGTTCTACTACGGCAACTACGCCGTGCACGGCTCCAACTCCATCCCGCCGGTGCCGGCGTCGCACGGTTGCGCGCGCATCTCCGTCGCCGCGATGGACATGTTCTGGTCCGAGGGTCTGCTGGGCGTGGGCCACCGCGTCCTCGTCGTCTGACCGTGGCGCGGCAGGTGGGTCGCGGGGCGTCCCCGCAGCTCCCCGAGCACGCCGAGGTCGTCGTGCTCGGCGGCGGCGTCATCGGCCTGAGCACGGCCTACCAGCTGGCCCGGGCCGGTGTCGACGTCGTGCTGGTGGAGCGCGACGCGCTGGGGTCGGGGTCGACCTGCAAGGCCGCCGGCGGGGTCCGGGCGCAGTTCAGCGACGAGGTCAACATCCACCTGGCCAGGCGCTCGCTCGAGGTCTACGAGCGCTTCGAGGAGCTCTTCGACCAACCGATCGACCTGCACCAGGTGGGCTACCTCTTCCTGCTCGACGACCCGGCCGACGTCGCCGCCTTCGAGCGCGCCGTGGCGCTGCAGAACTCCCTCGGCGTGACCACCCGGATGCTCGACCCGGACGAGGCGGGTCGGATGTCGCCGCTGATCCGCACCGACGGGCTGCTGGCGGCCGCCTTCCACCCGCGCGACGGCCACTGCACGCCGGAGTCGGTCGTCCAGGGCTACGCCCGGGCCGCCAGGCGGGCCGGGGCGACCGTCGTCACGGGCTGCGCCGCCACCGGCGGCCAGGTCGTGGACGGCCGGGTGCGGGCCGTCGAGACCGAGGCCGGCACGATCCGCACCGAGCAGGTCGTGGTCGCCACCGGCGCCTGGTCGGCGGAGGTCGGCTCGTGGTTCGGCGTCGACCTGCCGGTCCACCCGCTGCGCCGCCAGGTCCTGACGACCGGGCCGGTCCCCGGACGGGGCGAGCGCACCCCCTTCACGATCGACTTCTCCACGTCGTTCTACTTCCACGACGAGGGCCCGGGTCTGCTCGTCGGCATGTCCGACCCGCACGAGCAGCCGGGCTTCCGGCTGGACCGGGACGACGCGTGGCTGCCCGGCCTCGCCGCCGCGATCGAGCGACGCGCTCCCGCGTTGAGCGAGGTCGAGCTGCGCTCCGGCTGGGCGGGCCTCTACGAGATGACGCCCGACCACAACGGACTCGTCGGCCGCTCCCGCACGGTGCCGGGCGTCGTCTACGCCACCGGCTTCTCCGGGCACGGCTTCCTGCTGGGCCCCGCCGTGGGCGAGACGGTCGCCGACCTCGTCCTCGGCCGGCCGCCCGAGACCGACGTGGCCGCCCTGTCGGTCGACCGCTTCGCCGACGCACGTAGCCTCGTGCCCGAGAAGCACATCGTCTGAGCACCACCTGCGAAGGAGCACCGTGAGCACCCAGCCCCGCCCTGCCGTCCTGCCGTCGGCCGAGGACCTCGCCGCCCGCGCCGAGCGGGCCGCCCGCGCCTGCGGGGTCGACCTGGACGCCCACCGGGGCGAGCGCGAGGGTCGCTCGCCGGTCAACGGCGCGACGATCTCGACGCTGGCGTGGAGCGAGGCGGCCGACGTGCGCGAGGCCGTCGCCCGGGCCCAGGAGGCCTTCCGCACCTGGCGCAGCGTCCCCGCCCCGGCGCGCGGTGCCGTCGTCAAGCGCTTCGGCGAGCTGCTCGCCGAGCACAAGGACGACCTCGCGACCCTCGTGAGCCTCGAGGCGGGCAAGATCACCTCCGAGGCGCGGGGCGAGGTGCAGGAGATGATCGACATCTGCGACTTCGCCGTCGGCCTGTCGCGCCAGCTCTACGGCCGCACGATGCCCTCCGAGCGCCCCGGCCACCGCCTCATGGAGACCTGGCACCCGCTCGGCGTCGTCGGTGTGGTGTCGGCCTTCAACTTCCCGGTCGCCGTCTGGTCCTGGAACACCGCCGTCGCCCTCGTCTGCGGCGACCCGGTGGTGTGGAAGCCGTCGGAGAAGACCCCGCTGTGCGCCCTCGCCGCCAACGCGCTCCTGCTGCGGGCTCTCACCGAGGCCGGCCATGACGCGGCCCTCTCCCAGGTGCTCCTGGGCGGCCCCGAGGTGGGTGAGGCGCTGGTCGCCGACGCCGGCATCGCCCTGCTCAGCGCCACCGGCTCGACGCGGATGGGTCGCCAGGTCGGCCCGGTCGTGGCCGAGCGCTTCGGCCGCAGCCTGCTCGAGCTCGGCGGCAACAACGCCGCGGTCGTCGCGCCCTCGGCCGACCTCGACCTGACCACCCGCGGGATCGTCTTCGCCGCGGCGGGCACCGCCGGCCAGCGCTGCACGACCATGCGCCGGGTCATCGCGCACACCTCGGTGGTCGACGAGGTCACCGAGCGGGTGGCGGCCGCCTACCGCCAGCTGCCCGTCGGCGACCCGACCGCCGAGGGCACCCTCGTGGGCCCGCTGCTCGACCGCCGCTCCTACGAGGCCTTCACCGACGCGATCGCGAAGGCGCAGGCCGCCGGTGGCGAGGTCGTCGCGGGCGGCGGGCGCGAGCTCGCCGACGAGGCCGAGGACGCCTACTACGTGCGGCCGACCGTGATCCGGATGCCGTCGCAGAGCGAGGTCATGCACAGCGAGACCTTCGCCCCGATCCTCTACGTCGTCTCCTACGACGACCTCGCCGAGGCGATCGAGCTCAACAACGCGGTGCCCCAGGGCCTGTCGTCGAGCATCTTCACCCAGGACCAGGCCGAGGCCGAGCTGTTCTGCTCCCCGGAGGGCTCGGACTGCGGCATCGTCAACGTCAACATCGGCACCTCCGGGGCCGAGATCGGCGGGGCGTTCGGTGGCGAGAAGGAGACCGGCGGCGGGCGCGAGTCCGGCTCGGACGCCTGGCGCGCCTACATGCGCCGCGCGACCAACACGATCAACTTCTCCGGCGAGCTGCCGCTGGCCCAGGGCGTCACCTTCGACGTCTGACGCGTCGGGCCGGGGTCAGAACGCCAGCCGCGCGTGGCGGTTGACGTCCTTGTAGAGCAGGTAGCGGAAGCGCCCCGGCCCGCCGGCGTAGCAGGCCTGGGGGCAGAACGCCCGCAGCCACAGGAAGTCGCCGGCCTCGACCTCGACCCAGTCCTCGTTGAGGAGGTAGACCGCCTTGCCCTCGAGGATGTAGAGCCCGTGCTCCATGACGTGCGTCTCGGGGAACGGGATAGCCCCGCCGGGCTCGAAGGTGACGATGTTGACGTGCATGTCGTGCCGGACGTCGCCCGGGTCGACGAACCGCTGCGTGCACCACGCCCCGTCGGTGTCGGGCATCGCCACCGCCTCGACCTGCGACTCGTGCGTGACGAAGGCCTGCGGCACGTCGACCCCGTCGATCGGCTGGTAGGCCTTGCGGATCCAGTGGAAGGTCGCGACCTCGGCGCCGTCGTTGCGCAGGGTCCAGTCCGCCCCCGGCGGCAGGTAGGCGTAGCCCCCGGACCCCAGCGCGTGCTCCTGCCCGTCCAGCGTCAGCACCACCGTGCCGCCCACGACGAAGAGCACCGCCTCGGCCCGCGGGTCGTCCTCCGGCCGGTCCGAGCCGCCACCGGAGGAGACCTCGACGACGTACTGGGAGAAGGTCTCGGCGAAGCCGGATAGCGGCCGGGCCAGCACCCACAGCCGGGTGTCGCGCCAGCCCGGCAGCAGGCTGGTGACGATGTCGCGCATCGTGCCGCGCGGGAGCACGGCATACGCCTGGGTGAAGCGCGCCCGGTCGGTGGTGAGCCGCGTCTGCGGCGGCAACCCACCGGGTGGGGTGGCATAGCTGCTCATGCGCGTCCTCTCTCCAGCAGTCGTCCCCGCGCCGGTCCCTCCGGGTCCACGGGTATGCCGTGCAGCCAGGTCCGGCGGACCCGCCCGCTCAGGCGGCGGCCGGCGTAGGCGCAGACCGGGTTGCGGTGGTGCAGCGCGGTCACGTCGACCTCCCACTCCTCGTCGGGGGCGAGCACGACGAGGTCGGCGTCGGCGCCCACCTGGATGCGGCCCTTGGTCGTCAGGCCGACGCGGTCGGCGGGCGCGGTGGCCATCCAGCGCACCACGGAGGTGAGCGGCACGCCACGGCGCCGGGCCTCGGTCCAGACCGTGGGCAGCCCGAGCTGGAGGGAGGAGATGCCGCCCCAGGCGGTGCCGAAGTCGCCGGTGTCGAGGTGCTTGAGGTCGGCGGTCGAGGGGGAGTGGTCGGTGACGACGAGGTCGATGTCGCCGTCGACGAGCGCCTGCCAGAGCCGGTCCTGGTTGTCCTGCTCGCGGATCGGCGGGCAGCACTTGAACTCGGTGCCGCCCACCGGCACGTCCTCGGCGGCGACGGCCAGGTAGTGGGGGCAGGTCTCGGCGGTGACGTCGACGCCGCCGGCCCGGGCGGTGCGCAGGACCGGCACCGCGTCGGCGGCGGACAGGTGGAGCACGTGCATCCGCCCACCGGTGCGACGGGCCTCCTCGACGACGCGGCGGATCGCGACCAGCTCGGCCTCGGGCGGGCGGCTGGCGAGGAAGCCGGCGTAGTCGGTCGACGGCGGGTCGGCGACCGCGGCCGCCAGCGTGGCGTGGTCCTCGGCGTGGACGACGAGCAGCGTCCGCAGCCGGGCGGTCTCCGCGGCGGCGCGCGCGAAGGTCTCGGGGTCGAGCGCGGGGAACTCCTCGACGCCCGAGTCGGCGAGGAAGCACTTGAAGCCCATCACGCCCGCCTCGTGCAGGGCCGCGAGGTCGCCGAGGTGGGCGGGGACCGCGCCGCCCCAGAAGGCGACGTCGACCCAGACCTGGTCGCGGGCGGCGGCCTGCTTCTCCCGCAGCGCGTCGACCGTGACGGTCGGGGGCAGGCTGTTGAGCGGCATGTCGACGATCGTCGTCACCCCGCCCGCCGCGGCGGCCCGGGTCGCGCTGGCGAAGCCCTCCCACTCCGTGCGCCCGGGCTCGTTGACGTGCACGTGGGTGTCGACCAGGCCCGGCAGCAGCACCTCGTCCTCGCCCAGCTCGACGGTCCGGGCGGCCGCGGGCAGGTCGTCACCGTCGCCGACCATGACGATGCGGCCGTCCCGCACCCCCACGACCGCCGGGCGCTCGCGGCCGCCGACCACGGCGCGGCGCGCACGGACGACGAGGTCCAGGTCGGCTCCGGCCACGGCGTCAGCTGCCCCGGTAGGTCGAGTAGCCGTGCGGGCTGAGCAGCAGCGGCACGTGGTGGTGCTCGTCGGAGGAGACCGTGAAGGTCACCGAGACCGAGGGGTAGAACCCCCGCTGGCCGGTGGCCGCGTGGTAGGCGCCGGTGGCGAAGGTCAGCACGTAGTCGCCGTGCGGCAGCAGCTCGGGCCCGATCCGGGGCACCCGCCCGTCGGCGTCGGTCGTGCCCTCGCCCAGCGGGGCGCCGTCGGGGGTGGAGAGCTCGACCCGCACGCCGCGGGCCGGTCGGCCGAGGGCGGTGTCGAGGACGTGGGTGGACAGCGACGCCATGGTCAGACCGCCTGCTCGAGCCGCAGCAGCGCGATCTGCCGCAGGTTGTCGGCGACCTCGGCACGCTCGGTGTCCGGGTTGTTGGCCAGGCGGCGGTCGAGCTCGGCGAGGATCTCCTCGGCCGAGCGACCCGCCGCGCGGATGAGGAAGACGTGGCCGAAGCGCTCCTCGTAGGCGGCGTTGCCGGCGGCGAGCCGGGCCGCGGTGTCGCCCGCGGCCGGGTCGACCCCGGCCTGCTCCCGACGGGAGGCCTGGACGTTGTGCCCGGCCGACGGTCGCTCGCCGATCCTCGGGTGCCCGGCCAGCGCCTGGTCGACCTCCGCGGGCGAGAGGCGCCGGGCGGCGAGGTCGGCGGAGGCCAGCAGCGCCGCGCGGTCGCCGTAGGGTCGCCCGGCCAGCACCTCCGCAACCCAGCGGTCCACGCCGAGGCACCCGTCGAGCAGGGCCCGCGCCTCGTCCTCCGGCAGGGCGTCGAACGCCAGCCCGCTCACAGGAAGCTCCGCACGTCGGTCCACGCCTCGCCGGGGTCGGAGGCCTCGTCGCGCACGGCGGACGCCTCGATCAGCCCGTAGGGCCGGTCGGCGGCGTGGAAGACCTCGCCGTCGTTGTCGATCCCGAAGCGGGCGAGGTCGTAGAGGAAGTGGTGCTTGTTGGGTGCGGAGAACCGGATCTCGGCGAGCCGCGGATCGGTCTCGAGGGCGGCCCGCCCCATCGCGTAGAGGGTCTCCTGCAGCGCCCGGCTGTAGGTGGTGGCGAAGGTGCTCAGCAGCGTGGCCCGCACCGCGTCGTAGGCCTCGTCGAAGGCCACGCCCCCGGGGTCCTCCCAGCGCCAGCGCGCGGTGAGCGAGGTCGCCAGCACGCGGTCGGTGGTCTCCTCGAGCGTCGTGTAACCGTCCGTGAGGAAGCCGCGAAACTCCGAGCCGGTCGACTTGAGCACGGTGAGGTCCTCCAGGCCGGAGACGACCCACGTGCGCTGGTCGGCATCCCGGCCGGAGACGGTCACGACGACGGTGCGCGTCTCGGTGCCGCGCCGCACGAAGCCGTGGTCGTGACCGCCGTCCACCCCCTCCACGGGTATGCGGTCCCACGCCTGCTCCTCGACCCGCACCTGCGCGCCGGTCGCTCTCGGCACGGCGCCGACGAGGTGCCGGGCCAGCGCCACGGCATACTCCTCCGGCGAGGGGACGCCGACCTCCTTGGCGAGCGCGAAGGCGACGTTCTTCTGCGTGTCGGTCGGCAGCACGTCGGACTGGTCACCGTCGGTGTGCGCGCGGGCGAAGTCGCCCCGCAGCGCCGTGGAGACGTTGAGGTCGCGGATCGTGTGCCGCGGGGTGTCCCGGTAGATCCGCACGACGCGGTTCTCGGCCTTGCCGTAGCGATTGCTCCCGAGGCTGATCCCCATGCGGTGACCCTAGGTAGGTGGTGGGGCCCCGTCAAGGATGCCGCAGGTCAGGCCCGTCGCGGGCGGGCCAGCGCGAGCAGCTCGGCCGTCGCGACGCCGGTGGCCTCCTCGGCCTCGGCGGGCCGCACCGCGCCGCAGTCCAGGGCGCGCACCACGAGGTCGGCCAGCGCCCGCGCCGTCGCCGGCTCGTCGAGCACCCCGCCGCCGGTCCGTCCGAGGTAGGCGCGCAGGCGGGCCCCCGCGGCGGGCAGGTGCTCGCGGTAGAAGGCGTAGGTCGCGGCGAACCGGCTCGGCAGGTGGCCCGGGTGCAGGTCCCAGCCCTGGTAGTAGCCACGCTCGAGGGAGCGGCGGACGAGACGGGAGTGCAGCGCCCACGCGTCGCGGACCTGGGCCGCGTCCCCGACCGGCAGCACGTTGGTGGACCCGTCCGAGAGCCGCACACCGGTGCCGGCCGCGGCCGCCTGCATGACCAGCTTGGCGTGGTCGGCGACGGGGTGCTCGAGGGACTGGTAGGGCCCGGCGACGCCGCAGTAGGCGGAGTAGTCGTAGGTGCCGTAGTGCAGCCCGGTGACGCGGCTCGCGCCGGCATGAATCATGCGCGCGACGAGCGCCGTGCCGTCCGGGCCGAGGATCGACTGGGGCGTCTCGACCTGGATCTCGAAGCGCAGCGTGCCCGGGGCGAGGCCGAGGGCGGCCTCCAGGCGCTCGCAGGCGTGCACCATCGCCGCCACCTGGTCGAGGCTGGTGACCTTGGGCAGGGTGACGACGACCCCGTCGAGGTCGTCACCCTCCGAGACCAGCCCGTCGACGAAGCGGGTGAGGCTGCGCACGCCCCGGGCCCGCGTGGGTGCCTCGAGGCTCTTGAACCGGATGCCGGAGAAGGGCGGGGCGGTGCCCTCGAGGCGGGTGCGGGCCAGCGCGGAGGCCGCCGCGTCGACGTGCCCGTCCTCGACGTCGTCCGGCCGCGGGCCGTAGCCGTCCTCGAGGTCCACGCGCAGGTCCTCGATCGGCTCGCTCGCCAGCTTGTCGGCCACGAGGGGGAGCACCTCGTCGGCCTGCCCGCCGAGCAGGTCGGCGAGCGCGCCCTCGTGCTCGGTGAGCGTGGTGCGGGCCTCCTCGCCCCAGCGGGCCACCAGGTCGGCGTCGTAGCGGTCGGCCGGCACGTAGACGGTGTGGACCGGCTGCCGGGTCGGGGCGTCGCCGGGGAAGCGCGCGACCAGCTTGGCGTCGGCCTCCCGCAGCATCTCGTCCAGCTCGGCGGTCAGCGCGGCGGTCAGGTCGGGGTCGGACATGGGGCCAGTCTGCCCGGACGGTCGACGCCGTGCGCCCGGCTCAGCCGAGCGTGTCGGACGGCAGACCGAGAAGACCGAGCACGGTGGCGACGGCCTGCTGCGGCGTGCCCGCCAGGGGCAGGGGAGAGGGCAGGTGGTCGGTCAGCGAGCCCCACGCCAGCAGGACCACGGGCACCCCGGTGCGGGTCGCGAGGGCGACCTCGCTGAGGGTGCCCCAGCTCGAGCCGACGGCCACGAGGGCGTCGCAGCTGCGCACGAGCAGTCCGTTGCGCAGTTCGCCGAGGCCGGTGGGCACCGTGAGGGTGCTGTGCGGGGAGGCGCCCAGCCGGTCGGGTCCGGGAAGCAGACCGAGGCTGGTGCCGCCCGCCCGCTCCGCACCACGCGCGGCGGCGTCCATCACGCCGCCGAGACCGCCGGTGACCACGACCAGGCCGGCGCGGGCCAGGAGGCCGCCGACCTCCTCGGCGAGGCGCACGTGCTCCGGACCCGCCCCCTCGCCGGGGCCGACGACCCCGACGTAGCCGCGCTGCTGCATACCGCGCAGTGTGGCAGTCAGCCGGCGGGGGTGTCGTCGAGCAGGCGCACCAGCTCGGCGACCGCCGCCCGGCCCGCCCGGTTGGCGCCGATGGTCGAGGACGAGGGCCCGTAGCCGACGAGGTGGACGCGGGGCTCGTCGACGACCCGGGTGCCGTCCATGGCGATGCCGCCGCCGCGACCGCGCAGCCGCAGCGGTGCCAGGTGGTCCAGCGCGGCGCGGAAGCCGGTGGCCCAGAGGATCACGTCGGCCTCCTGGACGGCGCCGTCGGCGCGCCGCACCCCCTCCGGCACGATCTCGGTGAACATCGGCTGCCGGTCGAGCGCACCGCGGGCGGCCGCTGCCCGTAGGGACGGTGACCAGATCAGGCCGGTGACCGAGACGACGCTGCGCGGGGGCAGGCCGCGGGCGACACGGTCCTCGACCATGGCGACGGCCGCCCGCCCCGCCTCGGCGTCGAAGGGTTCGTCGCGCCAGACGGGCTCGCGGCGGGTGAACCAGCTGGTGGTCGTGACCTGGGAGATCTCGTCGAGCAGCTGGACCGCGGAGATGCCGCCGCCGACGACCGCGACGTGCTCGCCGCGCAGCTCCTCGGCGGAGACGTAGTCGGCCACGTGCAGCTGGCGCCCGCGGAAGGTCTCCTGCCCGGGGTAGACCGGCCAGAACGGCTTGCTCCACGTGCCGGTGGCGTTGACGAGGGCGCGCGCGGACCAGACCCCGTCGGAGGTCGAGACGCGCAGCCCCGACCGCGAGGGTCGTCGTCCTCCCGCTCGACGCGGTGCACCCGAACCGGCCGCCGGATCGCGAGGGCGAGCTCCTGCTCGTAGTCGGCGAAGTAGCGCGGCACGAAGTCGGCGCTGGGCTCGCACGGGTCGGCCTCGGGGGTGGGGACGCCGGGCAGCTGGCTGATGCCGTTGACCGTCGCCATCCGCAGCGAGCGCCACCGGTGCCGCCACGCGCCGCCGGGGCCGTCCTCGCCGTCCAGGACGACGTAGGTGGGGGCGTCCGCGGAGGCGGGGCCGTCCACGGGCACGAAGCCGCGCCGGCGCAGGTGGTATGCCGTGCTCAGCCCGGCCTGGCCCGCCCCGACGACGAGCACGTCGACGGGTCGTCCCGGCTCGGGCACGTCCCTCATCGCCGGACCAGGTGCCGGGGCCGCTCGAAGAACATCGCCAGGACGGCCCCGACGAGGATGACCGCGGCCGGGAGCAGGAGCGCTTCGGCCATCGCGCGGGAGAGCCCCTCGGCGACCCCAGGAGGGAGCGATGCGCCCGAGGTGTCCATCCCGTCCTGCGCCGCGGCGGCCCCCTCGCCCAGCCGTGCCGTGATCCGTGACTGCATGAGCATCGCGATCGCCGCGCTGCCCAGGACCGCACCCATCTGCCGGGTGGTGTTGTAGACGCCGGAGCCGGCGCCGGCCCGGTCCATGGCGAGGTTGCGGGTGGCCGTCGTGGACAGCGGGCCCCAGACGAGCGGGTTGGAGATGCCCATGAGGAAGGCGGCGACCAGCGCGATCCACAGCGGGGAGTCGGGCGTGGCGTTGCGCGAGAGGAGCCAGATCGAGAACGCCAGCAGCGTGGTGCCCGAGCCGACGAGCAGGCGCGGGTGCACGCGGTCGGTCAGCCGCCCCGCGAGGGGCGCGAGCACGAAGGACATCACCGACGACGGCGCCATGAGCAGCGCCGCCATGGTGGGCGAGAGGCCCCGCACGCTCTGCGCCCAGATGTAGAACGGGAAGACCATCGCGGTCACGGTGAAGCCCATCGCCATGATCGCGCCGTTGGCGAGGGAGAAGTTGCGGTCCCGGAAGAGGTCGAGCGGCACGAGCGGCTCCCCGGGGTTGCGGGCCTGCCACCACACGAAGCCGACGAGGAGCCCGATTCCGGCGACGAGCAGCCCGGGGACGCTGACCGGCCCCCAGATGCGGCCCCACCCGAACGCCTGCCCCTCCTGCAGCGCGAAGACCGCGCAGAAGAGCCCGAGCGCGCTCAGCGCGACGCCGAAGAGGTCGAAGCGGTGCGGGCTGGTGGGCAGCCGCGGCACGAGCCGGGCGGCGAGCACCAGGCCGACCACGCCGACGGGGATGTTGACGAAGAAGATCCACTCCCACCCGAGCGTGTCGACCAGCAGGCCGCCGACCAGCGGGCCGACCAGCGTCGCGACGCCGGCGGTCGCGCCCCACAGCGCCATCGCCTGCCCGCGACGCTCGGCGGGGAAGGTGCGGGTGATGACCGTCATCGTCTGCGGCGTCATCATCGAGGCGCCCAGGCCCTGGGCGGCACGCGCCGCGACCAACCCGGCGATCCCGAGGTCCAGCTCGCCGGACAGGCCGCACCACAGCGAGGCCAGCGTGAAGACGGTCAGACCGACCATGTAGACCCGCTTGGGCCCGATCCGGTCGCCCAGCCGCCCGGTGACCAGCAGCGGCACGGCATACGCCAGCAGGTAGGACGAGGTCACCCACAGCACCTCGTCCACCCCCGCCCCGAAGGCCGACATGAGGGCGGGCGTCGCGACCGAGACGATCGTCGAGTCGACCAGGATCATGAAGAAGCCGATGACGAGCGCCCAGAGGGCGGGCCAGGGGTTCTCGGGGAGGGCCCGGTCGGGGGCGGGTGCGGGTTCGGCCACAACGCGCCACTGTATGCCGCGTCGGTCAGGCGGGCGCGGCCTACCGTGTCCGTCCCGGGATCGATGCCGCCACGACATACCGTGTCGGCATGACGAGCATCCTCTTCCGCGGCGGCACGGTCCTCGACGGCACCGGGGCGGCCCCCTCGACCGGTGACGTGCACGTGGTGGACGGACGGGTGGCGCAGGTCGGCACCGACCTGGGGGTCGAGGCTGACCAGGTCGTCGACTGCACCGGCGCCACCGTGCTGCCCGGACTCTTCGACTGCCACGTCCACTTCATGTTCGAGCAGCCCGACCTCATGCGCGTGCTGCAGACGCCGTTCTCGCTGCCGTTCTTCCAGGCGGCGCACCGGATGCGGGCGACGCTGGAGACCGGCATCACCTGGGTGCGCGACGCCGGCGGCGCCGACCTGGGCGTCGCCGAGGCGGTGCGGCGCGGCCTGACGCCCGGGCCGCGGATGCAGATCGCGATCAACATGCTCAGCCAGACCGGCGGCCACGGCGACGACTGGCACGTCTGCGGTGCGGTGCTCGGGCTCATGTCCACCCACCCGGGCGTGCCCGACTCCGTCGTCGACGGCCCGGAGGAGATGCGCAAGCGGGTCCGCGAGCTGATCCGCGCCGGCGCCGACGTCATCAAGGTGGCGACCAGCGGCGGCGTCCTCTCGCCGCTGAGCAACCCGCTGCACGGCCACTTCCGCGACGACGAGATCGCGGCGCTGGTCACCGAGGCGAGCGCGGCCGGTCTGCACGTCATGGCGCACGCGCAGGCCACCGACGGCATCAAGACGGCGGTGCGCGGTGGTATCCGGTCGATCGAGCACGGCATCTACCTCGACGACGAGGCCATCGACCTCATGCTCGAGCACGGGACCTGGTTGGTGCCCACGCTGTCAGCGCCGCGGGCGGTGCTCGCGCAGGCCGAGGCCGGGGCGGCGATCTCCGACCGGGTGCTTGCCAAGGCCCGGATGGTCGCCGAGGTGCACGACGACTCCTTCCGCCGCGCGGTGGAGGCCGGTGTGAAGGTGGCGATGGGCACCGACTCCGGTGTCGGTGCGCACGGCACCAACCTCGAGGAGGTCCGCCTCATGGCCGAGCTCGGGCTGGGCGCCCAGGGCGCGTGGGAGGCCACGACGCGCTCGGCGGCCGAGCTGCTGGGCGTGGACGCCGACCACGGCACGCTGGAGCCGGGCAAGGTCGCCGACGTCGTCGTGCTCGACGGCGCCTGGGACGACCTGGCGGGCCTGCGGAGCCGGGTGCGCTCGGTCCACGTGGCGGGCGAGCGGGTGGTCGACCGCGACGCGGGGGCGAGGGCCTGACCCGTCGCGGACGGTCCGGGGGCGCCGGTTAGGGTCACCCCATGCGTGCCGTCATCGTGGAGCAGCCCGGAGGGCCGGAGGCCCTCACCGTCGTCGAGCGTGAGACCCCGCAGCCGGGTCCGGGGGAGGTCGTGGTCGACCTCGCCGCCGGCGGCGTGAACTTCATCGACATCTACCAGCGCAGCGGGGCCTACCCCCTGCCGCTACCGTTCGTCGGCGGCAACGAGGGCGCGGGCACCGTCTCGGCCGTCGGCGAGGGCGTGACCGACGTCGCGGTCGGCGACCGGGTGGCCTGGGCCATGACCGTGGGCACCGGCTATGCCGAGCAGGCCGTCGTCCCGGCCGCCCGCCTCGTGCCCGTCCCCGACGCCGTCGACCTCGAGACCGCGGCGGCGACCATGCTCCAGGGCATGACCGCCCACTACCTGGTCAACTCCACCTTCGAGGCCCGCGAGGGTCAGACCGCCGTGGTCACCGCCGCCGCCGGTGGCGTGGGCCTGCTGCTGTGCCAGATGCTGCGCGACAAGGGCGTGCGGGTCATCGGCACCGTCGGGAGTGAGGAGAAGGCCGAGCTGGCCCGTGCCAACGGCGCGACCGACACCGTCCTCTACCGCGAGGTCGACCTCGCCGAGGAGATCCGGCGGCTCACCGACGGCCAGGGCGTGCACGTCGTCTACGACGGCGTCGGCCGCGACACCTTCGACGCCGGCCTGTCGGTGCTGCGCCCCCGCGGCTTCATGGTGCTCTTCGGCGCGGCGAGCGGCCCGGTGCCGCCGGTCGACCCCCAGCGGCTCAACGCCGGTGGCTCGCTCTTCCTGACCCGTCCGTCGCTCGCGCACTACGCGAGCGACCGCGAGGAGCTGCTCTGGCGCGGGCGCGAGGTGCTGGAGGCCGTCGCGGGCGGCCGCCTGACCATCCGGGTCGGCGGTCGCTACCCGCTGGCCGAGGCGCAGCGCGCCCACGAGGACCTCGAGGGCGGGCGCACCACCGGCAAGCTCATCCTCGTCCCCTGACCGGGCGCGACCTCAGACCCCACCGAGAAGGTGGCCGCCAGCGCGGCCACCTTCTCGCACGTCGGGGAAGGGCCCCTCAGCGCAGGTGGGCTCGAAGGGCGTCCATGGTCGAGTCCGTCACCGCTCCGGGCCCGCCGAGCACGTAGATCGACTGCGGGCTCTGCCGGCCGAGCGCCGTGGCGGTCGGCAGCGGCACCCGCTCCGGAGCGGTGAGCAGGATCGGCACGCCACGCAGACCGCCGGCCAGCGCCGCGCCGACGAGGGCGTCCGGAAAGCTGGACGCCGAGGCGACGTAGGCCGGGCCGCGGCCGGCGGGGAACTGCGCGGCCACCCGCTCCATCGTCTCGTAGCGGTTGGCTCCGGCGAGGCGGCGGAAGGTCCCGCTGGTCGTGTAGGTCGCGGCCTGCCGGGCCACGGCGTCGGAGACCGCGGTGGTGCCGCCGAGCACGACCACCTCGCGCGGCCGCAGCCGCTGCAGCTGGGTGGCCGTCACCGAGCTGAGCCGGTCGGGGCGGGTGAGCAGCAGCGGCAGCTGCCCGTGGCCGGCCAGCGCTGCACCGGCCAGCGCGTCCGGGAAGTCCTGGCCGTTGGCCAGGTAGACCGTGCTCTGGTTGGCGGGGTAGTAGGACGCCACCTGGGCCGCGGTGTCGTAGCGGTCCACGCCGCCGACCCGGGTCAGGTCGTTGGTCGTGGTGAGGCCGCGCAGCCGGGTCGCGACCGCGTCGGAGACCGACCCGGTGCCGCCCACGACGACGACCCGTGCCGGGGTGAGCCGCGCCATCGCGGCCAGCGTCTCGGACGGGATCCGGTCGCGCTGTGTGAGCAGGACGGGGGCGTCGTAGACGCCGGCGCGGGCGGCCGCCGCGAGCGCGTCGGGGTAGTCGTTGCCGTTGACGACGTAGACCACGCCCGTGCCCGCGCCCCACGCCCGGCTCGCCTCGGCCGCTGTGGCGTAGCGGTCCGTGCCGGCGATCCTCTCCACGGTGCCGGTGCCGCCGTCGCCCCCGACGATGGTGAAGTAGGTCGAGGAGAGACCGTTGGCGTTGCCCGGCCAGGGGTTGGCCAGCTGCAGCCCGTCCCCGGTGGCCGTGGCCCAGGTGTAGGCGCCCCCGGCCGTGTAGCCCTCGACCCGCGCCTCGAGCACACGTCCGCCCCACTGGCCGTGGCCGTCGCGGCGCAGGATCTGCACCCGCTCCACCCGGTGTATGCCGTAGCGCGCCTCGAGACGCGCGGCCGGCAGGGCCGCGGTCCACGAGTGGCGCGCGTTGCCGGCCACCGCGTCGTAGGGGTCCGGCTGGGGCCGCAGGTAGCCGTGCCCGGCGCCGGCCGCCGTCGTGTGGCCGCCGGTCGAGGACGAGTACATCGTCGTGGCCAGCTGGCGGGTGCCGGTCCCGAAGTCGTAGGTGAGCACCTGTCCGTCGGTCGCGTCGACGGCCGCGGTGCTGTTGGCGTGCTCGTAGGAGGTCACCGAGCCGTCGGCGTTGCGCACGCCCCTGCCCCGGTAGGCCTGGCAGGCGGTCGTGTCGCAGGTGTCGTAGTAGGCGGTGCCGCCGGCGCCGCGCAGCGCGTAGGTGCGGGCCGCGACGGCCTGGGCACGCAGCGCCTGGGCGTGGAACGACACCGGCATCTCGGCCATGGTCACCGAGCGCAGGTAGTGCTGCAGCGGCAGGTGGTTGACGGTGAGGAGGCTGGTCGTCCCACGGTGCGTCGCGGTGAGGGTGCCGCGGTAGATCCGCGGCTGCCCGGTCGGCAGGTAGAGGTCGACGGTGCCCTCGGTGGGGGAGCTGAAGGAGATCGGGCAGGACCGGGTCAGCCCGGTCGGCCAGACGGCGGTCCACGTGCCGGAGGAACTCAGGCCCTCCAGGGTGCAGCCGGTCGCGGCGGCGGTCGTGGTGCGCACGCGCCACTGGCTGTAGCCCGAGGGCAACGGGTAGGTCGCGCCGCCGGGGGCGTTGCCGACCACGAGGCCGGCGCGGTGCGCGACGCGGGTGTCGCCGTCGCTGTCGACGGTGAGACCGATCCGGATGGTGCCGGTCGTCCGGGTCTCCAGGACCGTGCCCGGGTAGTAGAAGGCGAGGATCTGCGCGTGGGTCAGGCCGGCCCTTCCCGCACCGTCGGCGCCGTACTGCGACATCCCGATGCCGTGGCCGAAGCCGCCGCCGCGCACCTGGTAGACGCCGTCCGCGGGCCGGTCGTAGACCTCCGCGCCCGGCTGCGGCGCGGGGAGTGCGGTGATCCCCGGCTGCACCACGGCCGCCGTCTCCGTCGGGGCCTGCGGCTCGGCCGTGAAGCCGAAGCGCTGGTCCACCGGCAGGGCGGGCTCCTCCAGGTCGGGGACGACCACGTCGGCCTCGGCCGACGCCTCCGCATCGGCGGTCTGCACCGGGTCGTCGACGGAGTACGCGGCGAGCGGGGAGAGTGCGACCGCGAGCGCGGTGCACACGGCAAGGATCGAGCGGCGCACGAGTGGGACTCCTCAGGGACGGGACGGCCGAGCCCAGCATGCGCGAGGCGGGGCGGATGTGACAAGAGTGACGATTGAACTACATCGGGGAAGTTCGTCCGACGCCGCCCCGGGGCTACGTTGAGGGCCATGGAAACGCGTTCGTTCTCCTGCCGCCGCGGCGACCTCGTGCTCGACGTGCTCGAGGGCGGCCCGCAGGAGGGCGAGGCGGTGCTGCTGCTCCACGGCTTCCCGCAGGACGCCACCGCCTGGGACGGGGTGGCGCCGCTGCTGCACGAGGCGGGCCTGCGGACGCTGGCCCCGCACCAGCGGGGCTACTCCCCGGGGGCCCGGCCGCGCCGCGCCCGCGACTACCGGATGCGCGAGCTGGTCACCGACGCCCTCGCGGTGCTGGACGCGGCCGGGGTCGCGCGGGCCCACGTCGTCGGCCACGACTGGGGCGGGTTCGTCGCCCGGGTGCTGGCCGCCGCCCACCCCGACCGGGTCGCCAGCCTCGTCGTCCTCTCCACCCCGCACCCCCGGGCGCTGCGCGAGTCGCTACGGCACGGCGACCAGGCCCGGCGCAGCTGGTACGTCCTCGCCTTCCAGGTGCCCCTCCTGCCCGAGCACCTCCTCGCCCGCGCGCTGCGACGCGGCGGGCTGCGCCGCACCGGTCTCCCGGCCGCGGCCGACCAGGGGTATGCCGAACGCCTGCGTCGGGCGGACGCGCTCCGCGGCCCGGTCCACTGGTACCGCGCGGCGCTGCGCCCCGAGCCCGGCCGGCGCCGCAGGCGCGGGCCAGGAGGTGACGACGCGTCCCGCGACGCGACCGTCACCGTGCCGACGACCTACCTCTGGGGCGGCCGCGACCCCTTCCTCGGCCGCGAGGCCGCCGAGCGCACGGGGAGGTACGTCTCGGCGGACTACCGCTTCGTCGAGTGCGGGGCCGGTCACTGGCTCCCGGAGCGCGAGCCCGGGCTCGTCGCGCGGATGGTGCTGGAGCGGGTGCGCCCCTAGCCCTCGGCGGAGCCGCCGAAGGTGACGACGTGACGCAGCGCGGCGCGCAGGTTGCGCACCGTCCGCGCCCACGCGCGCACCTGGTCGCCGGCGGAGCGCGCCCCGTCCGCGTCTCCCGCGGCCCGGGCGCGCCCGACGCCGGAGCGCCAGCGCAGCGTCTGGTCCTCGGCCATCCGGATGAGCCGCAGGATGAGGTCGCGGTCGCGGTGGCAGACGTCGGCGACGAGGGCGGGCTCGAGGTCGCCACCCTCCGCGTCGAGCTGCAGCTGGACGAGCGTCTGGAGCTCGGCGGGCGGCTCGGCCTCGGGAGCGGCGGGCGGCGCCACGTCCACCGCACGCACCACGGGCTGCGTCGGCGGAGCGCCCGCCGGACCGGTCCCGCTGACCAGGTCGATCCAGCGCCGTCCCTGCACGCGCAGCGCGAGGTCCTCGTCGAGCTGGTCGATCTCCCGGCCCATCAGCTCGACCATGCCGACCAGGTGCCGGGGCACGAACGGCAGGCAGGGCACGGCCACGCTGGCCACGATCTGCCGTCCGACCAGGGTGAACTTGCCGAAGATCGCGCGCCGGTTGAAGATCTCGACCTCGCGGCGGGCGGCCTCGAGGTCGCCGATGTCCTGGACCGGGATGGCGAAGACGGTGACGACCGGCGCCGCGTCGGCGGTGCGGACGTAGACCAGGGCGCTGCCGTAGAGGATCGGCACGTCCCCGTCGTGGTCGTGCCGCGGCGGGTGCCCCAGGGCGGCGTGCAACGTCGTGTCGACGAGCTCGCGCAGCTCGGCCGGGGTGCGGACCATCACGGCCGTGTCGAGGTCGACCTGCGGCGGGGGAGCGGGCTCCTCCGGCTCGGCCTCGGTCGGCGCCGCGATCGTCAGCGCCCCGGCGTCGAGGAAGGCGGGGTGCGGGACCCCGACGACGTCGCGCAGGGTGTCGGTCACGACCGCCGCGAGGAGGTGGGCGTGGGAGCGCGGCAGGTCGAGCAGGTATGCAGTGCCCCCGGGGGCCGGGGTCCAGCCCAGGGAGAGCAGGTGCCGGGTCCGCGCCTCCTCGGGCCACGGGTCCTCGCCGGGACCGCGGAGCTCGGCGTGCAGCAGCGCGTCGTCGCCCCCGGCGCCCGGCGTGACCTCGAGGACGGGCAGGTGGTCGTCCTCGCCGCCCATCGGGGTCATGACGAGCGGCTCGCGGGCCGTGCCGAGGTGGTCGGCCAGGCGGCTCAGGAACGCCGCCCAGCCGACCTCGGTGGTGCGGTCGAGGTCGAATTCCTCCATGCCCGCCAATCTAGTGCTGCGGCTCAGAAGCCGTCGGACGCCGCGTCGAGCGCCGCGACCTCGTCGACCGTGAGGGTCAGGCCGGGGGCGGCCATGAGGGCGTCGAGCTGCGCGGGGCGCGAGACCGAGGCGATCGGTGCGGTGACCCCCTTGGCGAGCACCCAGGCGAGCGCGACGGTGGCCGGCTCGACGCCGTGGGCCTCGCCGATGCGCACGAGCTCGTCGACGACGCGCAGGCCACCGGCCTCGAGGTAGCGGCGGGCGGCGCCGCCGCGCGGCATCCCCTCGAGGTCGGCCTCGGTGCGGTACTTGCCGGTGAGGAAGCCCGAGGCCAGCGCGGGATAGCTGAAGACCATCGCGCCGAACTCGCCGGCGATCGGCGCCACGGACGTCTCGAAGTCGGTGCGGGAGACGAGGGTGTAGCGCGGCTGCAGGGCCACGGGCACCGCCGCGCCCTGCTCGCGGGCGGTCTCGAACCACTCGCGGAGCCGCTCGGGGGTGAAGTTCGACAGGCCCACCGACCGGACGCGGCCGGAGCGCACCAGCTCGTCGAAGGTCGCGACCTGGTCGGCCACCGGCACGTCCTCGTCGTCGTAGTGGGCGTAGTAGAGGTCGACGTGGTCGGTCTGCAGCCGCTCGAGGGACTCCTCGAGCGCCGCCACGACGTTGTCGTGGGCCAGACCCACCCGGCCGGGCTTGCGCGCCACCTTGGTCGCGACGAGCACGTCGTCCCGGTTCCCGCGCGCGGCGAGCCAGCGACCGATGATGGTCTCGGACTGCCCGCCGACCTCGTCCACCCAGGCGGCGTAGGAGTCCGCCGTGTCGACGAAGGTGCCGCCCAGCTCGACGAACCGGTCGAGGATCGCGAAGGACGTCTCCTCGTCGGCCGTCCAGCCGAAGGCGTTGCCTCCCAGGTTGACCGGGAAGATCTCGACGCTGCTGCCGGGCAGGGTGGGCATGGGGGTCCTCTCGTCGGGGAAAGCGGAAGGCGCGGTGCCCGAGGACACCGCGCCTTCCGACGCTACACCGCCACCGGTGGGGGCTCAGCGCCCGCCGCGACCGCCCCGGCTCGAGGACGAGAAGGCCACGACCGAGCCGCTGGAGGCAGCAGCGGGACGGCGCCCGCGACCGGAGCGTGCCTGCCCCGAGGTCGACCCGGCACCCTGGCGCGAGGAGCCGCCACGGCCGCCCTGCTCGCCACCGCGGGGGGACCGCTCGCCGCCCTGGCCGCCGCGACCACGGCCGCCACCGGTGCGGGCCTCGCCACCACGGCCGCCGCCGGAGCGACCACGGCCGCCTCCGGAAGCGCCGCGTCCGCGGCCGCCGCCGGAGGAACGACCCTGGCCGGAGCCGCCGGCCCCGGGGAGCTCCTCGGGCGCGAAGCCGCCGGGCACGAGCGTGCGCTCGCCCGGGGCCAGCTCGCCCAGGAGCGGGTGACGACGGTCCACGCGGGTGGTGGTGGGCCGGATGCCGGCGGCGCGGGTCAACGACCGCACGTCGCGCACCTGGTCGTCGGTCATGAGGGTGACCACGGTGCCCTCGTTGCCGGCGCGGGCGGTGCGCCCGGAGCGGTGCAGGTAGGCCTTGTGCTCGACCGGCGGGTCGGCGTGCACGACGAGCGAGACGTCGTCGACGTGGATGCCGCGCGCGGCGATGTCGGTGGCGACCAGCGTCGGGGCCTTGCCCGAGGAGAAGGCGTCGAGGTTGCGCACCCGGGCGTTCTGGCTCAGGTTGCCGTGCAGGTCGACCGCGGGCACGCCGGCGGCGTTGAGCTGCTTGGCCAGCTTCTTGGCGCCGTGCTTGGTGCGGGTGAACATGATGACCTTGCCGGGCGCCGCGCCGAGGTCGGTGAGCACGTGGAGCCGCTCGGCCGCGTCGACGTGGAGCACGTGGTGGCTCATGGTGGACACCGGCGACTGCGCCGAGTCGGCGGAGTGGGTGACCGGGCTCGACAGGTAGCGCTTGGCGATGACGTCGATCCCCGCGTCCAGCGTCGCGGAGAAGAGCATCCGCTGCCCGTCGCGCGGCGTGCGGTCCAGCAGGCGCTTGACGGCCGGCAGGAAGCCGAGGTCGGACATGTGGTCGGCCTCGTCCAGCACGGTCACCGAGATCCGGGACAGGTCGGCGTGGCCCTGGCCGATGAGGTCCTCGAGGCGGCCGGGGGTGGCGACGAGCACGTCGACACCGGCCTGAAGAGCGCGGACCTGGGGGTTCTGGCCGACGCCGCCGAAGATGGTCAGCGAGCGCAGCCCGGTGACGGCGGCGAGGGGGGCCAGGGACTCCTCGATCTGGCGGGCCAGCTCACGGGTCGGGGCCAGGACGAGGGCGCGCGGGGCACGGCCCCGGCGGGAGGTGGCGCCGCGGTCGGCCGCGAGGCGCGCCACCAGGGGGAGCAGGAAGGCGTAGGTCTTGCCCGAGCCGGTGCGGCCGCGGCCGAGCACGTCGCGCCCGGCGAGGGAGTCCGGCAGGGTGGCCGCCTGGATCGGGGTCGGCGTGGTGATGCCGAGCTCAGCGAGGGGGGCGGTCAGGATGGAGGGCACGCCGAGGTCGGCGAAGCTGGAGGTCACGAAAAAGGGTCCTTCGGAAAGGGAACGACGTCCCACCCGGCGCGCAGGCCCCGACGGGGCGGCGCGACCTTGGACGGCCCTGCAAGGGGTCCGGCACGATCATGCGCCCCGAGGTGAGACGGTGCGGGGCGCTGAGGACAGTCTAGCCGCTCAGCGCCCCGGAGCCCTCATCCCGGCGTGTTCACCAGCCGTGCGGCACGACCACGGCCCGCGAGGTCAGCTCGCCGTCACGCAGCTGGCGGTAGGCCTCGAGGGCGTCGTCGAGGCGGAATCGCTCGACCACGGGCGTGATCTGGCCCGCGCGGTACATCGCGACGACCTCGTGCAGGTCCTCGATCGTGCCCCAGTAGGTCGAGGAGAAGTTCACCTCGTAGGGCATCGTGAAGAAGTTCCACGGCAGGGTGCCGCCACCGATGCCGACGACGGTCAGCGAGCCCTGCTGCGCGACGACGCCCGCGGCCAGGGCCAGGGTGGCGTCCACGCCGACCATGTCGAGGACGGCGTCCACGCCGCGGCCGCCCGTCAGCTCACGGATCCGCGCGACCTGGCCCTCGCCGCCGGGCACCGTCACCGCGCCGTACCGCTCCGCCTGGACCATCGCCTCGGGCTTGACGTCGGTCGCGATCACGGTGGCGCCGGTGAGCGCGCGCAGGATCTGCACGGCGACCAGGCCCAGCCCGCCCAGGCCGATGACGAGGGCCGAGCGTCCGCCGCCGGCCAGCGAGGGCAGCGCCCGCTTGATGGCGTGGTAGGGCGTGAGGCCCGCGTCCGCCAGGGGCGCGGCATCGATCGGGTCGGCGTCGCCCAGCGGGACGAGGTTGCGGGCGGGGGCCAGGAGGTACTCCGCCATCCCGCCGTCCCGGCCCAGCCCCATACCGGCGACACCGGCCTCCTCGGGGTGGGCGCAGTAGGTGTCCTGGCCGCGGGAGCAGGCGGGGCAGCGACCGCAGCCGGTCGGCCCGTAGACCAGGTAGGCCGCGCCGGGCTCGAACCCGGTCACGCCCGGGCCGACCTCCTCCACCCATCCCGAGCTCTCGTGGCCGAGCACGAACGGCGGGGTCAGCAGCCCGGTCGGGTCACCCTCGAACTCCGCGAAGAGACCCACGTCGGAGTGGCAGGCACCCGCGCCGGCGACCTTGAGCAGGACCTCGCCGGGGCCCGGGGTGGGGCGCGGGACCTCCTTGAGCACGGGGAAGGTCTGGTAGCCCTCGAACACGACTGCGCGCATCGCGCCTCCTTGGTCGGCAGTGGGCCGGTGCCGGCGGTCCCGTCAGGGTGGCGGGTGCGGGGGCCCATCTACTACCCAGTGTAGGGGTCAAGGGTCTCGACCGGAACCACCCGGATCCCGTCCGTGTCGGCCAGGACGACCGCGGAGGAGGTGGGCACGTCCTGCAGCAGCGCGACGACCTGCTCGACGACCCAGGGGTTCGCGTGGAGATCGGTCCGGCGCATGACCTGGACCGACGCCCCCACCTGCCGCGACACCTCGGCCGCGACGCCCGGGTCGCCGGCCCCGACGAGGAGCACGTGCCGCAGCCGGGTCGTGCCGGCGGCCCCGCCCGGAGCGGGGGCGCCGCTGGAGCGGCGACGCTCGGTCTCGGCCCGGTCGGTGCGGAAGACCGTCCAGTGGTAGGCCGACAGCAGCGACGTGGTCGCGAGGATGCCGAACGGGAAGCGGATGCTGCGCATCGTCTCGACGTCGATGCCGCTCTCCAGGGCATCCTGCAGCAGCAGGTAGACCAGCGTGAGCAGGGCGACGACCGCGACGACGCCGGCGAGCCCGAAGAGGACGAGCAGGTAGGTGCGGCGCGTCGGGGACTCCAGCTCCTCGGCCGGGGAGGCGGCACGGGCCCGCTGGGCCGAGCGCCAGTGCCACCACCACAGCGGCAGGCCCACGGCCAGCAGCACCAGGGCGGCCAGCAGCGCGTTGAGGGCGCTGCCGCCGACGACGAGGTCGCTGCCGGCCGCGATGGCCTCCACGATGGTCACGAGGACCATCACCAGCCCGGCCGAGGCGGCGAGCAGGCCGACGGCGGCGAGCACGTACTCGTAGACCCGGCGGACCTCCGTGCGGCGTTCGGCCCCGGCCTCCAGGACCGCGCTGTGGTACCACCACACGAGGAGCCCGACGAGCAACGTGGCCAGCTCGCCCGGGAGCGCGGCGAAGTGCAGGGTCGCCCGGGTCGTGGCGGGGTCGCCGACGAGCCAGACGAGCACGTCGTAGCCCAGCACGCTGGCGGCGACGACGGCCACGAGGAGTCCTCCGGCCACGCCCGCGAGCAGCACCAGGGCCAGCCATCCGGTGTCCCGCGGGCCGCGGACGGCCTCGCGCAGCCAGTAGACGGCCCACACCACGGCGCCGACGACGAGGGTGGCGGCGCCGCGCAGGATGTCGGGCAGGCTGCCGCCGACGATGCTGTCGCTGGTCAGCCCGAAGAGCTCGCGCAGCGCGGGGGAGACCACCATGAGGAGACCGGCCGCGGCGGTGAGCAGGCCGACGAGGGAGCCCAGGAGCAGCTCCGCCCGCAGCAGGGGGCGCGGGGTGACCGACCGGCCCCACCACCGGTGCCCGCCCCAGACGGCGGTCCACACGAGAGCGGTGGCGAGACGCTGGCCGCGATAGGTGGTGGCCGTCAGTGCGCCGTCGAGCACCTCCTGCCAGGCGACCATCGCGACCACGAGGGAGATGATGCCGACGATGGTCAGGTAGGCCGCCCAGCCCAGGGAACGGGACTCCGCGGGGTCGGTGCGCAGGCGGCGCGAGGTCCACCAGGCCAGCGCGGCCCAGATCGGCAGCGCGATGAAGGTGAAGGTCAGCTGCAGGGCCAGCCCGCCGTCGTCACGGACCAGCACGCGGCCGGGGTCGAGCAGGCGTCCGAGGAGGCCGGCGACGCCGCTCCCGGCCGCGACGAGCAGCCCGGTCAGGAGCAGGAACTGGAAGAACCGGCGCACCGCCTGGCCGGAGGTCTGGGTGGCCGACGCCCCGGCCCGAGCCGTGCCGGACGGGCCCGGCCGGGCGAGCCGCACCACGACCAGGACGACGCCGACCAGGACGGCCAGCGGCACCAGGACGACCACGAGCAGGCCCACCGCCGAGAGGCTCATCGGCCGTTCCCCTCGCAGTAGTACATCGGCCAGGGCTCGCCGGTGATGACCCACGTCCCGTCGTGGCGGCGCAGCTCGTAGGTCTGCTCCTCGCGCCATTCGTCGCCGCCGAAGGGCCCGGAGCCGCCGTGCACGAACTCGACGTCGACGGTCGCGGTCTCACCGATGATGTCTACGTCGCGCAGCACGACCCGGGCGGTGGTGCGCCCGTAGCCCCGGACGTCGCTCTCGGAGCACCGCCCCTCGGGGTCCAGGTGCGTCGCGGCCACGTCGGCGTCGTCGCCGACCACCGCGCTCACGTAGGCCTGCACGACCGCCTCGGGCGAGCCCTCGGGCAGGCTCGGCCCCGACCGGGCCGCCGAGAGCACGCCGGCGACCACCGCCAGCAGCACGAGCACCCCGACCGCCAACCCCAGCACCAGACCGGCCCTGTTCCTCATGCGCGCAGCGTCCCACCGCCGCGGGACGGGGTGGGGGAGGCGCGCCACGGCGCGGGCCTCAGGTCAGGGGGCGGCCACCGCGCTGATCGGCGCCGCGGCGGGCACGCCGGAGCCGTCGCGCTTGTCGTTGGTCTCGGGCAGGTCGACGGCGACCCCGTTGGCCGAGGCGGCCATCGGGGGAGCGGCCCCGGCCCAGCCGAGGGTCAGCACGCTCTCGCCGCGCAGGAAGCGGTGGCAGCGCACGCCGCCGGTCGCCCGCCCCTTGGACGGGTAGGCCCACATGTCCGTGACCTTGACCGACCCGGCCTCCGTGCCCGGCAGGGCGTCGGCGGAGCCTGCGACGGTGACGACGACGTTCTCGGCCGCGGGGTCCACCGCCGAGAAGCCGACCACGGTGGCGCCCGGGGAGAGCTTGATGCCGGCCATACCGCCGCCGGAGCGACCCTGGGGCCGGACGAGCGAGGCGGGGTAGTGGAGCAGCTGGGCGTCGGTCGTGACGAAGACGAGCGACTCCTCGCCGGTGGTCAGCTCGACGGCGCCGACGACGCGGTCGCCGTCCTTGAGCGAGATGACCTCGAAGGACTCCTTGTTGCCGGGGTAGTCGGGGTTGACCCGCTTGACGACGCCCTGGAGGGTGCCGAGCGCCAGGCCGGGGCCCTCGCCGGCGAGCGAGGTGAGCGCGAGCACGGACTCGGCCGGGGGCAGGTCGACGAAGGCCGACAGCGGGGCGCCGCCCGACAGCGAGGGGGCGCCGGCGGTGGGAGGCAGGGCCGGGAGCTCGACCACCGACAGCCGCACGACGCGGCCCGCGGAGGTCACGAGGCCGACGTCACCGCGGGCCGTGGTGCGCACCCGCGAGACGATCACGTCGTGCTTGGCCCGGCGTCCACCGGTCTCCAGCGGCTCGGCGTCGCTCGTCCGGGCCAGCAGACCGGTCGAGGACAGCAGTACCCAGCAGGGGTCGTCGGGCACCTCGAGGGAGGCCGCGGCCCCCTTGGCGCCGGCGGTCGCCGCGGAGGTGGTGCCGGACTGGCCGTCGGACTCCAGCAGCACGGTGCGGCGGGGAGTGCCGTGCTCCTTGGCGACCTCGGCCAGCTCGTCGGAGACGACCGCGAGCAGCACCTGGGGGTCGTCGAGGATCGCCTGCAGGCGCTCGATCTCGCGGAGCAGCTCGTCGCGCTCGGCCTCGAGCTCGATCCGGGAGAACTTCGTCAGCCGGCGCAGCTGCAGCTCGAGGATGTAGTCGGCCTGCAGTTGGGACAGGTCGAAGACCTGCATGAGGCGCTGGCGGGCCATCGCCGTGTCGTCGGAGGACCGGATGAGCTGGATGACCTCGTCGATGTCGAGGATCGCGACGAGCAGGCCCTCGACGAGGTGCAACCGGTCCTGCCGCTTGCCCAGCCGGTGCTCGGTGCGCCGGCGCACCACGGAGGTGCGGAAGTCGACGTAGACCTTGAGCAGCTCGCGCAGGCCGAGCGTGCGCGGCTGGCCGTCGACGAGCGCGACGTTGTTGATGCCGAAGGACTCCTCCATCGGCGTGAGCTTGTAGAGCTGCTCCAGCACGGCCTCGGGGTTGAAGCCCGTCTTGACCTCGATGACCAGGTGCAGGCCCTTGGTGCGGTCGGTGAGGTCGATGATGTCGGAGATGCCCTGCAGCTTCTTGCTCTGCACGAGCTGCTTGACCTTCTCGATGACCTTCTCGGGGCCGACGAGGTAGGGCAGGTCGGTGACGACGATGCCCTTCTTGCGGGGGGTGACGTTCTCGATGCGGGCGGTGGCCCGGGTCCGGAACGAGCCGCGCCCGGTCTCGTAGGCCTCGCGGATGCCGTCGAGGCCGACGATGCGGCCACCCAGCGGCAGGTCGGGGCCGGGCACGAAGCGCATCAGGGCCTCGAGGTCGGCGTCGGGGTTGGCGATGAGGTGGCGCGCCGCACCGATGACCTCGACGAGGTTGTGCGGCGGCATGTTGGTCGCCATGCCGACCGCGATCCCCGAGGCGCCGTTGACCAGCAGGTTGGGGAAGGCCGCCGGCAGCACCTCCGGCTGCAGCAGCTGGTCGTCGTAGTTGGGGACGAAGTCGACGGTGCTCTCGTCCAGACCGCCCGTCATGAGCAGCGCCGCCGGGGCCATGCGGGCCTCGGTGTAGCGGCTGGCGGCGGGACCGTCGTCGAGGGAGCCGAAGTTGCCGTGCCCGTCGACCAGCGGCAGCCGCATGGTGAACGGCTGCGCCATACGGACCATGGCGTCGTAGATCGCGCTGTCGCCGTGGGGGTGGTACTTGCCCATGACCTCACCGACGACGCGGGAGCACTTGACGTGCGCCTTGTCGGGACGCAGCCCGAGCTCGTCCATCGAGTAGAGGATGCGGCGCTGGACCGGCTTCAGGCCGTCGCGGGCGTCGGGCAGGGCGCGGGAGTAGATGACCGAGTAGGCGTACTCCAGGAAGGCCCCTTCCATCTCCTCCTGGACGTCGACCTCGACGATCTTCTCCTCGACGTCGAAGAGGTCCTCGCTCTGGGGCGGCTTGCGGCGGGCCATCGGGATGCGTGCGCTCCTGCTCGGGGTCCGGGGACGGGACCGGTCAAGGGTATGCCGTGCTCGCCCGCGGTCCGCGCAGGCACGGCGGAGAAGCGCCGCGGCTCAGCCGTCCCGCAGGTCCGAGACCGTCGTCATCGTGTAGCCGTTGGCCCGCAGGGTCTGCACGATCTGGGGCAGCGCCGCGGCCGTGTTGTAGCCGCCGAGGTGGGCCAGGACGGTCGCGCCGGACGGCGGGAGCGGGCTGGTGGTGCGGGCGACGATCTGCGCGGTCGTCGTGGCGGGGTCCCAGTCGATGGTGTCGCGGGTCCACATCACGGTGATCGGGAATCCTGCGGTCGTCGCCTCCGCCCGCACCGTGGCGTTGTGCGAGCCGTAGGGCGGGCGCCAGTAGGGCTTGGTCGACAGCCCGGTGAGGCGCACCAGGGTCTCCTCGGCCGACGTCAGCTCGGAGCGGATGAACGCTCCGGTCATCGCCCGCTGGCACGGCGCACCGGTGGGGGAGCCGCCCCCGCCGTTGACGAAGTCGCAGTGGTGCACGGTGTGGTTGCCGATCTCGAAGAGCTCGGGGTGCGCCGCGATCTTGGCCATCACCCGCCGGCCCTCGGCGGTGTCCGCCATCAGGCTGGTGGGGAAGAAGGTCGTGCAGACCTGGTTGGCCACGAGGAAGTCGACGATGCCCTCGGCGCCCGTGAGCCGCCCGCCCATGTCGAGCGTGAAGGCGATCTTGCGGCTGTCGGTGCCCGCCACGGTGGTCAGCACCTGCGGGGTGCCACCGGTGTAGTCGGGTCCGGCCCAGCAGACGCCGCGCTCGCGCTGCGCGGCCTTGGCCACCTCGATCGACAGGGCCGAGGTGCCGCCGAGCACGTAGGCGGTGCGGGGGGTGAGCCGGTCCAGCTCGGCGGCGCCGGGCAGGCTGGTGGGCCGTGCCAGCAGGATCGGCCCGCGGGTGTGCTCGGCGGCGGGGACGCCGGCCAGGGCGTCCGGGAAGGCCGCGCCGCTCGCGATCATCACGCCGGGCCGCGAGGCGCCGAAGACGCGGCGCGAGACGGCCAGCGCGGTCTGGTAGCGGTCGTCGCCCGAGACGCGCTCGGTGACGGTGATGGTGCGCAGGCGCGCGGCCACCTGCTCCGAGACGGCGGCCGTGCCGCCGACGAGGATGATCCGCGACGGCGCCAGGCGGACGATCTCCTGCTCGACCGCCTGGGGCAGCCGCGCGGGATCGGTGAGGAGCACGGGAGCGTCCTGGACCACCGCGGCGGCGCCGCCGGAGAGGGCGTCGGGCCAGTCCCGCCCGCTGGCGACGTAGACGGTGGCGGCGCCCGTGGGGAAGGCCGCCCGGCTCACCGCGACCGAGGTGGCGAAGCGGTCGGTGCCGCTGAGCCGGGTGACGGTCCCGGTCGTGTAGCCCTGCAGCGTGGTGAGCACGGACGGGGCGACCGCCCCGGTCCCGCCGACCACCACGATGCGCCCGGGGCGCAACCGCCGCAGCTCGGTGCCGGTGGCGCCGGGCACGCCGTCCGGGCGCACGAAGAGCACCGGGCCCCCGGTGCGGGAGGCGGCCGGCCCCGCGCTCAGCGCGTCCGGGAAGCCGGTGCCGTTGGCCACGTAGACCACGGGCGTGCCCACCGCGGCGAACCGCCGGCTGACGGCGGCGGCCGAGGCGAAGCGGTCGACGCCCGCGAGCCGCTCCACCCGGAAGGCGAGGTCGCCGTCCTGCAGCGTGGGGGCGGCCGGGACGACGGGGGCCGCGACGGCCACCGGCGGTGCGGCCGCCGCCACCGGTCCGAGGAGCAGCCCGAGGGCCGTGAGGGCCGAGGTGAGGAGGTGGACCGTGCGCATGGCGAGCTCCTTCGCTGCGAGCCGGGGAACCCACGCCGGCGCCCCTCTACCCGGAAGTCGCCGCAGGCCGACGGAAGGTTCAGTGTGCCCCCCGCGGGGGTGCGCGCCGCCGGGCGCGGCCGCGGGCGGTCGGCGCTCAGCGCGAGGAGGCGCTCCGGAAGCGCGCGACCGCCAGCGGGACGAAGACGGCGAGCAGGACCAGCGAGCCGACGACGACCGTGGGCACGGGGTGCTGCATCGGGAAGGTGTCGGCGACGGGCACCGAGCCGGTGTTGCCGAACAGCTCGCGCGCCGCCTGCACCAGCGCCGAGACGGGGTTCCAGTTGGCGAAGACCTCGAGCGGGCGCGGCAGGTTGGAGGCCTGCACGAAGGCGTTGGAGATGAAGGTCAGCGGGAAGAGCACCATGAACGCCGCGTTGTTGATGACCTCCGGGGTGCGCACCAGGATGCCCAGGAAGGCCATGACCCAGCTGAAGGCATAGCTGAAGAGCAGCAGCAGCGCGACGCCGGCGACGAAGGCGGCGGGCCCGTCGTGGAAGCGCCAGCCGACGACCGCACCTGCGCCGATCATGATGACCATCGAGACGGTGTTGAGGACCAGGTCGGCGTTGGTGCGTCCGAAGAGCACCGCCGAGGAGTGCATCGGCAGCGTGCGGAAGCGGTCGATCAGGCCCTCCTTGAGGTCCTGCGCCATGAGGTAGCCGGAGAAGGTGGACCCGAACAGCACGGTCTGGCCGAAGATGCCGGCCATGAGGTAGTCGGTGTAGTTGCCGCCGTCGATCCGGATCGAGCCGCCGTAGACCTGGGAGAACAGGACGACGAACATGATCGGCTGGAGCACCGCGAAGACGAGGACCTCGGGGTTGCGCCTCAGCTTGAGCAGGTTGCGCCAGGTCACCGTCCAGCCGTCGGACAGCCAGGTGGCCAGCGCTCCCCGCGGGGCGTCGGGGCCCGGCTCGACGGCGGTGGCCGGGACGACGGCCGAGGGGTCGGAGGTGCCGGTGGTCATGCGCTCTGCTCGCTCTCGTCGTCGGTGACGTGCTCGCGTCCGGTGAGGGTGAGGAAGACGTCGTCGAGGGTCGGTCGGCGCATCCCGGCGTCGTGGAGGGCTACGCCGGCGGCGTCGAGCTCGGTGAGCACCCGCTGCAGGGCCGCCGGGCCGCCCTCGACCGCGACGTCCAGCGTGCGGCCGTCGGCGTCGAGGCGCACCTCGCCCGAGCCGTGGCGGGCCAGGATCTCCCGGGCGCCGTGGGCGTCGGCCGCGTCCACCAGGGTCAGGGCGACGTGGTGGCCACCCACCTGCGCCTTGAGCTCGTCGGCGGTCCCCTGGGCGATGATCTGCCCGTGGTCGACCACGCTGATGTGGTCGGCGAGGTAGTCGGCCTCCTCGAGGTACTGGGTGGTGAGCAGCACGGTGGTGCCGTCCCGCACGAGGTCCTCGATCACCTCCCAGAGCCCGATGCGGCTGCGGGGGTCCAGCCCGGTGGTGGGCTCGTCGAGGAAGAGGATCGGCGGGGTGTTGACCAGCGCGCACGCGAGGTCGATGCGTCTGCGCATCCCGCCCGAGAAGCCCTTCACCGGACGGTCGGCCGCGTCGGCGAGGCCGAAGGCCTCGACCAGCTCGCGGGCCCGGGCGGCGGACACCCGCCGCCCCAGGTGGTAGAGCCGGCCCACCATCTCGAGGTTCTCGCGGCCGGTGAGGTTCTCGTCCACGGCGGCGTACTGCCCGCTGGCGCCGATGACGCGACGCACCGCGGCCGGGTCGGCGAGCACGTCGACGCCCGCGACCGAGGCCGACCCCGCGTCGGGGCGGACGAGGGTGTTGAGGACCTTGACGGTCGTCGTCTTGCCCGCGCCGTTGGGGCCGAGCAGCGCCTCGACGGTGCCCTCCGGGACGGACAGGCTCAGCCCGTCGAGGGCCCGCACCTCCCCGCTGCGGGAGCGATAGGTCTTGTGCAGGTCCTGCGCCTCGATGATGCCCACGTCCCGAGGGTAGAACCGCCCGGGGACACCCCCTCAAGCGATTTTCGGGCGGGGCCGATCTTCCGGGGCGGGGAGCCGTCCCGGCGTCAGCGGCCGAGCCACTCCATCGCCGCCGCCACCATCGCGCGCACGCCGGTGTCGAGGGTCGGCTGCAGCACCGGGGCGAAGAGCGCCGAGTGGTTGGAGGGCAGGTCGTCGGTCGTCCCGGCCTCCTCGGCGGCGGCCCACTCCGCCGCGTCGAAGCCGCCGAAGCCCCAGTAGGAGTAGGGGACGCCCCACGCGTCGGGCAGCACCCCGAAGTCCTCCGAGCCGCTCTCCGGCTCGAAGACCCGCACCGCGTCCTCGCCGAGCTCGGCCGCGAGCGCGGCCCGAACCCGGTCGGTGACGCCGCGGTCGTTGTCGGTGACGGGCAGGTGGTCGAAGGTCTCGACGTCCGGCTCCGGGGCGCCCCAGGCCGCGGCCTCGGCACGGGCCGCGCGCTCGATGGCGGCCAGGCAGGTCGCCGCGACCTCGGCGTCGTAGGTGCGGACGGTCCCCTCGAGGACGGCCGTGTCCGGGATGATGTTGGTCTTGGTGCCGCCGCTGATGCGGCCGACCGTGACCACCGCGGTGGCACGCGGGTCCACCTGCCGGGACACGATCGTCTGCAGGCGCAGGACGAGCGAGGCGGCCATGACGACGGGGTCCAGCGTCTGGTGGGGCGTGGAGCCGTGCCCGCCGCGGCCGCGCATCGTGATGCGGAAGTCGTCGCAGCTGGCCATGATCGGGCCCGGCGCGACCTGCACGGAGCCGGCGGGGCCGGGGAGCACGTGCTGGCCCAGCGCGACGTCGGGCCGCGGGAGCCGGTCGACGAGGCCGTCGGCCACCATGGCCTCGGCGCCGTTGTACTGCTCCTCCGCGGGCTGGAAGACCGCGACCAGGGTGCCCGACCAGGCGTCCCGGCGCTCCAGCATCAGCCGGAGCGCGGCGAGCAGGGTCGCCACGTGGGTGTCGTGCCCGCAGGCGTGCATGACGGGCACCGACTCGCCCTGGCGGTTCTGCGTCCAGACCGTCGAGGCGTAGTCCAGCCCCGTCGCCTCCTGGACCGGCAGCCCGTCCATGTCGGCGCGCAGCAGCACCGTCGGTCCCTCGCCGCCCCGCACCACCACGGCGACGCCGGTGCCGGCGATGCCGGTGATGATCTCCAGCTCCTCGCCGCCGGCCATCGCGCGGACCTCGCTCACGACCCGGGCGGCGGTCTCGTGCTCGTCCATCGACAGCTCGGGGTGGGCGTGCAGGTGCCGGTAGAGGTCCTCCAGCCAGGGTCGGACCGTGTCGAGCCCGGAGAGCACGGTCGCGGCGGGGGTGGGGGTGGTCATGGGGCGTCCTCTCGTCCGGGCGGCACGTCTCCCGAGGAGGCTACGACAGCGTCGGGTCGACCGGCGCCGGGCCCCTCGCCCGGTTCGTGGCAAGGTAGGCGGGTGAGTGCGAGGGTGATCCACACGGGCCAGGCGCTGGTCGACGTCGTGCTGGAGGTGCCCGACCTGCCGGTGCGCGGCGCCAACGTCAACGCCGCGACCTACACCCGCTACGCCGGGGGAGCGGTGAGCATCCTCGTGGCCGCGGCCCGGACCGGGGCCCCGGCGGTGCACGCCGGAGCCGTCGGCACCGGACCCAACGGCGACCTGCTCCGTGAGGCCATGGCGCGCGAGGGCATCGAGCTGGCCTCGCCCCCGGTCCCCGGCAAGGACACCGGCATCTGCGTCGTGCTGGTCGAGCCGACGGCCGAGCGCACCTTCGTGACCACCTACGGCGCGGAGCGCGAGATCAGCGTCGACCTGCTCGCGACCAGCGAGCCGCGCCCGGGCGACCTCGTGTGCCTGACGGGCTACAGCCTGTACCCGCCCACCCGGGACCCCCTGCTGGCGTGGCTCGAGGCCCTGCCCGAGGGTGTCGATGTCGTCCTCGACCCGGGCGCCGCGCTCGCCGACCTGCCCCGCGAGCACGGGGCCCGCGCGCTGGGGCTCACCGACGTCTGGACGTCCAACGCCCAGGAGGCGCAGGAGCTCACCGGCGTCCGCGACCCCTTCGCGGCCTGTGCCGCGGTCGCCGAGCACCTCCCCGACGGGGCGGTCGTCGTCGTGCGTGACGGTGCCGACGGGTGCTACGTGCGGGTCGAGGGGGAGACGACCTACGTCGCCGGCTATCCGCAGGCGCCGGTCGACACCAACGGCGCCGGTGACGCCCACACCGGCGTCCTGCTCGCCGAGCGAGCCCTGGGCACCCCCTGGCACGAGGCGGCCCGCCGGGCCAACGCCGCGGGAGCGGTCAAGGTCACCCGACGGGGCCCGGCGACGGCCCCCACCCGGGTCGAGGTGGACGCCTTCCTCGCCGAGCGGGGGCCGGCCGGACCGACGTCCGGCTGAGCGTCCTGCGGCCCTCGGGCGAGGCCACGTCAGGTCGCCCGGGAGCCTCCCGGGCCTCCGTCAGGTCACGATCGTCAGGGGCTTGAAGCACCCCCGGGGTGCAGGACGAGAATGGGGTAGGGCGGGAGACACGGGGCCTCCCGCACGAGGAGAAGCAGGGGACCCGTCATGACCACGCACGCGCACCGCGCACCCACCCACCTCTTCCACCGCACCGACGCCGGGGCCGCGCCGACCAGCCGCGCCGAGCACGCTCCGGAGGTCCTGCTGGCGCTCGCGGCCGTCCTCGTGGTGCTGGCCGGGCCGGTGGCCCGGACCGTCGCCCCCGAGAGCGCCTGGGTCGCCGCCGGGTCGGCGGCGCTGCTGCTCGTGGCCCTGGCGCTCGCCGTCGACGCCGTCAGGCACCTGCTCGGCCGCAGCGGCGCCTGAGGAGTCCTCCACGCCGCTCAGCCGGCCGGGGACCAGGGCACCCCGAAGCGGCCGCGGTGGGCCACCTCGGCCACCGGGCGGCGTCCCCGCCGCAGCGAGGGGGAGCGGCGGTCGGGCGCGGGGGTGCCCATCGCCACGACCCCGACGATCCGCCGTCCGACGGGGATCCCGAACGTCTCCCGGACCCGCGGGTGCGCCTGCGGCGGCACCCCGAAGAAAAGCGCCCCGAGCTCCTCGTCGACGGCGGTCAGGAGCATGAGCATCGCCGCCATGCCGGTGTCGACGTCCCAGTAGGGGACCGGCCACCGGGCCTCGTCGCGGTCGGTCCAGCCCTTGTCGGGCTCGGCGTAGCGGTCGAGGTAGGCGTCCCGGTCGGAGAGGCACAGGATCAGGCAGGGGGCCGTCGAGACCCCCCGCAGCCAGCTGTCGGGCTCCCGGCCGGGGTCCGTCGTGGCCGCCCAGAAGGCCTCCCGGTCCTGCGCGTCGGTGAGCACCACGAAGTCCCAGCCCTGGGAGAAGCCGGCGCTGGGAGCGCGCACCGCGGCGTCGAGCACCCGGGCCAGCACGTCCTCGGGCACCGACCGGGCGGGGTCGTAGGCCCGCACCATCCGGCGGCGGCGGATCACCTCGCGCAGCTGCATACCCGCATCGTGGCACGCGTGTCGGCCCCGGCCCCGGCACCGGGTGTGGCAAGGTGCGGCGGGCACCGGGGGAGTCGGTCCGGGACGACGCCGTCCCGGGGGAGGAGAAGGGCCCGAAAATGATGTCCAACCGTCGGGGGCCCAGCGGCGTCACAGGAGATGTGACCGCACTGACCGCCCACCGCCGCCCAGCGAGAGCGCGCACCAGCGACCCCGTGGAGGAGACCGTCCATGCGGTCTACCAGGCCCACTTCGGTGCGCTCGCGGGCTGGGCGGCGCACCTGGTCGGCGACGTGGACCTCGGGCACGACATGGCCACCGACGCCTTCGTCCGCCTCCTCGGGCACTGGGAGAAGGTCGACCAGCCGCGCCCCTGGCTCTACACGACCGTCGCCAACCTCGTGAAGGACCACTGGCGCAAGCGCGGCCGCGAACGCGCCGCCTACGACCGGGAGTTCGGCGGGACCGACCCGGAGACGGCCGTGCACCGACCCGACGACTGGGCCCTCCGCGTCTCCGTCCGCGACGCCGTGGAGTCGCTCCCCGAGCGGCTGCGCTCGGCCGTCCTCCTGCACTACTTCGGCGACCTCACCGTGGCAGAGGTCGCCCGGTCCCTCGGCAAGGCCGAGGGCACCATCAAGTCCGACCTGTACGAGGCGCGAGCCCGCCTCGCACGCACCCTGGAGAGTGTCCGATGACCGACCGCACCCAGCAGCCCCCCGAGCCCGACGACCGCGTCGTCGACGACTTCTTCGCCGCCCACCGCAGGGCGGTGCGCGACCTCGGTGCCGACGAGGAGACCTGGCAGGTGGTCGTGGAGCGCGCCGGGCGCGGCTCGCGCCGCTCCCGGGGCACGTGGTTCGTCGCGGGTGCCGTCGCGGCCTCCGCCCTGGCCGTCGCGGTCCTCGTGGGCCAGGGCCTCGGCGGGCCGGACGCCCTCCCCGCCGGTCCGTCCGAGCCGGGCCCGGTGGCCGCCACCTCGACCCCCGAGCCGGAGACCACCGACGAGCCCGAGGAGAGCGGGGTGCCCGGTGACGACGAGCCCGGCGCCACCGACGAGCCGGCGGTCACCGACGACCCCGGTGACGTGGAGTCCCCGCCCGCGGTCGCCCTGCCGGCGCCCGCCCCGGGCACGGTGACCGTCGCGGTCCACGAGCCCACCGGCGAGGACGGCGACCTGCGCACCGCCGTCGTCCAGACGGAGTGCGACGCCGCGAACTACGAGTGGATGTGCCCCGCCCTCGCCGTGAGCGAGGACGCCGGGGAGACCTGGACGGGGCGAGTCGACATGTTCGCCGCCGGCTACTACGAGGCCGTCTCGTCCCGGGAGCGCACCTGGATGTGGGGTCCCGGCCCCGACGGGGCGCTGGGACGCCCCGGTGTCCCGGAGCCCAGCGGCGAGCTGGTCCGCTCCGACGACGGCGGGCGCACCTGGACCCTGGTCCCGACCCGCGGGGACCACCCGCTCGCGGTCGAGGCCTTCCGCAGCACCCTCGTGGTGGTCACCGACGGCTGCGAGGGCGGCGAGCCCGGCACCTGTGCCGAGGTCGTGATCACCGACGTCGCCGCGGACGACGCCACGACCGGCCGCCGGGTGGTGCGTCTGGAGGACCTTCCCGAGCAGGCGCAGGGCGCTCCCGGCCTGCTCTGGGCCGAGCTCTCCGCCACCTACGACGCCGTCTACGTGACCTACATGGGCACCACCTGGCGCATCGCCGACGGCGCGGAGGTCGCGACCGTCGTCGAACGGCCGGAGGAGCAGTGCACGCTCACCACCGCCCCCGAGAGCCCTGACGGCCTCCTGCACTGGTGCGCCGACGGGGAGGCCGTCCAGGTCTCCTCGGACGGCGGGAGGACCTGGACCGACGTCCCGCTGCCCGAGGGCCTCGTCCGTGGGGTGGCCAGCAACGACGGCGCGCGCCTGGCGGTGGCGACCGACGGTGCCCTCTGGACCGGGGGCGAGGACCAGGACTGGGAGGAGGTCCTCCCGTGGCCGGGCGGGGCCACCCTGCTCCAGGCCCTCGGCGGCAGCTCGATGAGCTTCGGCGGCCCCTACCGTGCCTATCCCGAGGGGGCGGAGAAGGAGTCGCAGCGCTGGGTCACCGAGGACGACTGGGAGAGCTGGACCGAGCTGCCCCCCATCGAGGTGAGCTGGGGCGGGTGAGCACGGTGCGGGACGGTCCGGGACGCCCGGACCGTCCCGTGCCCCGCCAGACCCCACCTGCCATAGTTGGGCCATGACCGAGCAGGACGCGCTGCCGCCGGGCTACCCCCAGGAGTGGGAGGCCGACGTCGTCCTCGCGGACGGCATGGTCGGGCACATCCGCCCGATCCGCCCCGACGACGCCGAGGCGATCCACGAGTTCCACGCGGCCCAGTCCGAGGAGTCCATCTACCTGCGCTTCTTCGCGCCCATCAAGCGGCTGTCCGACAAGGACGTCCACCGCTTCACGCACGTGGACTACTCCGACCGGGTCGCGCTCGTGATGACCATCCGCGACAAGATCGCCGGCATCGGCCGCTACGACCGCCTGCAGCCGGGCGGCCCGGTCGCCGAGGTCGCCTTCAACGTCTCCGACCACCACCAGGGCCGCGGCATCGGCTCGGTCCTGCTCGAGCACCTGGCCGACATCGGCCGCGAGCTCGGTGTGCGGCGCTTCGTCGCCGACGTCCTGCCGCAGAACCGCAAGATGATCGGCGTCTTCCGCGACGCCGGCTACGACGCCTCGCACGAGTTCGACGACGGCGTCATCGCGGTCTCCTTCGACATCGAGCCCACCGACGCCTCCCGCGCCGTCCGGATGTCGCGCGAGCACCGCTCCGAGGCCCGCTCGGTGCGCCAGGTGCTGCACCCGCCCTCGGTCGCGGTCATCGGCGCGTCCCGCCGCGACGGGACGGTCGGCCGGGCCTTCCTCGAGCACATCGTCGCCGGCGGCTACACCGGGCGCCTGCACGTCGTGAACAACCGCGCCGAGCCCGGCACCCTCATCGGTGGGCTGCCGTCCCGCGCCTCGGTGCGGGACATCGAGGGCGGGGTCGCGCTCGCCGTCGTCGCGGTGCCGGCCCCGGACGTGCTGGCGATCGTCGACGAGTGCGCCGACGCGGGCGTCAAGGCGCTGGTCGTGGCGTCCGAGGGCTTCGCCGAGGCCGGCCGCGAGGGTGAGCAGCTCCAGGAGCAGCTGCTGACCCGGGCCCGCCGCCACGGCATGCGCGTGCTCGGCCCCAACAGCTTCGGGCTCATCAACAACGACCCGGAGATGAGCCTCGACGCGTCGCTCGCGGCTCCGGAGCACCTTCCCCCGCACGGGCGGCTGGGCCTCTTCGCCCAGTCCGGCGCCCTCGGCGTGGCCGTCCTCGCCTCCGCCCAGCGCCGGCGGCTCGGCATCTCGACCTTCGCCTCGGCCGGCAACCGGGTCGACGTCTCCGGCAACGACCTCATGCAGTACTGGCTCGACGACGAGGCCACCAGCGTGGTGGGCCTCTACCTGGAGTCGATGGGCAACCCCCGCAAGTTCTCGCGCATCGCCCGCCGCCTCTCCTCGATCAAGCCGGTGATCGTCGTGAAGTCCGGCGTGGGCAAGTACGGCACCCCGCGCGGCCACCGGGTGCGCAGCACGCAGGAGCGCCCCGAGGCATTCGCGCAGATGCTCAAGCAGGCCGGTGTCATCCGGGCGGAGAACATCCACCAGCTCTTCGACGTCGCCCAGCTCGTGGTCAACCAGCCGCTGCCGCGCGGCCAGCGGGTCGGTGTGGTCACCAACAGCGACGCCCTCGGGTCGCTGGCGGCCGACGCCGCGCTCTCGTGGGGCCTAGAGGTCGTGCACGGCCCGGTCAGCGTCAACGCCGAGGCGCGGGTGGAGGAGTTCCGCCGGGTGGTCGAGGAGGCCCTGGCACGCGACGACGTCGACTCCCTCGTGGCCTGCTTCATCCCGCCGGTCGCCTCGATCGACCCCGAGGTCGTGCAGGCGGTCGGCGCGACGGTCGCCGGGCACGAGAAGCCCTGCGTGGCGACCTTCCTCGGCATGCGCGGCGTGAGCCCCGGCGGCTCGCTGCCCACCTACACCACCCCCGAGGACGCGGTCCGCGCCCTCGCCGCGGCGACCCGCTACGCGCAGTGGCGCAACAGCGACCGCGGCACCCCGGTGCGGCCGGACCGCATCAACCGGCGCGCGGTGCACGACCTGATCGACGCGGTGCTCGAGCGCTCGCCCCGCGGCGAGGAGCTCTCGCAGGAGGACACCGCGGCGCTGCTTGCCGCCTACGGCATCACCCTCTGGACGTCGGTGCCGGTCAGCTCGGACGAGGAGGCCGTCGAGGTCTACCGCCAGATGAAGGGCACCGTGGTGCTCAAGGCGACCTCCCCGCTGCTGCAGCACCAGCCCGGCCAGGGCTGGATCCGCACCGGCCTGCGTCACCCCAAGGCCGTCGGTGCGGCATACCGGGACCTCAAGGCGCTGCTCGAGCCGCTGGGCGCCGAGGGCATCGCGCTCCAGCGGATGGCGGCGCCCGGTGGCGTGACGGTCGAGGTGCACAGCAGCGAGGACCCGCTCTTCGGCCCGGTGGTGGGCTTCGGCGTCGCCGGCGTGCCGATCGACCTGCTCGGCGACGTCTCGAGCCGGTTCCCGCCGCTGACCGACGTCGACATCGTCGACATGGTCACCTCCATCAAGGCCGCGCCGATGCTCGACGGCTACAAGGGCGCCAAGCCGGTGGACCACACCGCCCTCTACGACCTCATCGCGCGGGTGTCCGTGCTCGCCGACGACCACCCGGAGGTCGCCCAGCTCCGGCTCACGCCCGTCATGGCCCACCAGGACGGCGTCGACGTCCTCGGCGCGCAGGTGCAGATCGCCCCGGCGCCCACCCGGACCGACGCCGAGCGGCGGGCGATGCTCTCGTGAGCGGCGCAGGTGGCACGATGGGGCGCATGGTCCGTCGCCTCAGGTCCCCGCTGCCCGACTCCCTCGTGGCCGACATCGAGCGGGCCGGCTACCTGCCGGCCGTGGTGCACGACGTCGTCGTCACGGCCGTGGGCCGGGACCAGGTGGTCGCCCACCTGGTGCACGCCGAGACCACCTTCGACGAGCAGGCGGTCCGCAACCACCTCACGGTCCTGGTGCTGACCGACCGGCGCCTCGTCATCGCGCACGCCGACGACCACGAGGGCCCGGAGCGCCAGCGCATGGCGACGGCCACCAGCGAGACCGTGCCGCTGCGCCAGGTGCGCGGCGTCATGCTCACCCACGTGGTCGCCGACCCGGAGAGCTACGACGGCAGCCTCGAGGGCAGGGCGATCACCCTCACCCTCGGGTGGGGCGCCGTCGCCCGCGTCGACCTCATCCCCGCGATGTGCGAGGACCCGCAGTGCGAGGGTGACCACGGCTACGAGGGCACGGTGGCCGGCGACGACATCTCGCTGCGCGTCTCGTCCGACGCGGACGGCGTCGACCAGCTCGAGCGCGCGCTCGTCTTCGCCCAGGAGCTGTCGGCCCGGCTCGGACGGTGACCGTGGCGGCAGGACCGACGGCCGAGGACGCCGGCGCCCCCGCGGGCGACGTCGTGGCCCGCGCGGCGGAGACCTACAAGCCGCCCGGGCCGGGGGAGGGCCTGCCGTCCGTGCTGCCCGCCGCCCTCGTGGCGCTGGGCGCGGACCTTCCCCACGACATACCTGCTCCGACGTGGGCGCTGCCGGAGACCCGGCGGGTCGTCGTCGTGCTCGTCGACGGGCTCGGCGCACGGCAGCTCGAGCGCCGGACCGGCCACGCCCCGTTCCTGCGGACCCTCGCCTCACCCGTCGCGGACGCGCACTGCGGCTTCCCCTCGACGACGTCGACGAGCCTGACCAGCCTCGGCACCGGGCGCCGCGCCGGCGACCACGGCATCATCGGCTGGCAGACCGCCCTGCGCGGCGACCGGCTCTTCAACCACCTCGGGTGGCGCGAGGGGCCCGACCCGCACAGCTACCAGCCGCTGCGCACGCTGCTGCAGGAGGCCGGGCGCGCCAACGTCACCGCCACCACGGTCTCGCGGACGGCGTTCGAGACCTCGGGCTTCACCCGGGCCGCGCTGCGGGGCGGCGGCTACCTCCCCGCCGACACGGCCGAGGAGCGCACCGCCGGCGTGCTGCGCGCCCTCGCCGAGGCCGGGCGGCGCGGCCGCGCGCTCGTCTACGCCTACTGGGACGAGGTCGACAAGGCCGGGCACGTGCACGGTCCCGACACGCTCGAGTGGGGCGAGGCCGTGGAAGCGGTCGACGCCTTCGTCGCCGGCCTGGCCGAGCAGGCGCCGGAGGGCACCGTGATCGTCGTGACCTCCGACCACGGCATGGTCGAGGCCCCCGTGGCCGAGCGTCGCGACCTCGCCATCGATCCCGTGCTCGACGAGGGGGTGCGCCTCCTGGCCGGGGAGCCCCGTGCGCCGCAGGCCTGGTGCCGCCGGGGAGCCGTCGACGACGTCGTCGCGACCTGGCGCGATGAGCTCGGGGACGACGCGCTCGTGCTGCGGCGCGAGGAGGCGATCGAGGCGGGCTGGTTCGGCCCCGTGCGCGAGGGCTACGCCGAGCGCATCGGCGAGGTGGTCGCGGCCATGCTGGGCCGGGCGACCGTGCTGGACTCCCGGCTGCTGCGCCCCGAGGTGCTGCGGCTCCGCGGGCACCACGGCAGCATCACCGAGGCCGAGACGGCCGTCCCGCTGCTGGTGCACCAGGTCTGAGACGCGCCCCGCCGGGCCGTGCCCCCCGGACGGGGCCGCGCGGCCGGCCGACGGCATACCCCGGCGCGCCGTTCGTCCCGCCGACACGCCCGGTTCCGTCGGCCCGGGCGAGCACGTGCTCGCTGCAGCCGCTCGGGGCGGGCGCGTCGCCAGGACGGATCCGCGGTCAGCCCTCGGCGCTCGGGCGCCCGCCCGGAGGGCCGGGGATCGGGCACAGGTCGAGGTCGAAGGGCAGGACGTCGGGGGAGAGGGCCTGGGCACGGGCGGCGGAGGCGTTCATCCGGCGCATGTAGTGGCGGCGGCAGAGCATCTCGTACTCGACCAGCGGGGTGGTGCCCTCGGACCCGGCGACGTCGCCGACGACCACCTGCTCGCCCTCGACGACCATGACGCCGTCGACGACGCGCGCGTTGACGGTGGCGGCCTTGCCGCACCAGCACAGCGCGCGGACCTGCAGCTGCTCGGTGCGGTCGGCGAGCTCGATGAGCCGGCGCGACCCGGGGAAGAGCTCGGTGCGGAAGTCGGCGGTGATGCCGAAGGCGAAGACGTCGATCCCCATCTCGTCGACCAGCCGGGCGAGCTGCTCGACCTGGTCGGGGGTGTAGAACTGCGCCTCGTCGCAGACGAGGTAGTCCACGCGCACCCCGCTCGTGACCTGCTCGACGACGAACTCCCACAGGTCGAGGTCGTCGCGGACCTCGAAGGCCGACTTGGTCAGGCCCAGCCGGGAGGACAGCACCGCCTCGCCGGACCGGTCGTGCTGGGTGAACAGCAGGCCGGAGCGACCCCGGGTCGAGTGGGTGTGATCCATCTGGAGAGCCAGGGTCGACTTCCCGCAGTCCATGGTCCCGGTGAAGAAGACGAGCTCAGCCACCCGGGCAGTCTACGAGGCCGCAGGGGTGCTCCCGACCCTTCTGCGTTGGCGCGTCGAGGCTCCGCGTGGCGGTCTGCCGCGGGGGGTATGCCGTGTCAGCCGCGCCGGCGGGTGCCGCCACCGCCGAACATGATGTCGTCCCAGCTCGGGACGCTCGGGCGGCCCTTGCGGCGGCCGGACTGGCCGGCGGAGCGGTCCTCGGGCTCGTCCGGGGCGTCGTCGGACGCCTCGGGTGTCTCGTCCGGCATGTCGGGCTCGAGGTCCTCCGGCACGTCGGGATCCTCGTCGGCGACGTCCGGCACGTCGGGCTCGAGGTCCTCCGGCACGTCGGGAGCCAGGTCCGGCACGTCCGGGGCGTCGTCCACCTCGACGACGACCTCGTCCTCGACGACGAGCACCTCCTCCTCGGCGACGAGCAGCTCGTCGTCGCCGACCTCGAGCAGCTCCTCGTCGGTGCCGAAGAACTCCTCGAAGCTGACCTCCTGCGGGTCCCGCGTGCGGGCGTAGGAGAGCTCGGCGTCGTCGGTGCCGGTGTCCTCGTCCTCGGGCTCGCCGGGCACGGGCGGCAGCTTGGGGATGCGCAGCCGGCGACGCTCACGACGGCTCCGGGAGGACGCGGCGCGGCCCTCGTCCTCCACCTCCTCGGCGGCGTCGTCGACCACGGGCGCCGCGACGGGCGTCGGGGACTCCGGAGCGGAGCCCCGCGGGTGGGCGGCCGGCGGGTCGCCCATGCGTTGCGGGTCGTAGTCCAGGTCCTCGAGGGGGAGCGGCTCGTTGTCGATGCCGCCCGTCGGGCGGGGACGGTCCTCGCGGACCGGCTCGGAGCGGCGACGCCGGCCCCGGGCCTGGCGACGCTCGCGCATGGTCGCCATGAGGTCGGCCGCCTCGTCCTCGACGTGGCTGCCCCCGAGCAGCGGGTGCCCGGCAAGGCCGCCGGGCAGGGCCTGCTCGTCCTCGCTCAGCCAGCGCGCCTCGTCGTCCAGCGCGTCGATCGAGCGGTCCTGCACGCCGTAGTGCCAGGTCGCCTGCCGCTCGCGGCCGCCGGCGGGGAAGGTCACGACGACCGTCCAGGGCCCGTGGGCAGACGTCCGGGCCGCGTCCCAGCGGGTCTCGGCGGGGGAGACCCCGCGGCTCTGGAGCCGCTCGCGCACCCGGCGCTCGAGGGTGTGGGACCCGTCGGTGCGGCCCTGGGCGCGGACGTGGGCGGCCTTGGCCAGCCCGACGACGTGCTCGCGCTCGGCGATGACCGGGCCCTCGAAGCGGCGGACCCGCTCCAGCTCCCACCCGGTCGCCGCGGCCACCTCCTCGGCGGTCTGCCCGGCCCGGATCATGGACTGGATCTCGCGCGGGGTCGCCGACGCCGACGTCGTGCCACCCGACTCCGACGGGGGACGCCGGCGCAGCGCGGCGCGCAGGCGGTCGTCGACGGGCACGACGTAGCGCGACCCGTCCTCGGCGACGACCACGAGACGGCCGCTCTCGTCCAGCTCCGTGAACTCCAGCTCCTGCATGGTTCCCCACTGTGCCACCCGGGACGGGCCTGGGAGGCATCGGCACGCCGCCCGCCGGGGGACCGCGGGATACCCTGACGGGGACATGCTGACCGCCCACGCCGACCTGAGTCTCGCCCTGGACGTCATCGGCATCTTCGCCTTCGCCGTGTCCGGCGGGCTGGTCGGCGTGCGGGCCCGGTTCGACCTCTTCGGGATCGCCGTGCTGGCCTGGATCACCGGGCTCGGGGGCGGGATCATCCGTGACGTCCTCCTCGGTGACGTCCCGCCGCGCGGCATCCACGACCCCTGGTACCTCGGCACCGTCCTCGCCGCCAGCGTCGCGGCCGTCCTGGCCCAGCCGATGCTCACGGACCTCTCCCGCCGACGTCCGCGGCTGCGGGTCCAGCTCATCGGCCGCGCGGTCAAGTACCTCGACGCCGTGGGCCTGGCCGTCTTCGCCGTCTCCGGCGCCCTCAAGGCCCTCGCCTGGGGTGCGCCACCGCTGGCGTGCATCCTCGTCGGCGCCGTGACCGCCGTGGGCGGCGGCGCCCTCCGCGACGTGCTCGCCGGGCAGGTGCCCGAGGTGCTCCGCCGCGAGGTGTATGCCGTGCCCGCCCTGATCGGCGCGACCGTCGTGGTCGTCGCCGCCTCCATGGACGCGCTGACCTCGGTCGTGGCCTGGGCGGCCGTCGTCCTGGTCCTCGGCATCCGCGTCGCCGCCATCCTTCTCGACCTGCAGGTCCCCACCGCCCCACGACAAGGAGCATCCCCGTGACCCTCCCCACCGGCGCCCAGCCGCCCACCGACCCCGTCGAGCCCCGCCCCGAGGCCGTCCCCGCCGGCCCCGAGGGCACCCCTGCGGACGGTCCCGCCACCGACCCCGTCGCCGACGCGACCGACGAGGTCGTCGCCGAGCTGGAGGAGCAGCTGGACCGCGAGGACGACACCCGGCTCGAGCCCTACCAGGCGATCGTGCTCACCTCCTTCGGCGGCCCCGAGGGGCCCGAGGAGGTCATGCCCTTCCTGCGCCGGGTGACCGCCGGCCGCGGGATCCCCGACGAGCGCCTCGCCGAGGTCGCCGAGCACTACCTGCACTTCGGCGGCAAGAGCCCGATCAACGACCAGAACCGCGCGCTCATCGACGCGCTCCGGGCCGAGCTGCAGCGGCGGGAGATCTCGCTGCCGGTGCTCTTCGGCAACCGCAACTCCGAGCCCTTCCTCGCCGATACCCTCCGTCAGGCGCACGAGGAGGGGATGACCCGCCTGCTGGCCGTCACGACCAGCGCCTACTCCAGCTACTCCTCGTGCCGGCAGTACCGCGAGGACATCGCCGCGGCGATCGACGAACTGGCCCGGGAGGGCCGCACGGTGGCGGTCGACAAGATCCGTCAGTACTGGAACCACCCCGGCTTCTCGCGCGCCAACGTCCGCCTCGTCACCGAGGCCGTCCGTGGCGTCCTCGAGTCGGGCGCGACGCCCCACCTCGTCTTCGTGACACACTCGTTGCCGATCGCCATGGACGACACCTCCGGCCCGGGCGATGACGAGGGCAACCTCTACTCCACCCAGCACCTGCAGCTCGCCGACGCCATCACCGGCGAGGTCGAGGCGACCCTCGGTGTCTCCCTCGAGCACGACCTCACCTACTGCTCCCGCTCCGGTCCGCCCAGCCAGCCGTGGCTGGAGCCGGACGTCAACGACCACCTGCGGTTCCTCGCCGAGCGCGGTGCCACCTCCGTGGTCCTGGCGCCGATCGGCTTCGTCTCCGACCACATGGAGGTCGTCTTCGACCTCGACACCGAGGCGGTTGAGACCGCCGAGGAGCTCGGCCTGCAGATGGTGCGGGTGCCCACGGTCGGCACCGACGCGGAGTTCGTCTCCGGTCTGGTCGACCTCGTCCTGGAGCGCGCGGCGGAGGCCCGCGGCGAGCAGGTGGTCATGCCGTGCTGGCCCGGCAACGAGCCGCGCCCCTCGGTCTGCCTGCCGGGCTGCTGCCCGAACCTGCGGGTGAGCAAGCCGGCCGCGTGCGGGATGGACTAATGGGCGACCCCACGCTCGTCCCCGACGGCCAGCGCGCGACGCTCGAGCAGCTCGCCGTCGACCTCGCCGTGGAGGCGGCGCTCTTCGTCCACGGCGGTCGGCCGCAGGACCTCGACGTCCAGCACACCAAGTCGACCGACCTCGACGTCGTCACCGTCATGGACGAGCGGTCCGAGGCCCTGCTGCGCGAGCGGCTCGCGGTGGCCCGCCCCGACGACGCCATCCTCGGGGAGGAGGGCTCGGGCGTCTCCGCCGGCACGAGCGGCCTGACGTGGGTGATCGACCCGATCGACGGCACCGTCAACTACCTCTACGACCTGCCCACCTACTCCGTCTCCGTGGCCGTCGTCGTGGGCGACCCGACGAGGGCCGGGGCGTGGGCACCCGTCGCCGGAGCGGTGGCCAACCCGTCGACCGGCGAGGTCTTCTCCGCCCGGGCCGGCGGCGGCTCGCGCCTGCGGCGGATCGGCTCGGGCGGTCTCGACCCGACCGTCGAGCCGGAGGTGCTGCGCGCGACCGACGTCGACGACCTCGGCTCGGTGCTGCTCGCCACCGGGTTCGCCTACGACCGGGAGCGTCGGCAGGGGCAGGCCGCCGTGATGGCCGACCTGCTGCCGCGGGTGCGTGACCTGCGGCGGCTGGGCTCGGCCGCCCTCGACCTGTGCCACGTGGGCGCGGGCCGGCTCGACGGCTACTACGAGTGGGGCATCCACCCGTGGGACTTCGCCGCCGGCGTGCTGGTCGCCACCGAGGCGGGCGCCGTCGTGTCCGGGCTCGAGGAGGGCAGCCCGCCCTCCCGGGCGATGGTGGTCGCGGCGGGCCCGACGACGCACCGGTTGCTGGTCGGGGAGCTGCGGGAGCTGGGTGCGGGACACCCCTCGCTGACCGCCGACGAGCTCGTCGAGTAGGTCCGCGCGCCCCGGCTCCGGCGACACGCGGACACCCGGTTCGCGCGGGTGGTCGGGTATAGGGCACAATCCGCCCGACGCGTCCGTTCATCCGGTGCGCAGGGGGCCGGGCACAAATCCGGACGTCTGTGCGTTCTGGACGGCTAGACGACGTTGAAACCGGCACTGATGGAGGTTGAGGATGGCGACGGACTACGACGCCCCGCGCAAGACTGACGACGAGCTCAGCGAGGATTCGATCGAGGAGCTCAAGGCTCGTCGCAACGACAAGTCGTCCGGCAGCGTCGACGTCGACGAGACCGAGCAGGCCGAGGGCTTCGAGCTCCCGGGGGCCGACCTGTCCAACGAGGAGCTGTCGGTGCACGTGCTGCCCCGTCAGCAGGACGAGTTCACCTGCTCGCGCTGCTTCCTGGTGCACCACCGCAGCCAGCTGGCCAAGGAGGTCGGCGGTCTGCCGGTCTGCACCGAGTGTGCGGCCTGAGCCCCAGGACGTCCCGGCCGCCGACCTCGGCGGCCCAGCACGCCTCGGCCACCACCCGGTGGCCGGGGCGTACCCTCGTTGACGATGTCTGCCCCGATGCCTGAACCCCTCCGGATCGCCCTGCGCCTCCTCGACCCCGACCTGCCCGTGCCGCGGCAGGCCCGGCCCGACGACGCGGGCGTGGACCTGCACGCGCGCGAGGACCGCACCCTGGCCCCCGGCGAGCGGGCCCTGGTCCCGACCGGCGTGGCCCTCGCCATCCCGGCGGGCCACGCGGGCTTCGTGCACCCCCGGTCCGGCCTGGCGGCCCGGCACGGCATCTCCATCGTCAACGCCCCGGGCACCGTGGACGCCGGCTACCGCGGCGAGATCCTGGTGAACCTGGTCAACACCGACACGACCGAGAGCGTCACCGTGCGGCGCGGGGACCGCATCGCGCAGCTGGTCGTGCAGCAGGTGGTCACGCCCGTCTTCGACGTCGTCGACGAGCTGCCGCCGTCCGAGCGCGGGACCGGTGGGCACGGCCACACCGGCACCGGCTCCGCCTACCCCGATCCCCATCGACCGAAGGACTGACCCGCCCGTGGCACTGTTTGGCCGGAAGAAGAGCCAGCCGCTCCCCGACGACGTCGAGGAGCTCGAGACACCCGCACGCCCGCAGCCGGCCGAGGGGGAGCCCGGGGTCGACCGCGACTGGGACCGCGCCTCCGACGGCCCCTACGACGTGAGCGAGTGGCCCGACCTGGACGGCCGTGTCGACCTCGGTGCGCTGAGGGTCCCGGCCGTGCAGGGTATGCAGATGCGCCTGGACCTCGAGCAGGGCACCGGCCGCGTGGTCGGGGTGACCCTCGGTTTCGGCGCCTCGCAGGCCCAGCTCCAGGTCTTCGCCGCTCCGCGCACCATGGGTCTGTGGGACGAGCTGCGTCCCGACATCGCCCGCGGCCTGGTCGACGCCGGCGGCGCGGCCGAGATCGTCGAGGGGATGATGGGCAAGGAGATCCGGGCCCGGATGCCCGGGCGCGCCCCCGACGGTCGCGTGGCCTTCCAGCCGGCCCGCTTCCTCGGCATCGACGGCCCCCGCTGGTTCCTGCGCGTCGTCGTCAACGGCCCGGCCGCGACCGACGACACCCAGCTGCGCCCGGTCCTCGCCTACGTCCGGCAGGCGGTCGTCCGCCGCGGCGACGAGCCGCGCCCGCCCCGCGAGCTGCTCGAGCTGACCGCGCCGGCCGGGGTCGTCGAGGCCGCCGCCAAGCAGGCCCAGGCCCGCCGCGAGGCCGCCCAGCGGGCCGCCGCCGAGCAGGCCGCCCCCGCCACCGCGGTCCTGCGCACCGGCGACGCCACGGGCGTCGCGGGCATCGCCCCCGGTGCCGAGCCCGGGCGCCACCGCGCTCCTGCCCCGGCGCCCGAGGCGCCGCAGGACGGCGTGCCGAAGGCGCCGAACAAGCCCGAGTTCACGTGAGCACGGGGGCGGCGCCCGCCGAGGTCACCGTCGAGCAGGTGATCCGCCAGCGGGTCAGCGACGCGCTGGGCGGCTGGTACGGCTCGCTCGAGACGGCGCTGCCGACCATCGCCTTCGTTCTCACCTGGGTGGTCTTCGACGACGTCCGCACCGCCGTGGCGGCCGCGGCCGTGCTGCTCGTGGTCCTCGCCGTCGTGCGGCACTTCGTCGGGGGCGGCTGGCGCTACCTCGGCTCCGCCGTGCTGGCGACCGCCCTGGCGGCCTTCTTCGCGCTGCGCTCGGGCCAGGCCGAGGACGCCTTCCTGCCCGGCATCATCACCAGCGCCGCCTACGGCGTCGCCGCCGTGGTGTCGATCCTGGTCCGCTGGCCGCTCGTCGGCTTCATCGTCGCCATCGGCGACCCGGAGTTCGCCGAGCGCCCGGCCCAGTGGCGCCGCGACAAGGGCCTCGTGCGGGTCTGCAGCCGTCTGACCTGGGTGCTCGTGGCGCTCTTCGCGCTCCGCGTCGCCATCATGCTCCCGCTCTACCTGGCCGCCGAGGTGGCCTGGCTCGGAGCGGCCAAGGTCGCGCTCGGCTGGCCGGCCTACCTGCTCGCGATCGTCGTCATGGGCCTCATGCTGGCCAAGGGACGGACCCCGCAGACCGACGACGGTCCGGACGACGTCACCGAGCGGATGCTGGCTGCGCACCTCGAGCACGAGGGCGAGCACCCCGCCGAGGGCGGGCGCCCGTCGTGACCACCGGCCCGGCCGTCCCCGAGGTCGGCGACGTCCTCACGGTGACGGTCGGCCCGGTCGCCCACGGCGGATTCTGCGTCGCCCGGCGCGAGGAGGACGGCCTCGTCCTCTTCGTCCGGCACACCCTGCCCGGCGAGATCGTCCGCGCGACGGTGACCGAGACCGGCAGCCGCTTCGTCCGTGCCGACGCCACCGAGGTGCTGGAGGCCTCGCCCGCCCGCGTGGTGCCCCCGTGCCCGTTCTCCGGACCCGGCCGCTGCGGCGGCTGCGACTGGCAGCACGCGAGTCTCGAGGAGCAGCGCCGGCTCAAGGCGCAGGTCGTCCAGGGGCAGCTCCGCCGGCTCGCCGGACTGGTGCTCGACGACGTCGCGTGCGAGCCCGTCCCGGGCGACGTGGACGGGCTGCGCTGGCGCACCCGCGTGGAGTTCGCGGTCACCAGGGACGACGCGGGGGAGCGCGTGCCGGGCCTGCGCCTGCACCGCTCCCACGAGGTGCTGCCCGTCACCGACTGCCTCATCGCCGATGAGCGCATCGCCAGGAGCGGCGTGCTGGGCGCCCCCGTGCCGGACGGCGTCGTCGGTGTCGACGTCGTCGCACCCGGTCGGGGCGAGGCCGTCGTCGTGCCCCTGGGTATGCCGCGTGCCCCCTCCCGCGACCGACGCCGCGGGCACCGTGGCGGCCCGGGCCAGCCCGGACGCGACCACCGCCGGGGACGGCGCGAGCCCGCGCCCGTGCCGCTCGGCCCGGTGCCCGAGGTGACCGAGCGCGTCGGCGACCACGAGTTCACCCTCTCGGCCCGCGGCTTCTGGCAGGTGCATCCCGGTGCGGCGACGACCTTCACCGACCAGGTGCTCGCGTGGCTCGACCCGCAGCCGGGGGAGCGGGCGCTGGACCTCTACGCCGGCGTCGGCCTCTTCGCCGTGCCGCTGGCCGAGCGGGTCGGTCTGACCGGCTCGGTCCGGGCCGTGGAGGCCGACCGCGAGGCGGCGGCCGCCGCCGAGCGCCACCTCACGTCATACCCCTGGGCCCGGGCGGTCGCCAAGCCGACCGAGGCCGCCCTCGCCGACCTCGTCGCCGCGGGGGAGCGGGCCGACGTGGTCGTGCTCGACCCGCCCCGGACCGGCGCCGGCCGTGCCGTCGTCGAGGCGGTCGCCGCCCTGTCGCCGCGGGCGGTCGTCTACGTCGCCTGCGACCCCGCCGCGCTGGCCCGGGACGTGGGCACCGCCCGCGAGCACGGTCTCGAGCTGGTGGACCTGCGCGTCCTCGACGCCTTCCCGATGACCCACCACATGGAGTGCCTCGCGCTGCTGCGCCCCGTGCGCTGAGCAGCGGCGGCGGCCGTCCTTCCTCCCCGGTCGGGGCGGCCCTGCGCGCCGGTTGACCATGCGGCAGGATGGGCCCCAGGTGCGCGTGTCGGAGTTTTGCCTCCGGCGGCCCGGTCAGATATCTTGATGTCGAGATAAATAGCACGCGAGTCGAAGGAGCGAACGTGAGCACGAACCCGAACAGCTTCGGTGCCAAGGGCACCCTGGAGGTGGGTGACCGGAGCTATGGCATCTACCGCATCGGCGGCCTCGAGGGTGCCGAGACGCTCCCGTACTCCCTGAAGGTGCTGCTGGAGAACCTGCTGCGGACCGAGGACGGCGCCAACATCACGGCCGACCACATCCGCGCCCTGTCCGGCTGGGACAAGGACGCGCAGCCCGACACCGAGATCCAGTTCACGCCGGCCCGCGTGATCATGCAGGACTTCACCGGTGTCCCCTGCATCGTCGACCTCGCCACCATGCGCGAGGCGATGGGCGACCTCGGCGGCGACCCGACGAAGATCAACCCGCTCGCCCCCGCCGAGCTGGTCATCGACCACTCCGTCATCATCGACGTCTTCGGTCGCCCGGACGCCTTCGAGCGCAACGTCGAGATCGAGTACGAGCGCAACGGCGAGCGCTACCAGTTCCTGCGCTGGGGCCAGACCGCCTTCGAGGACTTCAAGGTCGTGCCCCCGGGCACGGGCATCGTCCACCAGGTCAACATCGAGCACCTGGCCCGCGTCACCATGACCCGCGAGGTCGAGGGCGAGCTGCTCGCCTACCCCGACACCCTGGTCGGCACCGACTCGCACACCACCATGGTCAACGGCCTGGGCGTGCTGGGCTGGGGCGTCGGCGGCATCGAGGCCGAGGCCGCGATGCTCGGCCAGCCGGTCTCGATGCTCATCCCGCGCGTCGTCGGCTTCAAGCTCTCCGGCTCCATCCCGTCCGGTGCGACCGCGACCGACGTCGTGCTGACGATCACCGAGATGCTGCGCGACCACGGTGTGGTCGGCAAGTTCGTCGAGTTCTACGGCGAGGGCGTCGCCCAGGTGCCGCTGGCCAACCGCGCCACGATCGGCAACATGAGCCCCGAGTTCGGCTCGACCGCGGCGATGTTCCCGATCGACCAGGTCACGCTCGACTACCTGCGCCTGACCGGCCGCTCCGAGGAGCAGGTCGCCCTGGTCGAGGCCTACGCCAAGGAGCAGGGCATGTGGGCCGACCCGAGCAAGGAGGCCCGCTACAGCGAGTACCTCGAGCTCGACCTGTCCACGGTCGTCCCCTCCATCGCCGGCCCGAAGCGTCCGCAGGACCGCATCGAGCTCACGAACGCCAAGAAGCAGTTCCGCGCCGACCTCAAGAACTACGTGGTCGACGGCAACGGCATCCTCAAGAGCTCGGTGGACAAGGAGCTGCAGGACACCTTCCCGGCCTCCGACGCCCCGTCGCACGACGCCACCGAGGAGTCCGAGGAGGCCGGGCGCCCCGAGCACTCCGCGCTGCTCAACGGCGACCGGGTCACCAACCCGGCGACCGTGAGCATCAGCGGCCAGGAGGTCCAGATCGACCACGGCCACGTGGCGATCGCCTCGATCACCTCCTGCACCAACACGTCCAACCCCTCGGTGATGATGGCCGCCGCGATGCTGGCCAAGAACGCCGTGGAGAAGGGTCTGTCCGTGCCGCCGTGGGTCAAGACCTCCATGGCCCCGGGCAGCAAGGTCGTCACCGGCTACTACGACAAGGCCGGCATGTGGCCCTACCTGGAGAAGCTCGGCTTCCACCTGGTCGGCTACGGCTGCACCACCTGCATCGGCAACTCCGGCCCGATCATCGACGAGGTGTCCAAGGCGGTGAACGACAAGGACCTGGCCGTCGTGTCCGTCCTGTCGGGCAACCGCAACTTCGAGGGCCGGATCAACCCGGACGTGAAGATGAACTACCTTGCCTCCCCGCCGCTGGTCATCGCCTACGCCCTGGCCGGCACGATGGACTTCGACTTCGAGGCCGAGCCGCTGGGCAAGGGCACCGACGGCAACGACGTCTACCTCAGGGACATCTGGCCCTCGCCGGACGACGTCGAGGCGACGATCGCCACCTCGATCAGCCGCGACATGTTCACCGAGGACTACGCCGACGTGTTCGCGGGCGACCACCGCTGGCAGTCGCTGCCCACCCCGGCGGGCGACACCTTCGAGTGGGCCGAGGACTCGACCTACGTGCGCAAGCCCCCCTACTTCGACGGCATGCAGCGCGAGCCGTCGCCGGTGGAGGACATCTCCGGCGCGCGCGTGCTGGCCAAGCTGGGAGACTCGGTCACGACCGACCACATCAGCCCGGCCGGCTCGATCAAGGCCGACAGCCCCGCGGGCAAGTACCTGTCCGAGCACGGCATCGAGCGCAAGGACTTCAACTCCTACGGCTCGCGCCGGGGCAACCACGAGGTGATGATCCGCGGCACGTTCGCCAACATCCGGCTCAGGAACGAGCTGCTGGACGGCGTCGAGGGCGGCTTCACCCGCGACTTCACCCGGGAGGGCGCCCCGCAGGAGACGATCTACGACGCCGCGCAGAACTACGCCGAGCAGGGCACCCCGCTGGTCATCCTGGCCGGCAAGGAGTACGGCTCGGGCTCCTCGCGCGACTGGGCCGCCAAGGGCACCCGCCTGCTTGGCGTCAAGGCCGTCATCGCCGAGTCCTACGAGCGCATCCACCGCTCCAACCTCATCGGCATGGGCGTGCTGCCGCTGCAGTTCCCGGAGGGCCAGAACGCCGAGTCCCTCGGCCTGGACGGCACCGAGACCTACGCGATCTCCGGCATCACCGCCCTCAACGACGGAACGACGCCGAAGTCGGTCAAGGTGTCCGCCACCAAGGAGTCCGGCGAGACGGTGGACTTCGACGCGGTGGTCCGCATCGACACCCCCGGCGAGGCCGACTACTACCGCAACGACGGCATCCTCCAGTACGTGCTGCGGTCCCTGGTCAGCGCCTGACGCACCACGGCTGATCCACGACGCCCCGTCGACCACCCGGTCGGCGGGGCGTCGCCGTGCCCGGTGGGCGGCGTGCGGCGGCACCTCGGCGGACCGAGGTGGGACCGGGGGCCTCTAAGGGGCCCTTAGGCGGCGTCCCCGGGGTATGCGGTCCCGAAAGATAGGGCACCTGCCCGATCCGCGGGCCCCGCCTCAGGGACGAGTGTGGAGTCAACCCCGAAGGACGGGGACACCCACTCGAAGGAGCAGGAACCATGGGACAGCTCGACCTCTTCGCCGCACAGTCCGTCGCTGCCGAGCGTGAGCGCAGCCTCACCCGCGACCTGGAGCACCGCCGCACCGCCGCCGCGCGGGCCGCCGGCAGCACCGACCCGGTCGGTCAGGTCGTCCGTCGTCGGCCCGCGCTGCTGGCCCGTCTGTCGCTGGTCCTCCACCCGGCCCGGTGACCACCGGGACGGACCAGGGCTCCCGCGTCGACCCTGGTCACCAGGCCGCCCAGGTGCAAGCATGGGCCATGCGCACACCCGCGACCAGCCCGGTCATGGTGGGCCGCGACCGTGACCTGGCGGCCCTGCACGAGGCGCACCTGGCGACGACGTCGGGTGCGCCACGTGGTGTCGTGGTGGCCGGCGAGGTCGGCATCGGCAAGACGCGGCTCCTCGACGAGTTCGTCGAGGGCCTCGGGGACGACGTGGTCGTCGCGCGTGGGCAGTGCGTCGCCATCGGGACGCTGGGCAGCCCGCTCGCCCCGGTGCGCGCCGTGCTGCGCGACCTGGTGGGCCGCTTCGGCGCGGGGTCGGTCGTGGAGGCGGCGGGTCCGGCCGGCCACCTGCTGAGCGCTCTCGTGCCCGAGCTGGCGGGGGAGGGCGCCAGCGGTGAGGAGGTGGCCCAGGAGCAGCTGCACGACATCGTCGGCCAGCTCGTGGCACAGCTGTCGCGGCGTGCCCCGCTGGTGCTCCTCGTGGAGGACGTGCACTGGGCGGACGTCGCGACGCTCGGCCTGGTGCGGTCGCTGCTCGCCACCCTCCGCGACTCCCGGGCGCTGGTGGTGCTCAGCTATCGCACCGACGACGTGGGCCGCGGCCACCCGCTGCGCCCTGTCCTCCTCGAGCTGGAGCGCGACCGCGCCGTGACCCGCCTCGAGCTGCGCCGGCTCGACACCGAGGCCGCAGCAGAGCTGGCCCTTCTCATCCGCGGGGAGCGGCTCGATCCCGCCGCGCTCGACCTGCTCCTCGAACGCAGCGAGGGCGTGCCGTTCTTCGTCGAGGAGCTCGTGGGGCTGCAGGGCGTGGGGGTGGGGTCCCTGCCCGAGACGCTGCGCGACCTCGTGCTCGCCCGCTACGCCCACCTCGGCGAGGCCACCCAGGCCGTCGTCCGACTGCTCTCGGCCGGTGGCGTCACGGTCGAGCACGACCTCGTGACCGCCGTCCATGACGGCGCCGCGGAGGACTTCGAGGCCGCGGTGCGTGAGGCCGTGGCCGCGCAGGTGCTCACCACCAGCGGCACGGCATACTCCTTCCGTCACGCGCTGACCCAGGAGGCGGTGCACGACGAGCTGCTGCCGGGCGAGCGGGTGCGCTACCACGCGCGCTACGCCGCCGCCCTTGAGGCCCGTCCGGACGTCGCCACGCGGGCGGCCGAGGTCGCCCACCACTGGCTGCTCGCTCACGACCTGCCCCGCGCCTTCGCCGCGACGCTGGCCGCGCAGCGCGAGGCCCGTGCCGCGGGCGCGCCCGGGAGCGCCGCGCGGCTGGGGGAGCGCGCCCTGGAGCTGTGGCCGCAGGTGCCCGACGCGGCGGCGGTCGCCGGTCTGGAGCGGGCCGACCTGTTCGTGGAGACGGCGGTCGACTACGACGAGGCGGGGGACGCGCGGGCCCTGGCAGTGATGGAGGAGGGGCTGGCGGAATGCCCGCGCGAGGACCGCCGCCGTTACGCCCCGCTGCTGCACGAGGCGATGGTGGTCTGGCACGCCCACGGTCGACCCGGCACGCGAGAGCTGGGCGAGCAGGCCTTGGCCCACCTCCCCCAGGGGGACGAGGACGAGGACCGTGTCGTGCGTCTGAGGGTCCGTTGCGGCGTGGCGCTGGTGCGCGCCTTCGAGGGGGACCTGGGGTCGGCCGACCTGCTCGAGGAGGTCGCTGCCGACGCGCGGCGCCTCCAGGCGGAGGCCACCGATCCCGACGTGCAGGAGCGGGCCCGGGTGGAGCTGGTCCGCGCCCTGACCAACCTCGGCTCCGTCCGCGCGTGGGAGGGCGACACGGACACCGCCGTCGCGATCTTCGACGAGGCGGTGGCCGAGGCGGGCGACGACCCCAGCGCGGTGCTGCGCGACGCCGAGCGCCGCGCGATGCTGCTCTGGGCCACGGGACGTTACAAGGAGGCGATCGAGGCCGGACTGCGGGGCCAGGCCGTGGCGCGGGATCTCGGCATGGAGCGGGGCTGGGGCCTGTCGATCGGGCTCTCCGCGGTCGCCGCCCTGCTCGCGCTCTGCCGGTGGGACGAGGCCGAGGCGCTCCTCGACCGGGTGCGGACCATGCGTCCCTGGGGCCTGGTCGGGGCCTACGAGGCCTGCCACCGGGCCGAGCTGCACCTCGTCCGGGACGAGCTGGTCGCCGCCGAGGAGGTGCTGCACGACGCGGGCGCCCTGCTCGAGACGGCCGCCGACAACGACGCCGAGGACGCGATGGCCCTGGCCCTGGCCCCGGCCCGCCTCGCGCTCGCCCGGGGCGACCTGCTGCGTGCCTGGTCGACGGTGGACCGTTTCGACCGTCACCCCCAGGTCCTGCCGGGGTCGTCCTACGCCCTCCTGGCGACCGGTGCGGCGGTGGTCGCGGCCGCGCGGCGCGGGGGTGCGGTGCTCGGAGACCTGACCCCGGACGAGGCGGAGCAGCGCCTGCGCACGGTCTTCGCAGGGGTTCCCACGTGGGACGTCAAGGCGGTCTGGGGCGCGCTGCTCGAGGCCGAGCTGTCCGGCCCTGGCCGGGACGGGACCGATGTCGCCGCCTGGGAGGAGGCGGTGCGCGCCGCGGCGGGCGGACGTGTGCCGCTCCCCGAGCACGCCTACGCCCTCTACCGCCTGGCCGAGGCCCAGCTGGCCGCGGGCGATCGGGCGGGGGCGGCCGACGCCCTGGCCGGGGCGACCGCGCTGGCGGAGCAGCACGGACTGGTGCGGCTCGGTCGTCTCGTCGACGAGCTGGCGTCCCGGTCCGGGACCGAGCGGCCGGGGCGCGCCGCGGGGCCGCTGGAGCTCACCACGCGCGAGCAGCAGGTGCTGGGCCTCGTCACGCTGGGCCTGACCAACCGGCAGATCGGGGAGCGGCTCTTCATCAGCGACAAGACCGCGAGCGTCCACGTCTCGGCGATCCTGCGCAAGCTCGGGGCGACGAGCCGGACCGAGGCCGCGGTGCTGGCCGGACGGCTGGGGCTGGAGCTGGCGGCGGAAGAAAGCGGCGACCGCATGGGTTAAGATAGGTGACACGTCATACACATGGAGGATCCGATGACCGCCCCGACCGCACGCCCCGACCGTCTCGCCGCCGACACCGCGATGGGTCCGGTGACCCTCGACGTCGCCGACCTGGCGGGCATGACGGCCTTCTACCGTGACGTGATCACGCTGCAGGTGCTCTCCGAGGAGGGCCCGGTCGTCACCCTCGGCCGCGGCAGGACGCCGATCGTCATCCTGCGCCACAGCCCCCAGCTGCGGCACGCGGCCCCCGGTTCGGCCGGCCTGTTCCACACCGCGATCCTCTTCCCGACCCAGACCGACCTGGCCGCCGTGCTCGCCTCCGTCGCGCAGAAGGCGCCGCAGCGCTTCACCGGCAGCGCCGACCACCTGGTGAGCCAGGCGTTCTACCTCGACGACCCCGAGGGCAACGGCATCGAGCTCTACTGGGACCGCGACCGCACGCAGTGGAGCTGGGTGCACGGCCAGGTCGAGATGGCGACCCTCTACCTCGACCCCAACGACTTCCTCCGCCAGCACCTCACGCCGCAGGCGCTCGAGGAGCCGGGCACGAGCGACGCCGAGGTCGGGCACGTGCACCTGTCGGTGGGCGACACCCGGACCGCCAAGGAGTTCTACGTCGACCGCCTCGGTTTCGACACCACCGCCGAGCTGGGCAACCAGGCGCTCTTCGTCAGCGCCGGCGGATACCACCACCACATGGCCATGAACGTCTGGAACAGCCGTGGCGCCGGTCGCCGGTTCCCCACCCTGGGCCTGGGGCAGGTCGACATCGAGCTGCCGACCGGTGACGACGTGGGGGAGCTCGCCGAGCGGATGCGCCACTACGGGGTGCAGGCAGCCGACGACGGCCGCACGGTCTCCTTCGAGGACCCGTGGGCCAACCTCATCCGGGTCACCGTCGCCGGCTCCTGACCTGGCAGGCTCTGGAGCCATGACCGACTACGGCCACGACATCCGGCTCGGCATCTTCCCCACGCCCGACGCGGCCGACCCGCAACGCGCGGTCGCGCTGGCCGAGGTCGCCGACACCTCGGGGATCGACCTGGTCACGGTCCAGGACCACCCCTACAACGCCCGGCAGGTCGACAGCTGGACGCTGCTGTCGTGGATCGCCGCCCGCACCACGAGCGTGCGGGTCGGTCCCAACGTGGCCAGCCTGCCGCTGCACCAGCCGGTCGTGCTCGCCCGCGCCGTCGCTACCCTCGACCTGCTGTCGGGCGGTCGTGCCGACCTGGGTCTGGGAACCGGGGCGTTCTGGGACGCGATCGCGGCGGCCGGTGGCCCGCGCCGGACGCCGGGCGAGGCCGTCGACGCGCTCGTCGAGGCGATCGACGTCGTCCGGCAGGTCTGGCGCGGAGAGGGCGCGGTGCGCGTCGACGGGGAGCACTACCGCATCCGTGGTCTGCACTCCGGCCCCGCCCCGGCGGGGGAGCCGGCGATCTGGATCGGCGCCTACGGGCCCCGCATGCAGCGGGTCACCGGCCGGCTGGCCGACGGCTGGCTGCCGAGCATGGGCTACCTGCCGCCGGAGCGTCTCGCCGAGGCCAACGCCCGCATCGACGAGGCTGCCCGCAAGGCAGGTCGCGCCCCGCAGGACGTGGTGCGGCTCTACAACGTCCACGGCACCTTCGGCCCGGCCTCGGGCCGCGGCGGCCTGCACGGGACGCCCGCTGACTGGGCCGAGCAGCTGGCCGGGCTGGCGCTGGGCGAGGGGATGTCGACCTTCATCCTGGCCACCGACGACGCGCGCGCGGTGCGGGTGTTCGGCGAGGAGGTCGGGCCGATGGTGCGCGACCTGGTCTCGGCCGGGCGGGAGCGGGCCGCGGCGACCGAGGTCGACGAGGTCGAGGGTGGTGCTCAGGAGCAGATCGATGTCGGTGCTGCCGGTGGCGCGATCGCCTCCGGTGGTGCCAGCGCCTCCGGCGAAGCGGGTGCTCCCGGTGGTGCGGGCATCCCCGCCGCCGGGGTGACCCAGGCCGGGTCGGTCTTCCGGCCGACCCCGGACGACGGCACCCGCCTGACCGGCGAGCTCGAGTGGGACGAGGCCGCGCGCCCGACCGCTCCGGAGCCGCCCGGCGCGCCCACGGCATACACCGCGCAGCAGCTCGCGGCGCCGCAGCACCTGGTCGACATCCACGACCACCTGCGGGGCGAGCTGGCGCGGGTCCGCGACATCGTGGACCAGGTGCGGGCGGGGCACCTCGAGGTCGGTCAGGCCCGCTCGGTCATCAACACGATGGCGATGCGCCAGAACACCTGGACGCTCGGTGCCTTCTGCCAGTCCTACTGCCGCATCGTCACCGGCCACCACACGCTGGAGGACCGCTCGGTCTTCCCGCACCTGCGGCGGGCCGAGCCCACGGTGGGACCCGTGCTGGACAGGCTGCACGAGGAGCACGAGGTGATCGCCGACGTCCTCGACCAGCTCGACCGGGCCCTCGTGGCGCTCGCCGACGAGGAGGGTTACGGCGAGCACGGGCGGAGGGCCCTGGACGAGCTGGGGCGCAGCGTCGACCTGCTCACCGACACCCTGCTGTCGCACCTGGCCTACGAGGAGCGGGAGCTCGGCGGGCCGCTGGCCCGCCACGGCTTCGCCTGACGGGGCGCCCGGCCGCGTGCCAGCATCGGGGCATGGATGCTGTACCCGATGAGCCGACCGGCGAGGCTGCCGAGGTCGTCGTCTCGGCCCTCGCCATCAACGTCACGGTCCCCGAGCACCTCCGGTGGACCGACGAACGTCGCGGTGTCGAGTTCGAGCTGAGCTCGCTCAACGTGCGTCTGCTGCCCGACGGTGGGCTGGCCGCGAAGGCCTACGGGCGGCCGACCGCGGGCGGGCGCGGGGCCTACACGTCGTTCCGCGTGCCCGACCGGCCCGAGCTGAGGGCCTTGGTCGAGGAAGGGGCGCGGCGGGCGGGCCAGCTGTGGTCGGAGCACCGCGGCCTGCCGTGAGCCGGGCGTCGACCGACCCGCCCGGCACGGGCCGGCCAGAGGGGTCGTGCCCCACCGTCCGGCGGGAGGGCTCAGCCCCAGGTGACGGTGAGGCCGACCTTGGCGCCGAAGCGCTCCAGGTGGCTGCCGACGACGCGGGTCATGCGCTCGGCGGCCTCCTCGGTGGAGCTGGCGACGTGCAGACCCAGGGTGTCCGCGGCCGTGGTGTCCATGAGGCAGGTCGCCTGCTGGTCGTCGAAGGCCATGGCCAGCTGCGGGCCGCGGTCGGTCTCCTCCACGGTCATCTTGCCCGGGCGGCCCAGGTGCGAGGCGAGCTGCTTGGCCCAGCGGGCAGGGGTGTCGGTCGCCACCAGTGCGGTGCGGGTCACGTCGAGGGTGGTGGTGTCGGTCATCGCTGCTGCTCTCCTGCGGGGACGGGGTGGGTGGGGCGCTCGAGCTCGGCCTCGAGCACGGGCTCGGTCAGAGCGCCCGGGCCGACGGGCGGGGCGGTGGGCACCGGGGCGCCCGGGGTCCAGAAGATGCCGAGCCGCATACCGTGCAGGTCCTGGACGTGGATGTCCATGTCGAAGACCTGCTGGAGCACGGTGCGGTGCATGATCTCGGCGGGGGAGCCCAGCGCCACGACCTGCCCGTCGCGCATGGCGACGATGTGGTCGGCGTAGGCCGAGGCGAAGTTGATGTCGTGGAGCACGACGACCACGGTCTTGCCGAGCTCGTCGGCCGCGCGGCGGAGCAGGCCCATGGTGGCCGCGGCGTGGCGCATGTCGAGGTTGTTGAGCGGCTCGTCGAGCAGCAGGTACTCGGTGTCCTGGGCGAGCACCATCGCGACGTAGGCGCGCTGGCGCTGGCCGCCGGAGAGCTCGTCGAGGTAGCGACCCTCGAGGTCCTCGAGCTCGAGGAAGCCGAGGGCCTGGCTGATGATCTCCTCGTCCGCGGCCGTCAGGCGCCCCTTGGTGTAGGGGAAGCGGCCGAAGCCGACGAGCTGGCGCACCGTCAGACGGGTGATGAAGTGGTTCTCCTGGCGCAGGATCGACAGGATCTTGGCCAGGTCGCCGGAGGCGGTGCGGGTGACGTCGTAGCCGGCGACCTCGATGACACCGTCGTCGAGCCCCTGGAGGCGGCCGATCATCGTCAGCAGCGTCGACTTGCCGGCGCCGTTGGGGCCGATGAGCGCGGTGATCCCGCCACGGGGGATCTCCAGGTCCACCGGGCCGATGGACACCTCGTCGCTGTAGTCCCTGCGGACCGAGGTCAGGCGGATCACAGTCGTCCCTTCCTGAGGATGACGTAGAGGAACACCGAGCCCCCGACGAGCTCGATGATGATCGACACCACGCCCTGGGCGTAGAAGATGTTGCGCATGACGAAGTAGGCGCCCGCGAGGACGACGAAACCGGTCAGCGCTGCCACCGGGAAGATACGCCGGTGGTCGTAGGTGTCGGCGAACTGGTAGGCCAGCGTGGCCACGAGGAAGCCGAGGAAGGTCATCGGACCCACGAGCGCGGTCGACGTCGCCATCAGCACCGAGACGAGGAAGAGCACGCGCATGGTCTCGAAGCGGTGGTTGAGCCCGAGGTTGAGCGTGGTTTCCTTGCCCAGCGCCAGCACGTTGAGGCGGGGCGAGCCCAGCCAGAGCAGCAGCGAGGCCCCGAGGCACAGCGGGATCGCCACCGGCAGGTAGCTGGGGTCGGCGTTGCTCACCGAGCCGAAGAGCCGGGCGGTGAGGACGTCGAACTCGCTCGGGCTGAGCAGACGCTGCATGAACGTCGACACCGAGCCGAGGCCGGCGCCCAGGATGATGCCGATGAGCAGCATCACCTGGATGTTGCCGTAGCGCCCGGACAGCAGCCAGCCGTAGAGCAGCAGCGAGAGCACCACCATGAGCACGACCATGAGGACGAACTGCCGCAGCCCGGCGAGGACCACGACTCCGGAGACGCCCAGCAGGTAGACGGCACTGGTCTGCACGGCGACGTACAGCGACTCGAAGCCCATGATCGAGGGCGTGAGGATGCGGTTGTTGGTCACGGTCTGGAAGCTCACCGTGGCGACGGCCTGGCAGATCGCGACGACCGCCATGACCACGATGTTCGTCGCCCGCATCTCGGCGATCCGCCAGAAACCGGGGGTGCCGTAGGGCATCGGGTTGTCCCAGGTCAGCAGACCGCCGCCGAGGAGCAGCGCGAGCGTCAGCAGACCGAGGAGGACGAGCGCGTAGCGCCGCCGGGCGTGGGGGCCGGGCAGCGGGCCGGACTCGCGGCGGCGGGCCGGCGCGGTGGGGGAGATGGTCGCCTCAGCCACGACGACGCTGCCTCAGGAGCAGGGTGATGAAGACGACCGCGCCGATGACGCCGAGGATCAGCGAGACCGGCACCTCGAAGGGCGCGATGATCGTGCGGCCCACGAGGTCGCAGACCGTGACGATCGCGATGCCCAGCAGGCACACCCACGGCAGGTTGCTGCGCAGGTCGTCGCCCCGGGCCATCGAGACCACGTTGGGCACGATGAGGCCGAGGAAGGGCAGGTTGCCCACGACGACCGTGACGACCCCGGTCGCGACGGCGATGAGGGCGGTGCCGATGAGCACCATGCGGTTGTAGTTGAGGCCGACGTTGGTGGCGATCTCCTCGCCCAGGCCCGCGACCGTGAACCGGTCGGCGGCGACGAAGACCGCGACGACGACCAGGGCGACGACCCAGAGGACCTCGTACTGGCCGCGCAGCACCGAGGTGAAGCTGCCGGCGAACCAGACGCCCAGGCTCTGCAGCATGTCGGTCTGCAGCGCGATGAAGGTCGAGATCGAGCCCACCACCGCGCCGAGCATGATGCCGACGATCGGCACGATGAGCGAGCTGCGCAGCGACACCCGGCGCAGGAAGAGGAAGAAGACCATCGTGCCGACGAAGGCCGCGACCACCGCGCCGATCATCCGGGTGAGGATGCTGGCGTCCGGCATGGCGATCATGACCGCGAGCAGGCCCAGGCCCGCCCACTCGGTGGTGCCTGTCGTGGTGGGCTCGACGAAGCGGTTCTGGGTGAGCAGCTGCAGGACCAGGCCGCACATGGCCATGGCGGCGCCGGCCAGCACCAGGGCGATGGTGCGGGGGATCCGGGTGATCGCGAACATCTGGGCGCCGTCCTCGGCGCCGAAGATGTCGTAGACGCCGGTGAGGAGGGACAGCACGAGCAGAAGCCCCACCCCGGCGATGCCGAGGAGGAGCTTGGGGTCGAACAGCCGCCGCCGGGTCTGCGGCGGGCGGGGGGACGTGGTGGTCGTCACACGAGGCCTTCGGGGAGGGCGGTCGGGCGGGCCGTGCGGCCGCGGGGCTCCGGCGTGCGGAGCCCCGCGACCCTACCGGCTCAGCGGGCCGCGGCCTCCAGGGCGTCGGCCAGGGTGTTGAAGAACTCGGTGTAGGTCTGGATGCCCTCGTTGGTGTAGGTGTCGGCGGGCAGGTAGACGATCCGGTCCTCCTTCACCGCGGTGACGTTGGCCAGCGCCTCGCTGTCCTCGAGGACCTCGGCGGCCGGGGTGTAGGCCGGGTCGTCGGCGGAGACGGCGGCGTCACGGTCCATGACGAGGATCCAGTCGGGGTTGGAGGCGGCGATCGCCTCGACCGAGATGTCGTCGCCCTGGTGGTCCTCGCTGCCCTCGACCTCGAGGGCCGGGGTCATGCCGAGGATGTCGAAGACCGGGCCGAGGGTGCGGCCGACGCCCGGGGCGACATAGCCGATCTCGCCGCCGGAGGTGATGACGGCCATGACGGTGTCGGCCGGGTCGTAGGCGGCGCGGGCGCGCTCGATGGCGGCGTCGAGGTCGGCGTTGAGCGCCTCGGCCTCGGACTCCTTGCCGAAGATCGAGCCCAGGATCGTGGTCTGGCGCTTGAGCTCCTCGGCGAGGTCCTCGCCCTCGCGCGGGTCGAGCGTGAGGACGGCGGCCTCCGGCGCGAGCTTGATGAAGTCCTCGCGGTACTGCGCGAAGCGCTGGCCGGCCAGGATGACGTCGGGCTCGGCGGCGACGACGGCCTCGAGGTCGGGCTCGTTGTGCGTGCCCAGGTCGATGATCGAGTCGTCGGTCTTGTAGCCGATCGAGCTCGGCATGAGGGCGACCGCGGCGGCGGTCAGCTCGACGCCCCAGGCGTCCAGCGTCTCGAAGGTGCGGTTGTCGGTCGCGACGACCGAGCGCGGGGGCACCGTGATGGTGTGGGTCCCGAAGTTGTCCTCGACCTCGATGGTGGTCGTGTCGGCGGCCTCGGCCTCCGTGCCGGTGTCGGCGTCGGACCCGCAGGCGGCGAGGGTCAGGGAGCCGGCGACGGCGAGGGCGATCAGGGCGGGTGCACGCATGCGGGTATGGCCTCCGGAGAAAGTGGGGGTCGGCGGTGACAGTGAGGCAAGCCTAACCACAGTCGTGAGCATTAACGACAGTCGGGTCTTGCCAATGTGATCAAGGTCATGCCCGTGGGTGGGACAGTCGTACACTTGTTCGTATGAGCGGACCTCCTGGCTGGCCGGACCGGGTGCCCCCGGCCGGGGTGCCCGGGTGGGAGGAGGCGGCGGTGTCGTGGCTGCTCGACCAGTGCCCGGCCGACTACCGCGCCTACGCCGCCTGGCGTCGGCACCCGGCCGCGTTGGCGTGGGTCGCGACCCGCCACCTGGAGGCCCAGCTGGAGGCGATGCGGGGCGCCTGGCGCGACGTGCGTCCGGAGCTCGGTCCGTTGCTGCCTCCCGGCAGCCTCGCCGACGTGCTCGACTCGCTGGCGCGCGAGGGGCTGCGGCTGCGCGCGGCGCACCGGGCGGCCGGGCTGCTGCTCGAGGCGCTGCGCCTGCGGGCGCCCCTCCGTTCCTGAGCGTGCACAGCGACTCCTCAGCGTCCGGCACCTACACTGGCGGGGTTCGTGACGTGGTCCTTGACGGTGCGTCGCGCGGACGTGGTCGAGACGACGAGAGGGCGAGAGCCGTGGCACTCCTGCGCACCATCAGCGGGCCGAGCGACCTGAAGCGGCTGACGCCGTCCCAGGTCGACGTCCTCGCCGACGAGATCCGCGACTACCTGATCCACTCCGTCTCCCGCACCGGTGGCCACCTCGGCCCCAACCTGGGGGTCGTCGAGCTGACCATCGCGCTGCACCGGGTCTTCGACTCCCCGCGCGACACGATCCTCTTCGACACCGGTCACATCGGCTACGTCCACAAGCTGCTCACCGGGCGCCACGACTTCTCGACCCTGCGCAAGGAGGGCGGCCTCTCGGGCTACCCGTCGCGGGCGGAGTCCGACCACGACGTCATCGAGAACTCCCACGCCTCGACCTCGCTGTCCTGGGCCCTCGGCATCGCCAACGGCCGGCGGCTGCGCGGCGAGAGCGACCGGCACACCGTGGCGGTGATCGGTGACGGCGCGCTCACCGGCGGCATGGTGTGGGAGGCCCTCAACAACATCGCCGAGAACCGCGACCTGCCGCTCATCATCGTCATCAACGACAACGAGCGCTCCTACGCCGCCACCCGTGGCGGGATGGCCGACTACCTCGCCTCGCTGCGGGCCAAGCCGGGCTACGAGAACATGCTGTCCTGGGGCAAGCGGCAGCTGAACCGGACGCCGGTCGTGGGCAAGCAGGTCTACGAGACCCTTCACGGCATGAAGAAGGGCCTCAAGGACATCGTCAGCCCGCAGGGCATGTTCGAGGACCTCGGCCTGAAGTACCTCGGCCCGGTCGACGGCCACGACGTGGAGGCCATGGAGACGGCGCTGCGCCGCGCGCACGACTTCGGCGGCGTCGTGCTCGTCCACGCCATCACCGAGAAGGGGCACGGCTACGACCCGGCGACGGCCGACGAGGCCGACCGCTTCCACGCCGTCGGCAAGATCAACCCCGAGACCGGCCTGCCGCTGGAGCTCTCCGGGCGCAGCTGGACCGACGAGTTCAGCGACGAGCTGGTGCGGCTGGGCAAGGAGCGCGACGACATCGTGGCGCTCACCGCGGCCATGCTCATCCCCGTCGGGCTGCAGCCCTTCGCCGAGCGCTTCCCGGACCGCGTCTTCGACGTCGGGATCGCCGAGCAGCACGCCGTCACCATGGCGGCCGGGCTGTCGTTCACCGGCCTGCACCCCGTCGTCTGCGTCTACGCGACCTTCCTCAACCGGGCCTTCGACCAGCTGCTCATGGACTGCGCGCTGCACGGGCAGGGCGTGACCTTCGTCCTCGACCGCGCGGGCGTCACCGGCACCGACGGCGCGAGCCACAACGGGATGTGGGACCTGCGCCTGCTCGGCCTCGTCCCCGGGGTGCGCGTGGCCGCGCCCCGTGACGGCCAGCAGGTCGCGCTCGCCCTGCGCGAGGCCGTGGCCGTCGACGACGCCCCGACCGTCGTGCGCTTCCCGAAGGGCACCGTGGGTGCCCCGCTCGAGGCCGTGCGCACCGTGGGCGGGGTCGACGTGCTGCGCGACCCGATGCCCGCGTTCGGCGCCGACGAGGGGGCGGCGGACGAATCGGGGGACGAGGCCGGCGCGGCGGGGCAGCCCGTCGACCTGCTGCTCGTGGGGGTCGGCTCGATGGCCGCCACCTCCCTCGAGGTCGCCGACAAGCTGGAGGCCCAGGGCCGCAGCGTGCGCGTCGTCGACCCGCGCTGGGTGCTCCCGGTGAGCCCCGACCTGGTCGACCTGGCGCGCTCGGCCGGGGCCGTCGCCGTGGTCGAGGACGGACTCGTGGGTGGTGTGGGCGACCGCGTCGCCCAGGCGTTCTCCGAGGCGGGTCTGACCGTGCCGGTGCACGCCTACGGCCTGCCGCACCAGTTCCTCGACCACGGGTCGCGTGACCAGGTCCTCGAGCGGGTCGGTCTCACCGCCGACTCCGTCGCCACCTCGCTCGTCGCCCGCCTCGCCCCCGCCTGAGCCGAGGCCTGGCGTGGCTCCGACGCCCCGCGTCGCGCTCGTCGTCAACCCTGTCTCGCGTGCGTCCGCAACGGCCGTCGAGGCGGTGACCCACGCGTCGCGCGACGCCGGGCTGGGGAATCCGTGGATCCTGCCCACCACCGTCGAGCAACCCGGCGGGGCCCAGGCCCGGCAGGCCCGGGAGGCCGGGGTCGAGCGCGTGGTGGTCGCCGGCGGTGACGGCACGGTGCGCCTGGTGGCGGGCGTTCTGGGGGAGCGGTCACCGGACGACGGTGACGACGCCCGGGTGGGTCCTGCCCGGCCAACGCTCGGCGTGGTGCCGACCGGCACCGCCAACCTCTTCGCCCGCAGCGCGCTGCTGCCCGTCGCGGACGTCCGCCGCGCAGCCCGGCTGGCCGTGACCGGCGCGGGGCGACCGACCGACCTGGGGCACGCCCGCTTCGAGGGGCCCGGGGGAGAAGCGGCCGACCATCCCTTCCTGGTCCTCGCGGGTCTCGGGCACGACGCGGCGACGCTCGCTGCGGTGCGACCGAGCGCCAAGGCGGGGCTGCGCTGGCTGGCCTACCTGCTGCCCGGTCTCGGACGGCTGGGGAGCCCCGGTCATGCGCTGCGCCTCGCCCTCGACGGGGAGCCGGTCGACGCCGGCCCCCTGTGGAGCCTGCTGGCCGTCAACGCGGCCCGGCTGCCGGCCGGGATGCGGGTGGTGCCGGGCGCCTCCCTCGACGACGGAGAGCTGCACACCGTACTCGTCTCGCCACGCAACCTGGCCGACTGGGCGCGCATCGCTGCGACCGGGACCGGGCGGGTGGCGCCGCACGACCACCCGGCGCTGCGCTACCGGTCGGGGCGGACGCTCGTGGTGGAGTCGCCCGAGCCGGTGCTCGCCCAGGTCGACGGCGACGTGGTCCCCGATATCGTGAGGGCCCGGGTCACCGTGCTCGCCGGCGCGCTAAACGTCGCCCGCTGAGCCCACCTCGCGACCCCCGCCCGCCGCCCGGCCCCGAAGGAGCCCGATGCACCCCCGTGCCCAGCAGATCATCGACCTCACCGACGGCTGGCGCACCGACGCCGAGGCCGAGGCGCAGGTGATCGAGATCCTGCGCAGCGCCCCGCCGGAGGAGCTCGACGACGTGCTGGCCGACCTCGACGTGGACGACCTGATCGGGGACGTCGACAACCACGTGTGGGGGCCGGACAACCGGACCCAGCTCATGACCCTGCTGCTGCGCGAGCGCCGCGACGCCCTGTCGCTGGAGTCGCTCGCCGTGCTCCTCGCCGCGCTCCACGTCGGGCCGACGCCCCGCACGCACCAGGAGCTGATCACCGAGGTGCTGCTCAGCCGCACGGGCACGGCCTTCCACGACCTGAAGTACCGGTTGAACTCCACCCGCGACCACCACGACCTCGAGCACCTCGTCTTCGAGGAGATCGACGAGGACCTGCGTGAGACGCTGCTCGAGCACTTCGCGGAGCAGGCGCACGTCGACCCGAACTCCGACCTGCGGGTGCTGTGCGACATCGACGACACCGTCAAGTGCGCGATCCACGACGACCGTTACCCGCGGGGCACGATCTACCCCGGGGTGGTCGAGCTGCTGCAGGCCCTCGACGACGGTGCCGCCGAGAAGCCCAACCGGGCCGGCGACCTCACCTTCGTCACCGCCCGGCCGGGCGGCCCGCGGGGGCTCGTCGAGCGCTACACCCGCAACGACCTGTCCACCCTCGGGCTTCCACCGCACTCGGTGATGGGCGGCTCGATCCTCAACCTCCACACCAAGGCCCGGATGGCCGACCGCAAGATCCTCAACATGGACCGGGACCGGCAGCTCTTCCCCGAGTGCCGGATGGTGTTCATCGGGGACAGCGGCCAGGCGGACGCCCAGGTCGGCGCCGAGATGCACCGGCGCGACCCCGACCACATCGTGGCCACGCTGCTGCACAACGTCACCGACCTCACCCGCGAGGCCAGGGCCGAGCTCGCCCAGGACGGCGTGCACGCCTTCGACACCTATGCGGGTGCGGCCGCGCACGCGCTGCGGCTGGGGCTGATCCGCGCCGAGCAGGCGCAGACGGTCGTCGAGGCCACCCGGAAGGGGATCGCCGAGCTGGAGCTCGACGCGGCGCAGCGCGAGCGTCTCGAGCGCGACCTCGCCGCGGACGTGGAGGCGGTCGCCGCGCTGTCGTGAGCCGCAGGGCCGGTCGGCGGGTTCCACTCCGGTGGGTCGACCCGTCCGGTGCTGTGGCGGGCGCCGAGGGCGCGCGGCAGGATGGTCCGGGACGGCCGGACGGCCCGGCCGCAGCCGAAGGAGGCACGCATGGCACCGAAGGTGAGCACGGGGAGCACGACCTGGCAGGGCAGCCTGTTCGAGGGCTTTGGCACCACCCGCATGGAGACCTCGGGACTGGGCAGCTTCGAGATGACCTGGAAGGGCCGCACCGAGGACGGTGAGCGCACGACCAACCCCGAAGAGCTCATCGGCGCAGCGCACTCGGCCTGCTTCTCGATGGCCTTCTCCAACATGCTCGACAAGTTCGGCACCCCGCCGACCCAGCTCGACACCCGCGCCGACGTCTCGTTCGTCGGAGGCGAGGGCATCACCGGCATCCACATCACGGTCCGGGGCCAGGTCGACGGCATCAGCGCCGAGGACTTCCAGCGGATCGCCGAGGAGGCCAAGGCGGGTTGCCCGGTCTCCCAGGCGCTCGCCGGCACCGAGATCACGCTGACGGCCGAGCTCGCCTGACCGGCTAGAGGGCCTCGGCGAGGGCCTCCGCGAAGAGCGCCTCGCCATCGGCCTCGAGCCCCCGGGCCCCGAACCACGCCGCCACGACCGAGCAGTCGCGGTGCAGCAGCTCGGGGCCCGAGGGGTTGGCCACCAGGTCGACCACCTGCGGCAGGTCGATGGCGACGACGACCTCGTCGTGCAGCAGCAGGTTGTAGGGGCTGAGGTCCCCGTGCGCCCAGCCGAGCCCGGCCAGGCCGAGCACGATCTCCCGGACCTGGTGCCAGGCGTGGTCCAGCAGGTCGTCCGCCGGCCGGGTCTGGGCCAACCGTGGTGCGGCCAGGCCGTCGGGCGTCCCGACGAACTCCAGCAGCAGCTCGGTCCCCTGCACGCACACCGGATAGGGCACGGCGACACCCGCCGCCCAGGCGGCGCACAGGGCCGTCCACTCGGCGCGGGCCCACATGCCCGAGGCGACCTGCCGGCCGTAGGTGGTGCCCTTGGCGAGCGCTCGCTGGTCGCGGCTGCGGCGCACCCCGCGGCCCTCGGTGTAGAGGGCGCTGCGTCGGAAGGAGGTGTGGTCGGCGTCGCGGTAACGCTTCGCCGCGAGCAGGCACGCCTCCCCGGTCAGCTCGGCGGCGCGCTCCAGCAGGAAGACGTCCGCCTCCTTGCCGGTCTTGAGGATGCCGAGCTCGGTGTCGACGGCGCCCGCGTCGACCACCACCCAGTCGGGGCGTGGCTCGGGGCCGCGGTCGCCGCGCTCGACGTCCCACCAGGTGGTGGGGCGTCGGTCCGGGGTCGCGACCTCGGGCTGGTCGAGCGGGACGTAGTCGAAGGTGAAGAAGAGGTCGAGGTCACCCGTTGTGGGGTGCTCGTGCGAGAGGGTCAACGGTGCTCCTGGAGGAAGGGAAGAACGGTGCAGTGGGCAGGCTGCGGACAGCGACGAACATCTGCGGCCTCCTTCCTCCGGGCGCCGGCCGTCTGCCGGTGCGTTGGTCGAGGGCACGAGCGTGCCCGGGGTGCGCGCCGGCGCGCAACGCATTTTTCTGCCCCGTCCCCTCATGACACGCTGGTGCCGTGCCGATGGACACCGACGCCGTGCTCACCCTCCTGCAGGACACCGCCGAGGAGGTGATCACGCCGCGCTTCAGGGCGCTCGAGGACGGGGAGATCACCTCCAAGACCCACCCGGGCGACTGGGTGACGATCGCCGACCGTGAGGCCGAGGTGCTCATCACCGCGGCGCTGCGCGCGGCCTACCCCGACGCGCTGGTCCTGGGGGAGGAGGCCTACGCCGAGGACGCCTCGCTGCTGGAGCAGTTCCGGGCCGCCGACCACGCCTTCACGGTCGACCCGGTCGACGGCACCCGCAACTTCGTCCACGGTTCGCCCGACCACGCGGTCATGGCCGCCGAGGTCCGCGACGGCGAGACGGTCCGGGCCTGGATCTGGCAGCCCCAGCACCGGACGGCCTTCGTCGCCGAGCGCGGGGCCGGGCTCTGGTGCAACGGCGATCGGGTCCCCGACCTTCGCGCGCCCTCGACGGACCCGCGCGACTGGGACGTCCGCACCTCCACCCGGACAATGATCGGGTCGATGCTCGGAGAGACCGGGCCGCTCACGCTCACCTGGGTCTGCAGCGGCGTCGACTACCCCAAGGTCGCGACCGGGGCCTGTGACGCGATCGTCTACAGCGGCACGATGCCCTGGGACCACGCGCCCGGCTCGCTCATGGTCACCGAGGTCGGCGGCCACGTCGGCACGACGGACGGGGAGCCCTACACGCCGCGTTGCCGCCCCAGGGGGATCGTCGTCGCCCAGGGCCGCGAGGTCTACGAGACCCTCCGCCGCCACCTCTGAGGAGGATCACGTCCGAGGAGGCCGCCTCCGGCCGACGTCAGTCGCCCTGCGTCTCCCCAGAACCCGGCCTCGGGTGCTCCCGCGCGTCGTGGATCGCCGCCCGCAGCGCCAGCTCGCGAGCGAGCGTGGTGACCTGCTGCTCCATGTGACGCATGCGCCGGTAGGAGGAAGCGACATACCCGAGGAAGAAGACCGTCAGGCCGTAGAGCAGCAGGTCGGCACCACGCCCGACGCCCAGGAACTGCGCGACCTGCGTGAGCAGCCGCGGGAAGAGCACGGCCATCGCGGCGAGGATCACGAACGCGATGAGCAGCAGCCGCCGCACGGCCTGGTGGCGCGAGTCGGCGGTCGACCGGTTGAGCATCGCCGTGATGACGACGACGGCCAGCAGCAGGACGATCTTGATCAGGGGCTGGTCGAGCATGGCGGTCGCTCCCTCACTTCAGCAGCGTGTCGACGAGGATGTTGACCGAGTTGATCAGCGACTGACCCTTGGCCTTGCTGTAGTCGCTGTAGATGATGTGCACCGGGTGCTCGGCCCAGGGCAGGCCGGTCCGCCCGAGCTGCAGCACGATCTCGGTGGCGTGCGCCATCCGGTTCTGGCGCAGGTCCAGCTGCTCGGCGGCGTCGCGACGGATCACCCGCAGCCCGTTGTGGGCGTCGGTGAGGCGCACCCCCGTCTGCTGGTTGGTGAGGAAGACCGCCGCCTTGAGCACGAGCTTCTTCAGCAACCCCGGCTGCGTCCGGTCGTCGAGGAAGCGCGAGCCGTAGACGACCGCGAGGTCCTCCTCCTCGGCGCGCCGCACCATCGCGGCGGCGTCCTCGGTGCGGTGCTGGCCGTCGGCGTCGAACGTCACGAGGTATGCCGCGTCCGTCGCCTCGAGCACGTAGCGCAGCCCCGTCTGCAGCGCCGCGCCCTGACCGAGGTTGAAGGGG